>NZ_JAKUGX010000032.1:0-57739 GCF_022664195.1 Bacillus cereus group sp. BfR-BA-01316
TCACTTTTCCAGATCCATCTGCTAGTTTATTTACTCCATCGATTAGCTGGGTTGAGCCAGTTGACATTTTATTTAGACCACCATTTAAAGTGCCTATGCCTGTTGTTACTTTGCCCGAGCCATCCGCTAATTGGGTTACTCCATCAATTAATTGACCTGACCCGTTATTTAATTTATCTACACCCACTTTGGCATTACTTAATCCTTCACCAAACCCTTGAAATTTTTCAACAAATCCTTTTTGTGCACTGGCTAATTCCTCAATACCATCCGTTAAAGATTGCAATTTCGCTGTATTCGGTAGTTTGTTTTGCGCATCACTTGTTGTTTGATTTATTTCACCTTTTAATTGTTTTACTTCTTCATTTAATTTATTTGTTCCACCTGCTACTCCAATAGCTTTTTGCTGAACTGTGGCTGTACTTTTTGCCGCATTTGTTATATACGGTTGTAACTGCTCTTGATATTCTTTTGGTAAACTCTCGATTTGCTTTTGCAAATTAGCTACATCTTGTGCTGCAGTTTTTGCATCTCCTGCTGTTGATTGAGTAAATTCATTTAACTGATTTACGTTTTCTTCAGCTCCGTTCATTTTCTCATTTACCGTATTTAATATAGTAGGAACTTTCGACTGCATTTCCTCTAAACCTGCAACAGAATTTTTCACTTTACTATTTAACTCTTGCAAACCCTTTTCAATTTTTTGAGAACCTTCTTCTAATTGACTTTGTCCACCAACAAGCTTTTCCATACCATTTGCTAATTCATTCGTTCCTGTTTTTAATTCACCTGATTTATTTGCTAATGTATTCAAACCATCGGTTACTTTCTGGGATCCATCTTGTAATTTCCCTATACCAGTCTGTATTTCACCTGTTTTGCTATTTAATGTATTTAAACCTGCTGTTACTTTTCCGGACCCATCTTGTAATTTATTAGATCCATCTGCTAATTTCTGAACTCCATCTTTCATCTCCCCGGATTTCCCTTGAAGTGTATGGAGCCCATCCGTCACTTTACTTGATCCATCATGCAACTCACTAGCTCCATCATGTAACTTATTTGCTCCGTCCGCTCCATCTGCTAATCCTTTTGAGACGTCTTTAATAGAATCAAACATTTTCTCTGCATATGTTTTTGTTAACGTGCTTGATACTTCACCTTTAATTTTTTCAATTGCTGTTCCGCCAATTTGTGAAGATAAGAAGTTTAAACTTTCATTTGGAATATATTCTAAGTTTAATGGTTTCGGATCGTCTTTTAATAACGTTGTAGCGTTACTTGAGAAGTCATCTGGAATACGTACTAACATGTAATACTTTCTGCCTTCCATTCCCTCTTTCGCTTCTTTTTCACTTACAAATTCCCATTTAAAACTTTTATTATCTTTTAAGTTATCAACGAGCCCTTTCCCGACCTCAATTGGTTTCCCATCAAGTTCTGCACCTTTATCTAAATTGACTACCGCAACTGGCAAGTCATCTAGCTGTTCATACGGATCCCAAAAGGCCCATAAAAACATACCCGCATATAAAATCGGTACAAATAAAACCGCAATGATTGAGATTAATATTTTTTTACTTTTTATAATCTCTGCAAATTCTTTACTAAGCAACTTATGCCATTTCATAATTTATCCCCCTTTTTAAAAATGACCGAAATGTCTATTTAGTCATTTTTACCCAAATAAAAAGGCTATATCTGTTCATACATATGCCTTATCCCCGAATTTATACTATGCACATTTTCATCTACTTGATTATACTATTTAACCACCCTTCTCATACATTTGACCGATTTGTTCAATTAGTCATTTTTTATAATATTAAAAGGATTATCTTAATTTGACAATCCTTTTAATAAATAAAGTTCGAATAATTCCGAGATTTTTTCTTTTTCTAACGGTTCATGATTTTTTTCCCAATCAAAAATAAGCGAAACGTATAGGCGAAGCATAATAAACGCTGTAATTTCTGGATCACATTTGCTAATCTCACCTTTTTCAATCGCAATCTCTAAATAAGATTGGATGACAGAAATGATTTCCACATCTACTTGTTGCATCACTTCTTGTACTTCTTTCGTTCCCATATCACGCTCTTCTTGAATTAGTTTAATCATGAGCTGATGTTCTTTTCTAAATTCTAATATGCTATATAATGCTCTATGTACATTTTCAAAAAATGAAATATCTGAACGAATTGCATTTTCTGCAACTTGCTTCATTTCTGTAATTAAATTAGAAATAATTTCGCCAAATAGTTCTTCTTTATTTTTGAAAAAAGTATAAATTGTTCCTTTTCCTACATTCGCTAACTTCGCAACTTGATCCATCGTCGTCGCCTTATAACCGAATGCTGAAAAAGACTTTGTTGCAGCTTCAATAATAGAACGTTTTCGATCTATCGCCACATCGTCACCTCCAAAAATGACCAATTGGATAATATAGTCAATCGGTACATATTTGATATTACCACACGCTTACATTCTATACAAGTTCTCTTTTTAGTTATTCCCAGTACAAAAACATTCCAGTCAATCTATATAATACTGTCATAGTGTATCAGAAAAAAAGGGGAAAGGAAAAAATGTTCTTCAGATATAATTTTTATGAACACCTTTTTCTTATTTCAACGTAAAAAGCGTAATTTTGTCTGAACTAGAATTCAATATGTCCTCTCTTTTCCTTTCACTCTGACAATCTTCTTCTACAGTTAAACCTTACCTAACAACACAAAAATCCCTCTTTTTCTAATAAACAAATAAAAAACCAAGAAAATCCTTACATTTAATAGTAATATAGAAAGTAAACATATTTATAAAAATAGTGGAGGCTTTTTCAGTCATGATGCGTGCGCTTCGTTTAAATATAAGGCAAGCTTTTTGTAGTCGGGTTTCTTTAATTATTATGTTTAGTGGATTAGTTCTTATTTCTATTTATCATTATTATTATGTAATGCGTTATTTAGGAGACGCAGCGAATGGGGCTATGGCAACTGCTTTTAAATGGATTGGGTTTCGTAATAATGAAATGGATGTTTATTTATTATTAATGCCTGTTATTGCAAGTTTGCCATTTAGTACAAGTTATAATTCCGATAAATCCGATGGTTTCAAAGCTTTTATAAGTAAGGAAATTTCCCTATTCTCGTATTCCTTTACAAAATATATCGTTACATTTTTTTGCGGTGGATTTCTTTATACTTTACCGTTCATTCTTTCTTTATTACTTTGCAAATTAACAATTCCAAATGGAGATCCCACCGTCAGTACTAGCATGATAAACGGCAACGGAATGTTCGCAGAGTTATATTTCTCTTCTCCCATCACTTATATTTATCTATATATTGGGATTAACTTTTTATTCGCTGGTTTAATGGCCCTCTTAGGTTTATCAGCGTCCACATGGTCACAAAAGGATTACATGGCACTTCTATTTCCATTTGCAGTTACTTCCATTCCTTTCGTCCTGCTAAATACAATATTCCCTACAATAGGCGGAGCACCTATTCACTTATATGATCCGAAACAACCATTACACGGGATGTCACCGTATATTTTACAATGTACATTTTTCTTCCTTGTCAGCTTATTCATGTACATAAAAGGATTACAACGGGACAAAAAAAGATATATGAGAAGACTTCAAAAACGAGATCGATGTAGAAAAGCTTTTCAGCCATTATAAAAACCTAATTTCCTCACGTTATCTTGGAAATTAGGTTTTTTCTATTCATTTACGGCGTACCAGCCAATCCCCACAAAATAACAACAGCCGCAAAGTAAATTGCTTTAATAGCTACCACTAAACATAATGAAATAATTGCATATTTACTTAATTCTCTTCTTGCACCTATTAAAGTAAAAATAACCGCCAAACTAAACGTTACATAGGAAGTTGCTGTATTTATTAAGTAATACATACTATCTAGATTCTGGGTAAGCCCTGTTATATCGGCTACAAACTGAAGCATGACGACTGTACTAAAAAAAATTGCAAGCTGATTCATTAATTTTCCATTTATTTGTGCTACCATATATCTACACCTCTCTCGTTTAAAGTCTGAATATTTAATTAATATTATCACCAAATCATAAAAAAAGGAATTCCCTCTGTATAATTCTATGACGATGTAAAAACAAAAAAGAACGCTTAGTTACCTAAGCGTTCCCCTACTTTAAGAAGCCTTCTTCAAATCAATTTGAGCAAGTACTGGGTCGTGGTCACTTACGCGTCCATGTTCTTTCATAATGTTTGAGTTTAGGTGTACAGGGTCTACAATTGTGTGCGGTGCGATGTTATTCGTTACTAAAATATGATCTAGCACTTGTGCATTTCCTTCATGAATGTACGTGTAGCGGTTCTCTTTCGGCACTGTGTTTAACATATCTTTTAATATCGTTCCTTGCAGTGCTTCTAACGGTTTAGAGAATTCAAAGTCATTCATATCACCTAATACAACAACTGGCGCATTCGTATTCTTTTCTTGAATACCTTTTACGAAATGATTCACTTCTTGTGCTAATTGTACTCGTTTTTCTTCACTCTTTAATACGAGAGGTTGTACTTTTCCAAATGGCGTTGCATCTCCTAATTTTGAGTTTAAGTGATTTGCAACAACAACGACGTTTTGTCCTTGGAATGTAAATTCTGCTGCTAACGGTTTACGTGTACTTTCAAATAATGGATTTTCGTCTCCGATGCGGACTACATTTTTATCTAGTAACTTCGGTACTGTCGCTAATTTCACACGTGATGGATTATAGAAGAAACCGACGCGAATATTAGCTCCTGGTGCTCCTCCGTCTTGATTGTTGCTTGGCACAATTTCTACATACTCATACTTCGGTCCACGAATTTCTAAAACTGCATCAATAATACGTTTTGCACTTAAAGAAGCATCTGTTGTTCCGTCATTAATCGATCCATTATTATCTTGCATTTCCTCTACACCGATAATATCTGGCATTTTTAAATTGTATTTAATAGAATAAGCTAACGCTTTTACTTTCTCATCTGATGTTTCTTTTTTATTCGCTGAGAAGTTTTCAATATTATATGTAGCAACTGTTAACTTATCAAGACGCGGCTGAATATTTGCCCCTACTTGCTTAAATCCACCATCTACTGCAGATGGTAATTCCGTTACTGGCGAAATGCGGTATGAACCGTAGTCATATCCTACTACTCCCGTTATATCTCCAGTGAACGTATCGCCTACTTTCGCGACATAATCACGAGGTACCTTTACAGAAAGACGTTCAGGGTTTAATTGGTTTTCATCTAAAAGCGGTGTACCATATTTCGTTACTACTTTATCTCCGCCATTTTTTACTGTTACATATAAATTTCCGTTTTTCTGAGGAGCGATAATTTTTGGCGCTGGCATCGTAACACGCATACCTTCTACACTTTCATAAAAATCGATTGCATCTTCATTTGGATCAAATAAACCGAATGCATCATTATCGATAATTTGATCAGGGATTTTCACACCGTTTTCTCCTAGTACAATCGGTGCTGGTAAAGGTTGATCTTTTGCGATTACAGCAATGCGACTCGCCTTAATTTCAGTCGTCGTTAAGTCTGTTTCAAAACGTTCTGCATATCCAGGTCCAACATATTCTTCTACTTCTCCATCAATTTGAATAAGATCTCCTACCGCTACATTCGCATCTTTTTTGTATACGTAAATACCTTCTGAAGTAGCTGGATCATTATCCGGCTGATTATCTTCTATATAAAAACCATTTTTATCAAGCGCTGTGACAACGCCTTCCACATTATTTACTTTCTTCCCATTGTAAGGAGAAATATGTGATTTCCCTTGAATATCATGAATACGAACTGGTTCATTTGTTACGATTATAAATGAAAATGTTGAAATCGCTGAAGAAGTAAGCCCTTCTTTTTCTGCGATTGCTTTCACTACACTATTTTCATTCACTACAATTTGTCCGTTATAGCGAACGCTTTTATTTGTAGGATTAGAGCCATCTAACGTATAGTAGATTGTTGCTCCTTCTGTGTTCGTTGTTAATGTTACTGCTGTTCCTTTAGCAACTTCCCCGCCATTTGGTGATGCTACTACATCGCTAACACGGTTTTGTTCTTCCCCTTGAAACTTATGAGCTGTTACTGATTTTAAACCTGGGCTACTAAAATATAATTCAAGCGTCCCTGTCAACCTAACTTTCTTCCCGATATTTTCAGGGTGATCTTTCACATTTACTGCCGATCTCACATCGCCTTTTGGCAACTGAACAGGCATGATCTTGTCTGGATTCGTTTCGTTTGGCGAATCGGCAATTGCCACATTTGTGTCGTCAAACTTAGCCGGATCCTTTGTGTACTTAGAAGGACTTTGCGTATATCCAACGATATATCCTTCCACTATCCCCTTCGTTTTCCCTTGCTGCTTGAATACTTGAATTGCTTTTTCTACTGACATAGAAGTAGTTTCTTCCGCCTGCGCTAAAGTTCCAGTAAATGAAAGCAATAACAATAATGATAAAAAGATACTTAACAATTTCTTCACAGCCATTTTCCTCTCCCTATTTCATATTTTCTCAGCATTTCTATCATATCAAATGATTCGTTATATAGAATGCTATTTCGACAAGTTTTACACAAAATTTATTTAATTTACAAGTTTTCAAACTATAATACAAAATAACTTATATAGGTTTATTGACTAACAGGTATTTTATCCAATAAACAAAACGCCTTCAATATAATTGAAGGCGTTTTGTTTGAAATATTTTAATGTGCGACTAATTCGGTTCCAATTACTTTCTCTAAATGAGATAACACACGCTGTGCCGCTCTCTCACCTTGCTCAATACAAGCCGGAAGACCAGAACCAGCGTAAGAACTACCTGCCAAATACACACCTGGCAATTCTTCCTCCATAAATGTTGTGAGCTTCTGCATTCGCTCCTTATGGCCTACTGTATATTGAGGCATCGCTTCTTTCCATCGGCTTACAATTGTAAACTCTGGATCCTCTGTAATATCCATTGTCTTTTGTAAGTCTTCTAATACGAGCTGCACAATTTCTTCGTCCGTTTGTTCGACAATCGCTTCATCACCTGGGCGTCCGACGTAACAGCGAAGAAGCGTTTTTCCTTCTGGCGTTGTATGTGGCCATTTTTTATGTGTCCACGTACACGCTGTAATCGTGTAATCACTATTTCTTGATACAACAAATCCGGTACCATCAATATCACGCTGAATTGCAGACTTCGAGAAAGCGAGTGCCACGTTTGCAACTGATGTAGACGGAATGTTACGGAAGAAACGAAACTGCTTGTACTGCGCAAACATAGACGGTAATACTTTATGCGGTGCTGCAACTACAATCGCACCTGCTTCCATTTCTTTTCCGTTACTAAGAGTAATCGTATAACTATCACCAAGTTTTGCAACTTTTTCAATACGAGTTCCCTTCATTACCATATCATTAGGAATCTTCACTTCAAGAGATTCTACTATAGATTCTAAACCGGTTTTCACAGTTTTAAAGATTCCCTTTTTCATTTCAGCCTTCTCTTGTTTTGGAGCGAGCGTACGCATACCGAGTGAAATACTACGGTGCTCCTGTTCAATTTGATAAATTTGAGGGAATGTTGACATTAAACTCATTTCATCAATATCCCCTGCATAAATACCAGATAATAATGGCTCAATTAAATTTTCAACGACTTCATTTCCAAGACGATGCCTGAAAAACTGCCCGAGTGATTGATCAGAAACTGGTTTTGATCTAGGCATTAACAAGTCAAAACCAGCTCTTAATTTACCAATTGGGGAGAACAATCCGGAAAAGAGAAACGGCGTAATTTGCGTTGGAATTCCCATCATTGAACCGCTCGGCATTTTATGTAGCCGATTGTTTACGAGAACGAACGATTGACC
Source organism: Bacillus cereus group sp. BfR-BA-01316 (assembly GCF_022664195.1). NCBI lineage: Bacteria > Bacillati > Bacillota > Bacilli > Caryophanales > Bacillaceae > Bacillus > Bacillus cereus group sp. BfR-BA-01316. The sequence goes on from NZ_JAKUGX010000032.1 coordinate 7,919, forward strand.
AGTCGCATTATTTACAAGTTCAGCATCAAGTCCTAATTCTTTCACTAATTTAGCTGCACTCTTTTTTCTTGCTAAGAAGGAATCAGGGCCACGTTCAATTGTAAATCCATCTTTTTGCACGGTTTGAATTTTCCCGCCAAGTTTACCAGACGCTTCTATAAGCAATGCATCTATCGGCAAGTTTTTTTCACGAATTTCTTTTTGTAAGTTATACATTGTTGTTAATCCTGTGATGCCACCGCCGATGATCACAACTTTTTCCCTCAAGTAAGCTCCCCCTTTCTACTTACATTACAGATTCTTTTTTCTTTAATACAACATCTGCTAAACAGTCGATAAATGCAGATGATGCGTTTGGCATTTCTGGACGATAATATTTCGCGCCAATTTCATCCGTTACAACTTTACACTCAAAGTCATTGTCATATAAAACTTCTAAATGTTCCGCTACAAATCCAACTGGTGCATATACAAATGAACTGTAGCCGTACTTTTCATTTAGTTCTCTCGTTAAATCTTGTACATCTGGACCAATCCAAGGATCTGGTGTATTTCCGGCACTTTGCCAGCCAACTGCATAATTTGCTACTTCAGCACCACGTGCAATATAGTCAGCTGTTTCATTTAATTGATCTGGATATGGATCGCCGAGTGTGATAATTTTCTCTGGTAAGCTATGTGCAGATACGATTAACACTGCTTTTTCACGTTCTGCTTCTGACATACCGTTATATATACCTTTCACTGCATCGACCCAATACTGAATAAATTTCGGTTCTTTATACCAGCTATCAATGCCGTGAATTGTTAAGTTTCCAAGTTTTTCTGCTTCTTCTTGCGCTCGTCCTACATACGACTTCACGCTAAAAGTAGAATAGTGAGGGGCAAGAACGAGTGCAATTGCATCTTCTATTCCATCTTTATGCATAGCTTGTACTACATCTTCAATGAACGGTTCAATATGTTTTAAACCAAGATACATGTGGTACTCTACTTCATCTTGCATTTCATTTAAACGCGTCTCTAACTTTTTAGCTTGCTCTAATGTAATAGTAGCTAAAGGAGAAATACCACCAATTGCACGGTAACGCTCTGTTAAATCTTCTAGCATTTCAGGACTTGGCTTTCTTCCTCTGCGAATATGTGTATAGTAACGTTCAATATCTTCTTCTTTATATGGCGTTCCGTATGCCATTACAAGCAAACCAATTTTCTTTTTCATACAGCCAATCTCCTTTACTTCGCTAACTGCTCTTTAGAGTATTCATGAATAAATGTAGTTAAGCGTTTTAATGTATCTGGATTTACTTCTGGGAATACGCCGTGACCTAAGTTAAATACGTAACCTGGCTGCTTCATCCCTTGATCTAAAATACCTTTTACATGTTCTTCAATAACAGGCCAAGGCGCTAGTAAGAACGAAGGATCCATATTTCCTTGTACCGCCTTATGAACACCGCGTGCGCGTGCTTCTTCGATTGATAAGCGCCAATCTAAACCTACTACATCAAGAGGCAAGTCGTGCCATTCATTCACTAAGTGTCCAGCCCCAACGCCGTGCATAATCATTGGAACACCCATCGTGCGAACTTCTGCAAAAATACGCTCCATCGCTGGTTTAATAAATATGCGGTAATCCGCTACATTTACTGTTCCAACCCAAGAATCGAAAATTTGAACAGCTTTTACTCCTGCGTTAATTTGCGCTTTTAAATATGTAATAACCATATCTGCAAGCTTATCCATTAATGCGAACCAAGCTTTCGGCTCTGCATACATAAACGCTTTCGTATTATGATAGTTACGAGAAGGACCGCCTTCAATCATATAGCTCGCTAACGTAAATGGAGCTCCTGAAAAACCGATTAACGGTACATCTAACATTTCTGTCGTTAATAAACGAATTGTATCTAGTATGTAAGGTACATCATCTTCTGGATTGATTTCCCCTAATTTTTCTACGTCTTGTAAAGAACGGATTGGATTATCGATAACTGGACCAATGCCAGATTTAATTTCCACATCAACACCAATTGCAGGTAGTGGTGACATAATATCTTTATAAAGAATTGCTGCGTCTACGTTATATTGATCAACTGGCAACTTTGTAACGTAAGCGCACAGCTCTGGATTATGTGTAATTTCAAATAAAGAATATTTCTCTTTTATCTTTCTATATTCCGGCTGTGAACGACCTGCTTGACGCATATACCATGCTGGTACATACTCTGTACGTTCCCCCTTACATGCTTTTAAAAATGTCTCATTTATAGTTCTTACCAAGACCCTAGCTCCCTTCCTTACCAATGCTTTTTCTTTAAATATGCTCTATTCCGATATTTATCTTTTTTTACTATACAGCTTGTAAAAACAAAATGCATAACATTATGTACGTTGTTCATTAAATTGACACAAACGTTCGTAAAACCGTTTACTATTTTCACAACATTCTTATTATAGCACAGAGAAAAACTACGGTTTAGCTACTTTTGACTTTTCTCCTTCACGGTTCGTTTGTGTGTCATATGGCACAACGTAAAAACTTGGTTTTGAGAATATATTAATAAACTTTTCCTCATATTTCCCTGTTCCTTTTACCGTTCCAACGTGAGTATGCCTTCCTTTTTCAACTTTATAAATTCGATACATAATTCTCTCATCAGGAAGCGGCGTCCAGCTTAGTTTCATTGCAAATAAACCGAAAGGACTAAAAGCTAGTTTTGCTTCCACGTTTTTAATCTTATCTAAACGAATTGGCAGCCCAATTGTTTCAACACCTTTTGGTCTATGAAAACTCGCTTTATCTTGTATATTTGCTTTCGTTAAAATCTTTTTAAATAACATCGTTGCAGATGCATTTCCATCTTGTAATTGATGCTCTTTATCGGTGCGGTCATAGCCAATCCAAACTGCACCTACTAAATTCGGTGTATATCCAACAAACCACATATCACGCGCGCCATGGTCATCATTCGGCAATGAAGTTGTGCCTGTTTTTCCAGCTAAAGCTCCATTATATACGCCAGCTTTCGCCGTACCTTCTTTCACAACTCCTTCAAGCATCTTTGTCATATACCATGCCGTTTGCTTCGAAAAGACTTTCGTTTCAGCTTTTGATGATTCTCCAATGACTGCTCCGTGTCTATTTAATACTTTATCGATAACGTGCGGTTCGATAATATTCCCATTTGCTAAAAAAGATCGGTACATTTTGACAAGATCAAATGGAGAAACACCATTTTTTAGCCCGCCAAGTGCTGTGCTTAAACCTGAGTCCGCAATATGAACATTCCCTTTCTCTAAATATTGCTTTCCCTCATCTACCCCTAATTCATTTAATAAAGATACAGCTGGCACATTTGCTGATTCTAATACCGCATCGTACATCGTCATCTCTTTCGCATACTCATGATTATAATTTCGAGGTTCATAGCCTTCAAACGAACTTTTTTCATTCGTTAATAAAGAATATGGATTATATTTCTTCGTCTCGAGTGCAGGTCCATATACAATAAGCGGCTTTAAAACAGAACCAGGCTGCCGCTTTGCAAAAACGCGATTAAGCCCTCTCGGAACATACCCTCTTCCTCCAATCGCGGCTTTAATTCCGCCAGTCTGATTATCCATTAATAAAAATGCACCTTGCGCCCCGTTTTCTTTACCAGGGAAATTTCTCGCATCTTGAAACTGGTTATATGCTACCTTTTGAACTTTTTCATCCATCGGTACGACAAACGTATATCCTCCGCGCAGTACTTCTTGATGCGATAAACCATATAAACGCGCCGCTTCATCTATAACCATATCGATATACGGCATATATGCGAGTTCACGTTCATCTGAATTTTTATAAAGAGCGATTGTTTTTCCTTGGTAACGAACACTATCTTCCGCTGTTAAATAGCCTTGTTTATGCATAAGTGACAAAATAAAATCACGGCGTGCCTTACTCTTCTCAGAAGATACGTACGGTGAATAGCCATTTGGCGCTTTCGGAAGCCCTGCAAGCATGGCTCCCTCTTCCACTGTTAAATCTTCTACATTTTTATTAAAATACAACTTTGCTGCCGCTTGAATACCATATGCCCCATGACCGAAATAAATATGGTTCATATACATTTCAAGAATTTGCTGCTTCGTATATTTTTGCTCTAATTGAAGAGAAATTGCGACCTCTTTCAATTTACGCGTAAATGTTTTTTCGTGAGTTAAAAAGACATTTTTAGCTAGTTGCTGCGTAATTGTACTACCGCCTTCTACCTTCTCTCCAGCTAATGCGTCTTTATAAAGCGCCCGAAATATAGAAGGGTAATCAATTCCTTGATGCTCATAAAAACGAGAATCTTCCACAGCAATAAATGCTTGCTGCACGTACTTTGGAATTTCTTCGATCGGCACGAGCTCTCTATTTTCTACATATAACTTCGTAATTTCTTTTCCTTTCTGGTCAACGATACGTGATGAAGAGTGGAAAACAAGCTGCTTTTCATCCATCATATAGCCACCAGTTAACACAATAAGTTTATAGAGTACAATCGCTACTACAAACGTTGCTACCCCGCCTAATAAAGTCCACTTTGCTTTCTTCATACATCGGCCTTCTTTCCAAATGATGGTACATTTATTATTTGAAAAAGGACTATCTTTATGTATATAATCTTCGAAGTTTTTCACAAGAGTTGATATAATAGAGACAAACTATAAAGGGGGCATTAAAATGAAGGCTATTATTTCATACGAAACACCTCTAGAACAGGCACATTTCACTGCAAAAAATAACGAAAAAGATATGTTTTACAAAGAAAATACTGAAGAATCTGTAGAATCTGCACTTCAGTATGACGTATTAGACGCTGTTGGAGAATTTAAAGGACAACCTGGCTACATCGTTTGTAACAACATTTCTGTAACAGACGAAGGTCGCCCTGTATTTGAAAACCGTTTTAAAAACCGTGCAGGTCTTATCGAAAACGAACCTGGTTTCCAGGCAATCCGCGTTCTTCGCCCATTAAGTAATGATACATATGTCATTTTAACGATGTGGGAAACAGAGCAAAACTTTAAAGACTGGACAGAATCACGTTCATTCGAAAACGCTCATAAAAAACGCCCTGCACATGCAGAAGCACAGGCGCATCCACATGCAGAACAGCAAAAAAGCATTTTTTCTCGCCCGTCGTTCGTGACTACTTTTGATGTGTTAGTTTAGTTTGCTGAGTTCGGAGCCCACGGTATGTGAAATTATATGAACGATTTTTTCAATATATCTATCACATCTTGAAATATATCAACGATTCGACTAAAGATATCGATTTAACGACAAAAAAGGAAACACCATTACACACTGGTGTTTCCTTTTTCTTTGTACCAATTATATATGCAAAGCGCGTCTTCTTTTCGCATATGCTTCACTTTATACCTATGCCCCGCTACCGATATGGCAGCTGTACATAACTCGTCTTTCTTTTGAAAATGCGACTGATTATATCCTACTACTTGAACATGCCTTCTTCGCATGATCCCTGTATATTTCGCAAGGCCTCGGTACACCATTATTAACTGATTTTCTCGTATCATATATCCACCACTTTTATACCTAGCGTATGCAAGTATTGTAAATACAGTAAATAGCAGTATAAGAACGAACAACGCAGTATGTTGTTTAAAATATATACTCGCACCAGCGATTGGCACAGCGAGCACAGCACTTGTAATCCAGCCCATTACGACGTAACGGCGCAATGCAGCCTTCGGTAAATGAACGATTTCTTCTTCTATTTCATACGGCAACTGTAAATAGGCAAGTAACTGCTGTACATCTTTTTTCTTCATGAAAGGATGTAACATCACTTCATTACCGGCGGATTCTATACTTTGAATGATTTCCACTTCGACAGAACAATAACCGAAAGGCTGGCGAAGAATTCCTTCTTTCACAGTAATCGCTTGAATGCGGTGTAGTTTTAAAACAAACTCTTTCTTATCAAATAATCCTTGTACGATGCGAATTTCATTTCCGTTTCGCTCTACTTTAAAGTTCGCATATTTTAACGCATAGCCAATTGTAGAAATGACCCACGAAATCGCCATTAAAATCGCGGCCATAACAATTAATTCATATACACCGTTATCCATCACATACGCTTCTACTTTATTTATGAGCCATTTCGGAAGAAATTCATTAAACTCTGTGTAAATAAGCAGTAGTCCAGAAAATACTAACCCGAATCTGCCAGATGTAATGGATGCGAATAAAATTTCTTTCGCTGTTAACTGATAAACCGTCTTACTTTCTTCTTCTGCGGGCGCCTCTTCACTCAGAACGCTGCTCTCTTTATGTAATAAAGCAATCAGTTCCTTCGCTTTATCTTCTTTAATACCAGCTAACATCACTTCTGGCTCACTACCGCCGCCCGCTACTTCAATATTTAATTTCGCAAGTCCAAGCAGTTGGTAAATGACATTAGAAGATGTACTAATGTTTTGCACACGGTCTTTATTTAAATAACTTTCCTTCTTCACAAAAACACCGTGTTTTATATGTAAAATATTATTCTCAATCCAGTACACTTTGAAATACCATTTTACAGCTGAAAAGATTGCCATAACGAATAATAGAAACAACAAAACAAAATAAAACAAATACCAAGGCTCATTCTCATCAGAGCGAAATATTACAAGAAAGATAAAAGGCAATAAACCCGCAATTCTAATACCTAATAATATCGTGATCGGATGTTGCCTCTTATACACCCTCATCACTCACTTTCGCAAGTTCTCCAATTTGTCTTTTCAACTGCTCTGCTTCTTCTTTCGTTAAGCCTGGAATACTATGAGAAGTTGCCGCTGTTGAAATATGTAATTCTGCTAAATTATACTTTCTCATAATTGGCCCTTGCTCAATCGTTACGTGCTGCACGCGGATCATCGGAATAAGCACGCGCTTTACAACGAACATTCCTTTTTGAATTTCAATCTCTTCTTCATTTAATCTGTAACTATAATAACGCTGACGTAAATTTGGAAACACAAAATAATCAAGTGGTATAAATGTAATAGCGCCTGTTACTAACAATCCAAACAACCAGCCCCACCAATTAAAATTGATCATAAAAAAGAAATACGCAATTACGACTGCTAGTATAACTGCCGCCCCAATTAAAGCGTGACTTCTCCACACTTTTAGCATATTAGAATGAATCTCCTTTTCTAACGGCTGCATCTCATCACTCCAATTATATGAATTTATTAATTATATATTAGCAGAAAATAAGGTTTTATATACAATTTTGTAAAATTATAGTTATCACATCGTATCGAGCATTTCTTTAAAATTCCCTTCATTAATCGAATACACTTGAAACTGTATGTAATCTATTTCATTCGTATTAGGACGAGCATATGGCAAAATGTTAAATTTAGAAGCAGATCTTCCTAACATATCTGTAACCATAAGAGCAACATCTACATACTCAAAATCTATACGGAACGCTACCGATTTGCCTGTAAATTCATAATCTTTAATCGCGTCATAAGACTTATTTGCACTAATCAGCATCACTTTTAATAGTTGGTTTAAATTTTCTGGTTTGAAATTAATCATGGACACAACTCTTTTTTTTAATAAAACACTACGAAAATAGTGTAATCTTTTACTTTCATAGCTTCACACATCAATTATATTAAAAATAAAGCTAGTTTTTTATAATTTTTTTGATATAATTACTTACGGGAAACGGGAAGACATTTATCTTCCCTTGTGTTTTTATTTGCATCTAGTACTTTTGCTAGATGCTTTTTTTATATCATTTTTATTTATAAAATTTGCTTCCAACTAACATCCTTCACATCTTCGCTAGTCGGCTTTCTAACTAATCCCATACAACATTCCTCGCAAGCACCAAACGCAATGAAATTTTTCTGCGCTTGCCTTAACGAGGCCTTATTTGCTCCGCCTTCAAAGTCATGATCGTTAAACTGAACCTCATCATCTTCCCAATAACATATTTTACAAATTTCATATGTACCTGGTGGTTCTTCTTCTAATGTTTTATATCCGCAGCATGGACAAGTGTATTTCATTTGTTCACTCCATTATTAACTTATTTTTTCTCCCATATATTCCGGTTCACAAAGAATGTAACAGCGCAAATCATAGTTATCCCCATGAAATACATCATTTGAAGAGTACTAGAATCTTCATATGTAGTTGGCATTCCTATCGTTACGAAAAAAAAGATAAAAACAATACTAAAAGCTAAAAGCAAATATAATAGTAAAGATATAATATAGCTCAATTTAAAGGGTACAATGATAAATCTAAACAATAACTCTCCAAGAAGACATCCACCTAAAATAATAGGTGCTCCAAAATACAATGTAAGGACTCCCATTTGCGCAGTAGCTTGAATTACATTTCCAAGTATGGTCGAAGTCTCCTCATTAAATCTTTCCATTCTATCATATAAATCAAGTACCGTTAATGAAACAAATAAACTTAATATAGAAAATGAATACGGTATTAAAAATTTCCCCAATCACATTCACCTCACTTTTTTCTTTACATATATTATTAATTATTTTCTATCATTTTTATATAAAAAAATAACCCGTCTTCCATGAAAGACGAGCCATTCCAATTAATTCTCACTTAATCAAGACCAACTAACTTTCTATTCTATAGTATAAATTAGCATAACACAGCAAAAAGAACCCTCTATGATAAAACATAGAGGGAAGAATTTCTATATAAAAACCTATACCTTATCCTGAAGTGAACCCCGAAAACGGGCCACATATTAAATCTGTTCCCTATATTCTTTAGGGAATAGGTGGTTTAGATGTTTTATTAGAAGATAGTATCTTCTTTTTTATAATATTCTTTTGAAATCTCTTCATAAAATGCTGCCGATGTCGCGTAAAAATAAGGCGCTAACCATAAGAAACCGATTCCTATAGTAAGAATACTTAAAATGAACCAGCCAAGGAAACTTAAGCATAGTAAAAAGTAATCCATTTTATGTCCATTCATCATACGGCGACTTTCGGTAATTGCTTGATTCGCTGTGTATTCTGGATGATCATTCAAAATAAAATACGTCATAGAATAAGAAAATGATTTAATAATACCCGGAATAATAAGAAGTAATGTCCATAGCATCAAGTATACATACATTAGTAAATATGTTAAAAATGACTTCATAAACTTACTTCCATCGCTAAACCATCTAAATAAATGACCAATGCGAGCACTAGTCCCACGGATTACATTTAAAACAAGATAATAGGCGCCTATTGTTAACGGACCGATAACAAGCATTGCAATAATATTTACTGTAAGCGAATCACTTGCTTCTTTCCAGCCCCAAAAAATCGAGAAAACACCTGTGATTAGAAGTTCGACAGCTCCAATAAGGATTCCAAGTAATATGGTTACCCCTACCGCTAATCCCCATTTTCCTTTTAATGCATCAAGTGCTTCTCTTTTCAACTGACTTATCATATACAACCTCCTAATACTATTTCTATTTTAGTATACCATTTATATCAAAACTTCCACAAAATTTCTAGAAATAGAAGCGTACTACCTTTTTTCTAATACATATTAATAAATGTGCACTGTAGTTGTACTAATATATGGATTAAACTAAAGAAAGCCTAGTCCGATTTCAAGCTACTCATTTCTCTATAACAAAAAAGCCTGCCTTTCATAATAGGCAAGCCTTTTCAAGTTAATCCTCACTTATTCTCTTCTTATACCAATCCTGCATTCTCTCCGCATCTTCTACTCTTATATGCTCTAGTTTGTAATCTGATGATGCACTAGAGAACTTATACGTACATAAATCCGCTCGGCGCTGGAAATATGATTGTGTCTTTTCAATTGACTGCACGTGTCTTCTTCTGACAAGCCCTGTATATTTCCCAATACTGCGGTAAACAAGTGTAATTTGTTCTCCGTTTACACCGTAACCATTTGTTTTAAATGTTGCATATCCAAGTGTAAAGATGAGGATAGCAAGCGGTAATACAGCCCACATGATGAAATACTTTTCAAAGTATATACTTATTCCAGTAAGCGGGATTGCTAGCATAGCGAAGAAAATAAAACTATCTATTAAGTAGCGGCGTAGTGCCGCTTTTGGTAATGATGTAATGTTCGTATTCAGTTCATATGGTAATTGTAAATGTACAAGTAAATCTTGCACACGATCCTTTCGAATAATCGGATGCAGTGTAACTTTGTCTTTCTCTTCTCCCATTCCCTTACTTTGAATGACTTCTACTTGTACAGCACAATAACCGAACATCTGACGTAAAATACCTTCTTTTATCGTAATACCTTGAATACGGTGTAACTTTAGTACAAGCTCTTTCCTTTCAAGCAAACCTTGAGAAATACGCACTTCATCATTTTTTCGATTTACTGTGAAATTCCCATGTTTTAATGCATAACCAATCGTGGATACAATCCACGAAATGACGAGTAAAATAGCTGCCATGTAAATCCACCCATATACATCATGGTCCATAACATAAGACTCTACCCTGTTTTTAATCCATTTCGGAATGTACTCATCTACTTGATGGTAAACGAAAAATATTAAGGAGAATAGTAATCCAAATTGACCAGATGTAACAGATGCTAATAAAATTTCTTTCAAAGTTAATTTGTACTCTGTCGCTTGCTTTTCCTCTGTAATGACTTCTTTTTCTACTACTTCTTCTAACGTTTCTTCTGCTTTCACTTCTGGAGTTGGCTCATTTAGTAAGGAAATAAGCTCCTTCGCCTCATCTTCCGTAATACCAGCTAGGCTTACTTCTGCATCATCGCCTCCGCCAGCTGTTTCGATTTGAATTTTTTTTAAACCGAGCATTTGATATAACACGTTAGAACTTGTATTAATCGTTTGAACACGTTCTTTATTTAAGTAGCTCTCCTTCTTCACAAAGAGCCCTTGTTTAACATGTAATACGTTATCTTCAACCCAGTATGTTGTGTAATACCATTTTTCAAACGCTGAAAAAACGGTGAGTAAACCGAATGCAGCGGGAATTAAATACCAAAATGGAAACTTTCCATTTAAACTAAACATGAAAATAATTAATGGTATAAAATCTGTTATTTTTAATTCTAATAACATCGTGATTGGATGCTGCCTCTTATACATCCTCATCACTCACTTTCGCTAATTCTGCGATTCTCGTTTTTAACATTTCTGCTTCATACATCGTTAAGCCGGGAATACTATGAGAAGTTGCCGCTGTTGAAATATGTAATTCTGCTAATCCATGTTTTCTCATAATTGGCCCTTGTTCAATCGTAACGTGCTGTACACGAATCATCGGTACTAATACGCGCTTTACAACGAAAAGACCGTGTTGAATTTCAAGCTCTTCTTCATTTAATTGATAGCTATAATAACGTTGACGAAGTTTCGGAAACGTAAAGTAATCAAACGGCGTATATACAATTGTTAATCCGATGAGCACATAGAAAATCCAAGCCCACCAATTAAACTTAATCATAAAGAAAAGATATGCCAAAATGACTATAATACTAATTCCTAGCTCAATTAAGGAACGCGTTTTCCACACCTTGACCATGTCAGGATGAATTTCATTTTTCAATGGCTCCATATAACCACTCCAAATCTAGTAATATAATATACGAATACTCTCAATCTATATTTTACATAACTTTACATAAAATTGAAATTTTATTGTTTATCCTCTTTTTTCTCAGGAATAAAATATCCGAACCAAAGTAGCCAAACTAAACTAATTAATGCAAACCAACCTTTATCCGCTTGAAAAGCTTCAATCATACCTGGAATTTTATACACTCCAATAAACCCCAAAAACCCGAGCCACCAGTTTTTTTGCATTTTCACCTTTATTCCCCCTTCATTACGTTTTTCACATTTTGAATCCAAATTTCTTTATACTTTAAATCGAATCCTATTAATATGTAATTACTCATATTATCAATAACGAGCGCTAACGTATGCGCGTTTTCTTCTGTTGCATGTTGTGACACAACGCCAAGTTCCACACCTTGCTTTAATAAATCGTGGAATCCATTTAAAAACTCTTCTTGTATTTCAAATAAGCGTTTCTGGTACTTTTCATTTCGCGTCGCAGTTACGATAAATTCATTTATGACGCGTAGTATGCCTTCTTGACCTTTATACTCAGACAACATATGTAAACCATCTGCGATTAACTTTTCTGCAAAGTTTTCTTTCGTATATTGTTCTTTATCGAAGTAATTGACAAAATGATATCCAGAAAATATTTCTTCAAATAAAAAATCAACTAGCGCTTCTTTAGACGGAAAATGATAATAAATAGCTGGCTTTGATATGCCTACTTCTTTCGCAATCATTGAAAGACTCATCTTCTCAATACCGTGCTCTGCCATTAGTTTAAATGATGCCTCTACAATGTTCTGCGATGTTTGTAAATTTTTTGTCATACTGTACCTCTTCTTTTTTTTACTTACCGGTCGGTAAGTAAATTGTAAAATGAAAATGAATGATTTGCAAGTTAATTAGAGTTTTTAAAGGAACTTCTTGATGAACCTAGAAAAATATAAAGTAAAAACAACGTATAACAATAAGGGAGCCATTCATATGGGATATGGCGGTAAAGGTGGTAGTGGTAGCCGCGGCGGTGAAGATGGCAAAGATGGTAAGGGCGCTAGTAGTGGGCTTTTATTACTCATTCTGCTCTTTATCGTATTCATTATAATTGGAGCTAGTTATAGTGTGCTTAGCTTCTAAGAAAAGACACAATTCAGTTAGTTATAGTAGCGTAGAAAACTGAAACAGATTACATTTTTCCTTCTTAGGATTTCTCCACCAGTTGCCTGCCAGCTACTAGGCGACTGGACTTTCACCAATAAGGGCACGCATAATAAAAAGCACCGGTTATATTTAACAGCCAGCGCTCTCTATTTTCGGTATTCTTATAATGTTTCATCTATATTTCCAACTCGCATGCGTGGGCGCTCTGTCGCAAACGTAAATCATTATTGATCATCCACAATAATGTACGCTGTTCTGATTGGCCCGTGTACACCTACGACAAGGTTCATTTCAATATCTGCGCTATTTGACGGACCAGAAACGAAATTCACACAAGCCGGCAGTTTTTCTCCCGCTTTATTTTGATCATGAATAAGTTTTGTAGCATGTGTTAATCTTGGTACAATCGTACTTTTAGGAACGATTGCAATATAGGACTCTGGAAGAAGGCTAACATGTCTTCCTTTTAACCCGTCATTAAATAGCACAACGGTTCCTGATTCTGCCAAAGTCATATCACTGAACGTAATGCCAAGGTCAGCAGCTTTCGCAAATTCTATGTCTTCTTCCTTATGTTCTAATCCCCATGTACGAAAATGTGTTGTACCTTCATTTTTGAAACATGGAGTGAGACCATACTCATTAAAGCGCTCATCATTCGAACACATAACTGATTTAATGTTCCATTTTTTTATAAAAGATTGAAATGTTTCAACAAGATTTTCCTTTGTTGTTCGCTTTACTTCTGTATGAATCACTTCGCAGTGCTCCATTAACTTTAATACAAGTTCATCTTGTGTGAGTCCGTCAAATACATTCCACTGCGGGGCAAAAGACCATTTCGGTCTTTTCACTGCTTCTGGACGTTTCCTACCAAGCTTTTCTGATAATTGGAGTAAAAATTCCTCACGATTTTGGATGGCCATCATCGTTCTCCTTTACGTGTTTTTCAAACCACTCTCGAAACGGTTGTTTTTTCGGAACTGGAAAATCTCTCGCGTCCGTCCAAGCTTTTAACGGCCCAATTCCGCGCTCGATCTTATCCCCTTTTGCAAGAGGTTTTAATGCATACGGAGCGCTCTTCGCAGCAAAAGAAAATAGTCTAGGACTCTTCACCGCTTTTTCAAAACCTTTCATAGCCACGTTCCAAGCTACAGGTGATTGTTTTTCTTCTACAATGCGGCTGCGATGTTTAATTAATAAGTCATGTAACGGGATTTTCACTGGACACGCTTCTGTACAAGCACCACAAAGGCTAGATGCATAAGGTAAATCTTTATATTCATCATATCCCCCTAAAAGCGGTGTCAACACAGCTCCAATTGGTCCTGGATAAATAGAGCCATATGCATGTCCACCAATATGCCTGTATACAGGACACACATTAATACATGCCGCGCAACGAATGCACTGAAGGACACTTTGGAATTCTGTTCCTACAATATCGGAACGACCATTATCAACAATGACTAAATGAAATTCCTCAGGTCCATCTGTCCCACCAGGCTCAGTTAACCCTGTAATATAACTTGTTAACTTTTGCCCTACAGAACTTCGGCATAGAAGTGTTACTAAAACATCAAGCTCTTCCCACGTCGGAACAATACGTTCCATCCCCATAACTGTAATCAACGTTTTCGGAAGTGTCGTAGTAAGTCTTGCATTTCCTTCGTTTGCTACGATAGAAATTGACCCAGACTCTGCAACAGCAAAGTTACATCCAGTCACCCCTATATCCGCTGCAAAAAAATCATCACGTAAATAAGATCTTACAAACCTCGCCATTTCCGTAGGATCAGATGTTCCAGTATAATCTAACTTTGTTTTAAATATTTCACAAATGTGTTCTTTATCCTTGTGAAGACACGGAACAACAATATGTGACGGAGGATCGTGGTCGTTCACTTGTAGAATAAATTCAGCAAGATCTGTTTCTAACACTTCCGCTCCAGCTTCTTCAATCGCTTCATTTAAACTAATCTCTTCCGTTACCATAGATTTTGATTTCACAATTTTTTTCGCATTTTTCTTTTTTACAATCCCTTTTACATATTCCCTTGCGTCTTCTGCAGTCTTTGCAAAATAAACAAAACCACCGTTTTTTTCAATATTTTCACTCAGTTGATATAAATAATAATCCAGGTTTTCTAATGTATGCTTTCGAATTTCTTCTCCTAAAGCTCGCCATTCCTCCCAATTCCCAAGACTCTCAGTAGCTTTTAATTTCTTGATTCTAAGACCATCTTGCGCTTTCCTAACAGCCTGTCGCATAAATTGATCCCCGATGCCTGTTTCAGTACGCTTATGAAAGGGATCGTTCCCAATTTTCATTCCCATCTCTATATCCCCCTCTTATTTTCGATCTTCATTTAATACTTGAGCAATATGTTTTACATCAATTGGATAACCATTACGTGTTAAACGTCCCTTTATATTCATTAAGCAGCTACAATCCATCCCAATTAACACTTCCGCACCGGTTTCCATAATATGCTTTACTTTTTCCTCAACCATTTGCTCAGAAATTTCTGGCATTTTCACTGAGAATGTACCCCCGAATCCGCAGCAATCATAATTATGCGGTAGTGAAACAACTTCCAGTCCCTTTACACATTTTAATAATTTTTGCGGCGGTTCCTTAATCCCCATTAATCGGCTCATATGACAAGATGTATGAACCGTTGCTTTTTTATGAAGCTCCGCACCTAAGTCTTCTTTCCCTAATACTTCAACAAGAAATTGCGTGAACTCATATGTTTTATTTGCAAGTTCAGTAGCTTTTTTCTTCCACTCCGCTTCACTTTCAGAAAATAAGCTAGAAAACTCGTGAACCATCATAGCGCAAGACCCTGATGGTGCCACAACATATTCTGAACTAGCAAAGGCTTCAATCATATGTTTTGCAGCTGTTTTTGTTTCTTTAACATACCCGCTATTATAAGCAGGTTGTCCGCAGCACGTTTGATTTTTAGGAAAATCAACTTCACACCCTAAATCTTCAAGAATTTCCACAACATCTCTTCCTACTTCTGGATAAAAAACATCTGCAACACAAGTGATAAATATTGATACTTTCATATTTTGCACCCCTAAATACAGTAAAGTAAGCTCAAGTAACTTTATAACCAAATATCCTTTATCTGTATATTATTGGTAATAATTTTAAAAATATGAATAGAAATAGCAAAAAACATCCTAAATTACACATTTAGGATGTTTTTTGTTAAGCAAATCAATTTCTATTAAGCAAGCGCATACGATAACAATTCATCGTCACTTCCCCAAGCCTTTGCAGTAATTGATAGTTCGCATATGCACCGACCGGGGCACCGATTATCGGGACGAGCTGAAGCATTTTTGCTAAATCTATATAGTCTCGGTATTCTGTTTGGAACTTTTCCCAGTCCATATGATTTTCTTCTTCTGTATCCCACGTTTCAATTGCTTTCCATACTTCTTTTCTATAGTCATCACTCGAAAAAGCAAGTTGGAAAACGTGAAGGATAAAAAGGCGTTCTTCTTTTTTACTCGTATCAAATCCGTACAATGTTGCTGCATCAAATAAAAATTTTATTTTAATGGTAAGTAGAAGCGGAAAATCAGCAAGGCCGAGGAGAATACCACCTGCTCCTGTTCCGGCCCCTTCTGCCGCTGCGACTTTTTTGTACTCATCCATTTTTTTACGTACTTCATCGTCTCGTCTTTGCAGTGACCAGTTCGTTTCTTTTAGCTTCGGTTTTATGAAGTTTGATCCAGCACTAATTGTTTGTACCATCATCCGAATCGTTTCTGTTAGTACCCTTTGTACTTTCGCGGGCACTAGCTGCTGCACTTTCACCTGCACTTTTTTAGAGAACCGTGTCATCATAGAAGAATCTTTCAAGAATGTAGCTTTCCACTGCTCCAATTCTTTTATAACCTTCTCTTCATATGTAATCATAGGTTCATTCCTTTCAGTTTAAACGCTCAATGCGCTTTGCACCGTATTGATAAACGAAACCAATACTAAATAATATGCTTACGACAAATAAAATGCCGGTCATCATGAAATCTTTCGTCGCAAATGCAAATATAACTGTAAACACAACGCTACCGATGATGAGAATCGCATTTAATAAAGTAAGAAAATCTTTCTTCTTCTCATCTCCCCCTACTGGATATAAATCAAGCCAAATTTTCATGCGGTGATGTTTCCAAAGGGTTAATAGCTGATAGCCGATTAAGTATAAGAAAATAAGACTTACGATAAAGCGTCCATATAAAAATGGGATGAAGTAAAGAATAATCCCGCCAAGAGCGAGTAAACGCGCATATAATCCGAAATAGTTACCTGATCTTAAAAATGTTCTCGTATATAAGTATAAATATGTACGTTTCTCACCGATCATCGAAAGAATGAAATCAAGCCATTTTCGGCGTGATACTCTCTCTTTTAACGCTGGTACATCAACGAACATATTCGCAATGCGGTACAGCAGCATCATTTTTTTACCTTCTTCAGAAATTAAATACTCCCAGTTTAGCGGCTTTCCCTTCACCTTTTGATGCATAACAGCAAGGTATAGCGCCATTAAAAAGACAATTACACCGGTAAAAATGACTGAAGTACGTTCTACAAGGAAGTACACAAATAAGCCGTTTAAGATAAAACGAATGAACCAATCTGCTTTTTGAACGCTTTGATCTGTTAAAAATGATTTTTCCCACGCTACGAATAAATTCCACGCCTTTACAATGACAAACGCGATTACAATCCATATGTAAGCCGCTCCTGTTTGTTTCATTTGCTGGAAGTATAACGGGGCAAGCGCAGCTGCTACCATTGCGATTATGTATAACTGAATCATAAACGTAAAGAGAAATGCCTTTGTAAAGTAAGGCTTTAACTTTTCTTCAACTGGCAGTAAATAAACGAGGTCCGCTTCTTTTAATAACGTTTGTATGGATCCGGCTGTTAATACGAGGCCAAGTAAGACTGCCATAACAATCGCTGTCGGAAACGAAGGTGTTAACGTTTGTAACCATTGCTGGTAATAATACGCTCCTGCGCCGATGATAAATACGAAAATAAATTTCAAATGATCATTAAATACGTATTTACTATATGTACGAACTTCTTTTAGAAAGTGCCGAAATCGTTCTTTCCATAACGCTGTGCTATTCATAATCTTCTTCCTTTGTTAATGCAATGTAAATATCATCTAACGTTGCACCAGGCATATTAAATTGTGATTGAAGTTCTGATAATGTTCCCATCGCTCTCACTTCACCTTGATGCAAAATAATGAATGAATCACAATAGCGCTCTGCTGTCGCTAAAATATGTGTACTCATTAAGATGCCCGCACCACTCTTTTTCATTTGATCCATCATTTGAAGGAGTGATTGAATCGCTAACGGATCAAGACCAACGAAAGGTTCGTCCACAATGTAAAGAGATGGTTCAACTAAAAATGCACTCATAATCATCACTTTTTGTTTCATCCCTTTTGAGAAATGAGACGGAAACCATTTTAAACGATTTTTCATGCGAAACTCTTGTAATAATTGTCCTACGCGTTCTTCATATTGTTTTTCATCTACACCGTACGCCATCGCTGTCAATTTCAAATGTTCTTCTAACGTTAACTCATCATATAATACTGGCGTTTCTGGAATGAAGGAGAAACTAGAACGGTACGCTGTCATATCATCACGAATTGTTTTCCCATTAATTGTGACAGTTCCTTTTTTCGGCTCCATTAAACCGATGATATGTTTAATTGTCGTACTTTTCCCAGCTCCATTTAAACCGATTAAGCCGACAAGTTCGCCTTTATTAACAGAGAACGAAACATTTTGCAGTACAGGTCGTTTCGTATATCCTCCTGTAACATTTTCTACACGCAATAACTCGCTCATACGACACCACTTTCTTCATTTATATTCATTCTCTTTTGTAAGAAATGTATATATTCATCTTACCAAAAATCATGGTGCACTACATAGTATCGATGCCTTCAAAAAAAATTTTAAATTTTTTGGCATATATTTTTACGAAAGCGGACATCATAATTAGTGAAGAAGGAACACATTGAAAAAGCAACCACCAATTGATGAGTACAACAACACAGTGAAGTCATCATGAAATGGGGTGTCCATGTTGGACAAAGAAATTTACACATAACCAGATCATTTGTTTCATTTTCGAAACGGGGTGTCTCCGAAAGAGCATATACTGTTTTAAAAAATAAACAATTTCATTTTAAAAAAAGATTGCAATTCATTTCACTTGAAAATGGGGTGTCTACGGCAGAAACTTTAGCCGATTTACCGTGCATTTCTTAAATAAATGAGGTGTCTGCGAACCGTAAATTATAAAAAATGCTTTTTCAATCCCTCTTCAGAAAACAGGAAGCTGAGTCAGCTTCCTGTTTTTCGTGTTTGTTCTCCTATGTAATTATGGTAAAATACGGCTAAGGCTATTTGAAAGGATGAGATCGATGAATCATACAGCGGACAATTGTATTTTTTGTAAAATCATTGACGGGCAAATCCCTTGCTCAAAAGTATACGAAGATGAACATGTACTCGCATTTTTAGATATTAGTCAAGTAACAAAAGGACATACTCTTGTTATTCCGAAAGTACACAAACAAGACATTTTTGCGTTAACGCCAGAAATCGCATCACATATTTTTGCTGTCGTTCCAAAAATCGCAAATGCAATGAAAGCAGAATTTAATCCAGTTGGTTTCAACCTACTTAACAATAACGGCGAGAAAGCTGGACAAACTGTATTCCACTTCCACCTTCATTTAATTCCACGCTACGGTGAAAACGATGGTTTCGGTGCTGTTTGGAAATCACACCAAAATGAATACACAATGGAAAATTTACAAAACATCGCAAGTACAATTGCAAATGGTGTGAAATAGTGCCACTATAATAAGAAGTAATACATAACAAACCGATTCCTCTGGCATTTATTGCATGGCTTGTTTCTTCACAAAAAATGCCGGGGGTATGATTTTTTGTGCATAGCATGTACAAGAGAGAAAAGCTCACTTTTCTTCCCCTTGTCTTAAAGATATGCACACTTTTATACATCATGAATACGAACGAAAAATAAGGAGGTTTCCTTTTATGTCAAAAGCTAAATCCTTTATTACAGGTGTACTTTGCGGCGGAGCAGTTGCTGGACTAGCCGTTCTTTTCTCAACTCCTTCTTCTGGTAAAGCTATGCGCGGTAAGCTGAAAGAAAAAGGGACTGATATTAAAAAGACATTAGCTGATATTACAGCTGATACAAAGTTATTAAAGCGTCAAATCGTTGAAACTGCTTCAGAAGGTAAAGAAGTATTCCAAGAACTAAAAGACGATATGCATGACACTCTTTCTAACTGGAAACAAGATATTTCTCAAAACAAACGACATATTGAAAAAGAAATTTTAGACATTCAAAAGTCAATTGAGAAACTACAAGAAGCCGTTCCAGAAAGAGCGTAAACATATTCCTGCTTAGTTTTTTGCATATAACAAATATTTTTCATACGAATTGACCTTAACACGGCATATCACATAGATATGCCGTGTTTTTATGCATTTACAATATATGTTATCCCTTAACATGTAAAGACAACACATGTATTCTCGACTCATAAAACGCTTCCAGAGTTATGCATGATTTGTATAGAATATCGTTTTTCCGAAAAATTTTCACAATTCTCACAAAAAGACTTTATTAATTTTTATTTTACTGGCATAATAGATAATAATGAAAAAAGAATGTTAAAGTGGGTGAGTAAATGAAAAGTGGAGAAAAAAATTACTCGGTAAAAGAAGCGATGATTTTCAGCCAACGTATTGCTCAATTATCGAAAGCGTTATGGAAATGCGTAGAGAAAGATTGGCAACAATGGATTAAACCTTACGATTTAAACATTAACGAGCATCATATTTTATCAATCGCTTATCATTTAAAAGGGGCTTCTATTTCTGAGATTGCTAAGTTTGGAGTTATGCACGTATCAACGGCGTTTAACTTCTCTAAAAAGCTAGAAGAACGCGGCTATCTTGTATTCTCTAAAAAAGAAGATGATAAACGAAATACGTACATTGAAATTACAGACAAAGGGGAAGAATTACTACTTCGCTTAATGGAGGAGTATGACCCTGAAAATAATTCTGTTTTTAATGGGGCACTTGAACTTCGTAATTTTTACGGTAAGTTCCCAGAAAATATCGAACTTATTGCGATCCTTCGCAATATTTACGGACAGGACTTCATCGATATTTTTGAGAAATCATTAGAGAATATTGAGGAGAACTTTACGGAGACCGATCAAAAATTAGTTAAGAAATAATCTATTTATCCTTTTGCAATCATGCGTAAGAATTCATTCATAAGTGGCACAAATAAGCCCTGTTTTGCTAGCGCTTCCGCAGTTTCGTGTACTTCGAGCTGATGTGGAAGCGCTTTTTCAAATTGATCTAATAGCGCATCAAACAATAGAAGCCCTTCTGCTTTCTCCACTACATATTGTTCGTTCAGCTTTTCACAAAGTTTTATTATACGTTCAATGTCTTTTTTACAAGCTTTTTTCTTTATGATTAAAGAATAAAATGGACACTTTTCTTCATCAATCATTTTAAATAGTAGGTCTACGTAGTATTCAGCTTGTTCTAGTCTTCTTACAACGTCCATTTTCTCCCTCGCTTCCTAACACAAAGTCTTCTATTTCTGAATTTTGTAACACGAACAAAATATCGTATGATACAATATATAAAGTATATGTATTTTAGCCAAAAGGAGGTCTCGCCTCATGACTCTTATAACCGTTGTTTTTGTCGCATTCGCACTTCTTGTTATATTTTACACGAATTTCATGACACATACACTGTGTGAGCGAAAACAAATATCTGCGAGCCGCCAGCCCGGTGTCTTTCGAGTTATTAATGTATGTATTACCATTCTATTAATTTCTAGTTATACAGAAATTATAT
Source organism: Bacillus cereus group sp. BfR-BA-01316 (assembly GCF_022664195.1). Classification (NCBI taxonomy): domain Bacteria; kingdom Bacillati; phylum Bacillota; class Bacilli; order Caryophanales; family Bacillaceae; genus Bacillus; species Bacillus cereus group sp. BfR-BA-01316. Next base: position 29,713 of record NZ_JAKUGX010000032.1, read on the forward strand.
TTCATGGAAAGTGAGGAAGGAAAGCCCCTTCCTCATTTTTTTCCTCTATAAGCAAATTATACCTACTATAACTAATAAAATAAACAGTACAAGTAATAAAATAAGTTTTGAATTCATCCCCCATCCCCTCCTATTTTCTGTATATGCGACATGCGCCCAATATGGTACCCTTTCAAAATCTGACACAAACTGGTTAAAATTTCTTTATCCCGCATTAACGGGCAGTAGGCAAAATGAAGTAAAACCTAATGAAACTGCCCGTTAATGCCCGATTCGTTCAACTAATAATCCTTTGGGACACTTCACCCAAAGGATTAAAGTTTCACTTTATCAATAGGAAAACCCGTCGAAATATGATATATTAAATTTTGTACATATTGCTTATACTATGAAATAAACGACACGCATCTAAACTTTATCCTAAAGCCTCGGTAAGCCCTGTTAAGCGTGCTTTTACATATTAAAAAAGCAAAGACATCAGTGAGACTTAATCAGGTTCTTATGAACGAAAATAACCTATCATAAGGCGTTTCTTCATTTGTACGGGATAAATTAAAAATACATAATAGTAGGAGTGTTTATTGAATGAAGAAAGCTATGCTTGCCTTAGCCGCTACAAGTGTAATCGCATTATCAGCATGTGGAACATCATCATCATCATCAGACAAAATTGTTACATCTAAAGCTGGTGACATTACAAAAGAAGAGTTCTACACTCAAATGAAACAAACAGCTGGTAAACAAGTACTAAATAACATGGTTATGGAAAAAGTACTTATTAAAAACTACAAAGTCGATGACAAAGAAGTAGACAAAAAGTACGATGAAATGAAAAAGCAAGTCGGTGACCAATTCGATACACTAATGAAACAACAAGGCCTTAAAGAAGAAACAGTCAAAAATGGTGTTCGCGCTTCATTAGCTCAAGAAAAAGCTATTGAAAAAACAATCACTGATAAAGAACTAAAAGAAAACTACAAGCCTGAAATTAAAGCAAGCCACATTCTTGTAAAAGATGAAGCTACTGCGAAAAAGGTTAAAGAAGAGCTTGGACAAGGTAAATCTTTCGAAGATTTAGCGAAACAATACTCTGAAGATACTGGTTCAAAAGAAAAAGGCGGAGACCTTGGCTACTTTACAGCTGGTAAAATGGTTAAAGAATTCGAAGATGCTGCTTATAAAATGAAGAAAGATGAAGTAAGCGAACCTGTAAAATCACAATTCGGTTACCACATCATTAAAGTAACAGATATTAAAGAACAAAAACCATTTGATGAAGTAAAAGGCGACATCAAAAAAGACCTTGTTCAAAAGAAATCACAAGATGCTCAATTTATGAACGATCTTATGATGAAAGAAATCAAAAAAGCTGACGTAAAAGTTGACGATAAAGATTTAAAAAATCTTTTCGAAGAGCCAAAAGCTGACGATAAAAAAGACGAAAAGAAATAATGAAGTGAAAAAAGCTTGGGAATATCCCAAGCTTTTTTATTTTGTAGTAGTTTTTTTGCCGATAAATCGATATACTCCCCCACCTTACTCCATTCAACACAAAAAAACCTTGATTCGCGCAGAACGAAACCAAGGTTTATCTCATTATCATTGATTAAATTAAAAAACTATGTTAAATTAGTACAGAAACGCATTCATCAAAAACAAGAGAATGTATTTATCCGTATCTTAATTGTACACCAAAACACATCTTCAGTCAACCTCTATTTTTCACTTTTAAAGGAGTGCTTACGTATGAACAAAAAACTTGATCAAGAGCAAAAACGATTGGATAACGTAATAGAAACGATTACGGAGCAAATTGATAAACTGAAAAGCGAAACTGGCAGACGCCGGGCAGAAGTAATCAACATTCGTAAACACTTCTGGGATGATGTAAAAGTTAACACTGATACTTTTGACGATTATCTTGAAACAGTTATCAACTTAAGACAACAAGCTCAGTCACTAGCCGTAACACAAATTACCCATAAGCACACCTTTAATCGACTTGCCGCACTAAGGCGTATGCATAAAGCACCTTACTTCGGACGAATCGATTTCAAAGAAGAAGGAGAATCTAGTGCAGAACAAATTTATATCGGCGTTGCTACACTTACCGATGCAAGCGGAGAAAACTTTCTTATATACGATTGGCGCGCACCAATTTCAAGTGTCTACTACGATTATCCACCAGGACCAGCTGAGTACAGTACACCAGGAGGCGTAATCCGCGGCAATGTGGAGAAGAAATTACAATATATTATTCAGGGCGGCACGATCGATTCAATGTTCGATACGAGTCTCACAATTGGAGATGAAATCCTACAACAAGCGCTCGGAAAAGGAACAAACAAACATATGCAAAGTATTGTTGCTACTATCCAGCGCGAGCAAAATGAGATTATCCGTCACGATGAAGGGCGACTACTTATCGTTCAAGGAGCTGCTGGTAGCGGTAAAACATCAGCTGCCCTGCAGCGAATCGCCTACTTACTATATAAATATCGCGAATGGCTAAAAGCAGATCAAATCATTCTCTTCTCCCCTAACTCCATGTTCAACAGCTACGTGTCTAACGTATTGCCAGAACTCGGTGAAGAGAATATGCAGCAAGTTACATTCCAGGAATATTTAAACCATAGACTAAGCAAGTCATTTGACGTTGAAGACCCTTATGAGCAATTAGAATATATGCTAACTGAAACGAATAGCCCTGCTTATAAAGCTCGAAATGCGAGCATTCGATTTAAAGCATCCACCCAATTTTTCGAGACAATTAGGATGTACAGACAATCTCTAGAATCGTCCGGTATGTTGTTTAGAGGAATGAAATTTAGAGGAAAACCAATTGCCTCTGCTAAACAAATTACAGAACAATTTTACAATACCGATCCCTCCCTCCGCTTCCATAATCGAATTGAGAAGTTAACGGAGTGGCTAAATAAACAAATAGATGAACTTGAAAAAAGCGAACGGACGAAACCTTGGGTGCAAGAAGAAATTGAACTGCTTAGTAAAGATGAATATCAAAAAGCTTATAATTACTTACAGAAAAAAGGAGAGTTTGCAGAAAACTCATTTGACGATTACGAAAGTGAAAATAAAGTACTTAGCCGTATGATTATCCGTAAAAAGTTAAAACCGCTGCGTAAAGGCGTTCAAACGCTACGTTTCATCAATTTCACAGGAATATATAAACAGCTCTTCACAGATTCATCATGGGTTACTGGCGAAAAACCTAAAGAATGGGACGACATTTGTTCACTAACTTTGAACATGTTAGATGAAGGAAAGCTACATTACGAAGATGCGACTCCATTTTTGCTTTTAAAAGAATTAATTGAAGGCTTCCAAACAAACAGATCCATTAAACACGTACTCGTAGATGAAGCACAAGATTATTCTCCGTTTCAGTTCGAGTTTTTAAAACGATTATTCCCTGCCGCAAAAATGACTGTGCTCGGAGACTTTAATCAAGCAATATTCGCCCATGCTAGTGAAACAGTTGATTTCCATACACTTACTAGCTTATACGGGCCTGATGAAACAAACGGCATCAACTTAACTCGTAGCTATCGCTCAACAAAACCGATTATTGAATTCACACGATATCTCGTACCTGAAGGAAAGAACATTAACGCCTTTGAACGTGACGGTGAGAAACCTACAGTGACTAGAGTTTCTGATTACAGCGAACTGCACGACCGTATTACTTCCAAAGTCGCTGAATTACAAAAACAACAGCACAATACGATCGCAATTATATGTAAATCCGCAGCAGAAAGCGCCGCTGCATACGAGGCACTCAGTCATATCGAGAATATTAAACTTGTGAAAAGTAACTCGGCCGAGTACGAGCAAGGTATTGTCGTTATCCCTGCTTACTTAGCGAAGGGTATCGAATTTGACGCTGTCATTATTTACAATGCAAACGATGAAGTATACCAAGATAAGAGCCTTCGTAGATTGTTCTACACTGCTTGTACGCGCGCAATGCATGAGTTACAGCTTTATAGCGTTGGTGAGGTTAGTCCTTTTGTGATGGGGGCTGATTTGGAGAGTTTTGAACTTATTACACCTTGATATTAATCAAGGTGTTTCTTTTTTATGCAGGACTTACAACTAAAAAATAGAATATATCATTTTAGAAAAAAATAAGGAGTGAAAAGATGAATCATTATTTCATTGCTATTTATGACGGTGAGTTTTCTACCGAAAAATTACATACCATTTTACAATCTAATCCCACTTTTACCGAACTAAACGTCCGCACCGTTTCAATCTCATCATCAAGACCTTTCACCTTATTAGTTGGTGAAGAACACGATACACTCACAACTGGACTTACAGACAAATACCACTTATTAACGAAAGAATTACAAGCACTTGAACAGCAAGAGAAGTACTATTACGTATACGATTATAAAATTAGAAAGACCATCGAGAATCCTACCCAAAAATGCTTTCCATTAGCCAAAATTAATGTAAGTGTTACGAAATTCCATAAGATGATTCAAAAAGTAAAAGACTTAAAACGACCTGTATTTGCCGGCTATAATATCTCTTTTCATGACTCGGACATACTTACAATTGATGTACTTCTTTCTTCTCATTTATTGGATCCTAACACTTCTGAAAAAGATGCGGAAGAATACTTATATTTATAACAGTTAGCCGAAGCTCTCTCTCGTTCTGAATTATGTACTTCTATTGAAGCGAGTTCACTTATTTAAATACAACAAGAGGGTTATTTGTCATAACCCTCTACATACTATCTATTATTTACGTTTGTAATTAAAAAACCACCTAAAGGCTCCCCTTCAGGTGGTTCGCTATTTTACGCTAACGCCGCCGCTTGTTCTTGCTGATCTACAGGAATTACAGCGTCTGTTAATGCTTTTTCTAGTTCAGCTGTGTATTTCATTTGCTCTTCTTTGCTCCAGCCTAGTTTTGCAGCCATGTAGTTGATTACTGCTTCTTTCCACTCGTATACCCAGTGGATGTTGAAGAATACAGCGCCTCTGCGGCGTACGAAGAAGTCAACTGGTTTCGCTGTCATTTCGTAATCCATTGCGTATACAAGTGGGATTAGAACGTCTAGCGGCATGTTGTATTCTTTCGCTTCGTCTTTATGTTTTTTCGCTAAGTCAAACAATACGTCAACGTTAGAGCCGTAGAATTTCGCGAACTCTTCCGCTTGCGCTGTCGTTAAACCGTATTTCGTACCTTCGCCTGCTTTTTTCGCGATAAATGCTGAGAATCCGTGTGAACCACTTACATGACCACCAGAGATTGGCATATGTTTCGTATCGCTCTTCGGATATACGCTATGTCCTTCTTTTTGTAATAGATTCGTTACGTAGTCTATTACCATTTCAGCCATTTTGCGGTATCCTGTTAATTTTCCACCTGCGATTGTAATTAAACCAGATTCAGAAGTCCAAATTTCATCTTTACGAGAAATTTCAGATGCATTCTTACCTTCTTCATAAATTAACGGACGTACACCAGCCCAGCTTGATTCAACGTCTTTCTCCGTAATTTTCACGCTTGGGAACATGTAATTAATCGCATTAATGATATATGTGCGATCTTCTGTTGTCATGTGCGGTACAGCTGCGTCTTTATCATAGAACGTATCTGTTGTACCTACGTACGTTTTTCCTTCGCGAGGAATCGCGAACACCATACGTTTATCTGGTGTATCAAAGTAAATCGCTTGACCTAATGGGAAACGTTTTTGATCAATTACTAAATGCACACCTTTTGATAACTGAAGTACTTTCCCTTTTTTAGAGTTATCTTTTTCACGAAGTGTATCTACCCAAGGACCAGCTGCATTTACAATTTTCTTACCGTAAACTTCATACACTTCTCCGTCTAGTAAATCGATTACACGTACACCGCATACTTTTCCATCTTTATATAAGAAACTGTCTACTTTTGCGTAGTTAACAGCTTTCGCACCGTGTTCAATTGCTTCTTTCATTACTTCAATTGTAAGACGCGCATCGTCTGTACGATATTCTACGTAGTAACCGCCGCCCTTTAATCCTTCTTGTTTTACAAGAGGCTCTTTATTCAATGTTTCTTCACGGTTAAACATCTTTCTGCGCTCGCTTCGTTTTACACCTGCTAAGAAGTCGTATACACGAAGACCAATTGATGTACTAAATGACCCGAACGTGCCGCCTGTATGGAACGGAAGTAACATCCACTCTGGTGTCGTTACATGGGGACCGTTCTCATATACGATCGCACGCTCTTTCCCCACCTCTGCTACCATTTTCACTTCAAGTTGTTTTAAATAACGTAAACCGCCGTGTACAAGTTTCGTTGAACGACTTGATGTACCTGCTGCAAAGTCCTGCATTTCAAACACAATCGTTGATAAACCGCGTGTTGCCCCATCTAATGCAATACCAGAACCAGTAATACCTCCACCAATTACGATCACATCTAACTCTTGTTTATTTACTCCGTTTAATACGTCTTTACGTTGTTTACTTGAAAATTTCATGGTAATTCCTCCCTTTGATAACGAAAAAAGAGACCACGAACTCCGCTATAGATTTCGCCTCTATAGCGTGTTGTGGTCTCTCCAAATCTCCTACCGAATTATTAACTTGTCATCATTATAACACTGTTTATGATTATTTGAAAGCTTTAGTTGCTTCAATTGCCTTTTTCCATCCAGCATATAGCTCTTCGCTTGTTTCCGCTTCCATTGCTGGTGTAAAGCGTTTATCCATATGCCACTGTGCTTTAATTTCATCTTGGTTTTTCCAATATCCAACCGCAAGACCCGCTAAGTATGCTGCACCTAATGCTGTCGTTTCACTGATCACTGGACGCTCTACAGGAACGTCTAACATATCACTTTGGAACTGCATTAAGAAGTTATTCTTAACTGCCCCGCCATCAACGCGTAATGTGTTCAGTTCAATACCTGAATCTGCTTCCATTGCGCATAGTACATCTTTCGTTTGGTATGCTAAAGATTCTAGCGTTGCACGAATGAAGTGCTCTTTCGTCGTACCGCGTGTTACACCAAACATAGCGCCGCGTACTTCACTATCCCAGTACGGTGTACCTAATCCTACGAATGCCGGTACTATGTATACACCTTCAGTTGATTCAACACGGCTAGCGTACACTTCACTCTCACTCGCATCTTTAAACATGCGCATTCCGTCACGTAACCACTGAATTGCAGAACCTGCTACGAAAATACTTCCTTCTAATGCGTAATTCACTTTACCATCTAAACCCCATGCAATTGTTGTTAATAGGCCATGCTCAGAAGCTACTGCTTTTTCGCCTGTGTTCATTAACATGAAGCAACCAGTTCCGTAAGTGTTCTTCGCCATACCTTCACCGAAACAAGCTTGTCCAAATAATGCTGCTTGCTGGTCACCAGCTACACCTGCGATCGGTACATTTTGACCGAAGAAGTGGTAATCAATTGTTTCTCCATATATTTCAGATGATTGACGTACTTCTGGAAGCATGCTCTTTGGTACTGTTAACATGTCTAGAAGCTCATCATCCCACTGTAAGTCGTGAATGTTAAACATCAATGTACGTGATGCATTTGAATAGTCTGTTACGTGCGCTTTACCACCAGACAATTTCCATACAAGCCATGTATCAATTGTTCCGAATAATAACTCGCCGTTTTCCGCTTTTTCTCTTGCACCTTCAACGTTATCTAAAATCCATTTTACTTTCGTACCAGAGAAGTATGCATCAATTAAAAGACCTGTTTTTTCGCGAACCATATCGCTATAACCTTTTTCTTTTAACTCATCACAAATTTCAACTGTTTGACGAGATTGCCATACGATTGCGTTATAAATTGGTTTTCCAGTCGTTTTATCCCATACAACCGCTGTTTCACGTTGGTTCGTAATACCGATACCGGCGATTTGTTCTGGCTTCACATCTGCTTCACTTAAGCAAGTTGCGATAACTGCTAAAATAGATCCCCAAATTTCTTGTGCATTATGCTCAACCCAGCCTGGCTTTGGAAAATGTTGTGTAAACTCTTTTTGAGCTGAATGAACGATTTTTCCTTCTTTATTGAAAAGAATTGCGCGTGAGCTTGTTGTTCCTTGGTCTAATGAAAGAATATATTTTTTCATATCAGTTTCCCCCTATGCTACTTTTCTACTATTTGTAGTAGCTCCACTTTTTTTACTTGTCATATAAGAGATTGCTAGTACAATCACAGTTGTAATAATCACATAAATAAGTGCTGAATTTTGTTTTCCTTCAAATACAACTTGATGGAATAATCCTGCAAGTGATCCACCTAGAATTGGACCAACTACTGGAATCCATGCATACTTCCAGTTTGAACCGCCCTTTCCTGCAATCGGAAGGAAGAAGTGTGCAATACGCGGACCTAAATCACGAGCCGGGTTGATTGCGTATCCTGTTGTTCCACCTAATGATAAACCAATACTTACAATTAAGAAACCTACGATAAATGGATTTAAACCATCTGCAAATTTATTTGCTCCAATTGCTAATATACCAAATACTAAAACGAATGTTCCAATCATTTCACTTAAAAGGTTTGTAAATGTGTTCGGAATTGCTGGACCTGTTGCAAATACACCTAACTTTGTTCCTGGATCTTCTGTTTCTTTCCAGTGTGGTAAGTAATGTAAATATACGAGAACTGCCCCGATAATTGCCCCAATCATTTGTGCTGCGATATACATAGGTACGTCACTCCATGGGAACGCTCCCTTAAAAGCAAGTCCTATCGTTAAAGCCGGATTCAAATGTGCCCCACTAATTGATCCAACTGCATACGCTGCCATAGCAACCGCTAAGCCCCAGCCCATTGTAATTACAATCCAACCGGAATCTTTCGCAAACGATTTCTTTAAACTTACACCAGCGCAAACACCGCCACCAAGTAAGATTAACAACGCAGTCCCTATTAACTCTCCTAAAAATGCTGACATAGTATCCCTCCACTATCAATTTTAACGTTTTCAAGTGTGATAGAGGTAAAATGAATGGCCATTCGTTTTTTTTTTCAAAAGAAAAAGATCCACAGCTTACATGCTTCTATATAAGAGTATATAGAAACAATAAAATGTGGATCTCTTCTTTTCTCCGTCACGTTTATTAACTTGTCTATAATGTTAACCCTTAATGAAAGCGGTGTCAACAGAATTTTTTCACATTTTCGTCACTTTTTTTGATAATGTTTCCATAGTTCTTTTTTCGATGTCGTAATTGCTGTCGCACCAGCATTTAACGCTCTTTCAACGTCTTCTACAGTTCGAATGAAACCACCTGCTAAAATTGGTACACCTGTACGCTCTTTCACTTCAGCGATCACACCCGTTAGCGCACCAGGAAGCACCTCTATATAATCCGGCTTCGTCTTTTCTAGCAAATTACAGCTCTTTTCCATTGCGCTAGAATCAATTAAAAAGATGCGTTGAATGGAGACGACACCTTTTTGCTTCGCCTTCATAATTACGCTCGCCTTTGTCGATAATAACCCGTACGGTTTATATTCTTGGCATAAAAACTCCGTCGCATGCCCATCACTTTGTAATCCATGGATCAAATCCACATGTAAAAACACCTTTTTCCCATGCTGCTTCGCGAGCGACACAACACTCTTCAATTGACCGACATGAATATCTAAAATAATAATATACTCATACGAACTATGTAATAGCTTTTCCAAATCTTTAATTTGCCTCACTGCCGGCAAAATCTTCTGTTCATGAAATTCCATTCTATATGTCCCCTTCTTTATATCATCCTATCCTTTATAGTACACAATTTGGGTGAAAAGAACAGCTAGCGTGGGGAATTTCCTTCATTACCTATATATTTTCTTCAACTTATCAGAAACCGTACCACCTATAACCATTAATATGAAGGGTAAAAAATTCATTACATATGGTGCATCTGCTACAATTGTAATGCCTGCTCCTGCAAACTTATTTAACATCCATACAACGATTTTTGTAATAAACAAAAATACCCCCATCATGAATAGACTATCAAAAAACACCTTCCATTTTGGATACGCCAATTGTTTACTATCTTCAATTACCTTCTGCGTCAACTCTTCATCACTCCTCAATAACTCATCAATCGTAATACCGAACAGATCACTTAAATGAATAATAATTTCAATGCTCGGATAGTTCTTTCCCGTTTCCCATTTCGAAACAGACTGCCTACTTACATGAATTTTTTCAGCCAAATCATTTTGCGACCAATTTCTTTTTTCCCTTTCTTCTTTTAAACGTTCGCTAAAAATCATACTGTTCTTATCACCTCTCTACGTCTAGTATGGTCAAATAAATGATGAAGAGTAAAGCTAGTTATCGTTGCATAGCCTGTGCAACTTGTGCGTTACACTTCAAAATAGCACTATGTAGTATTTAGATTCCATATACTTTTTTCCTATAATAATTTCCCGAACAATAATACAAATAACGAATACTAGTAAAGACAGGACTAGACATAAAAAATACGCCATTCCTTCCTATCGTTCTCCAGAAAGAATAACGCATATATCCATGTTTACTCATCCGTTTTCGGTTTATAAGAAAAACCCGGATATTTCACAACAGGCCACTTTTCTTTACGTAAAGAATCCATCAATTGCGGGCCAACATGTACATTACTTTCCACTATTTCTTTAGGAGTCAATGCCATCCATTGATTTAACGATACATCTTCAAAGCGGTTGCTTCTGAACATCTCTAAAAACCATAATGTTTCGTCACCGGTGTTTTGAATATAGTGTCCAGTCGCAAACGGTACATATCCGACATCACCAGCTCTATAATCAAATGTACGAGCTGTACCGTTTCCAAGAAACACAGTCATTCTCCCTTGCCCTGTCAAATAATATTGCCACTCATCATTGTTCGGATGCCAATGAAGTTCTCTCATACCACCAGGCTCAATCTCAACGAGCGCCGCTGCAATTGTTTTTGAAATAGGAAAATTCGTAGAATCTACAATTCGAACGCTACCACCAGGTGTCTTAATCGGTTTTTGTTTTAACAGTTCATGTTTAAACGTTAAAGGAACTTCTCCTTTTGGCGACTGAACTTCCTGACTCTCAAGCGAACCCGGTACCTCTCCTTGATAAATATAGATCTGCTCTGAAGGAATAGAGTTAAAAGCACTTTCTGGCACTCCGAAATTAGCCGATAGAACTTCTTTTGGCGTATGTGCAAACCAGTCGGAAATAGATAAAGTAGATAGATCAGAAAAATGTCCATCATCGAAGACAAGCAGAAATTCGCAATGCTCCAATCCTTGAATCGAATGCGGGATGCCAGGGGGAAAGTACCAAAGATCACCTGGACCAACGTCAGCAATGAAATTTCGCCCTTCTTGGTCAACTGCAGTTATTCGTGCCTTTCCTAAAAGCATATATGCCCATTCTGCCTCTTTATGCCAATGAAGTTCACGTACTCCCCCGGCCGTTAAACTCATATTTACCCCAGCAACCGTAGTCGAAACCGAAAGTTCCCGAGCAGTAATCTCCCGAGACCACCCACCTTGTTTTAAGATCATAGAAGTGTCTGAAAATGAAAATTTCAAGTTAGGAACTAGCCCAGCATCTGTAATAGGTGGAACGAGCATATTCGGATTTTGAATATCCCGCATAACATTACGTGGTCCAGAATCAATCGCACCTGCTCCATCACTGCGGATTGGTTGTGGTATACTCCCTCCTGTTTCATTAACAGTACGTTCTTTCATCATTACACTCCTTTTTCATCCGATTATTAAGTAAAAAGCTTCCGTCATAGTGTATGAATTGGGCTTTGGATGGTTACTGTGCCTATGGATACAAGGGGTTCTGCCTTAACAATCCGCTAAAGCTTGATGCGATCTTAATTTAAAAGGGAGTATCCAACAAACTAACATATAAAAAAGAAGAGAAATCCCTTTCTCTTCTTTACAAGTTTCTATTAAAGCAATACCGAATCTTTATCACTATCCTGATTACGTTTCTCTCGCTCTTCTTCTAAACGCTTCATATAAACTTCGCCTTCTTTTTCGATAAACTCATTATCCATGTCTTGCTCTTTTTTCGAAGTATATAAAACCATGTAGCCACTCAATACGATCCCAACAATTACAAGATAAACCCACCATGGTAAAGTTTCCACTTTCGTTCATTCCTTTCCTTAGACAAGCCTTATTAGTTTCACTGTATGAGGAAAGAAGTGGATTTATGCTTAAATTTTTCATTGTGGATTCTTCGCGAAGAACGCTTGTACATATTCCATAAACTCGATTGGCTCTTGGCGGAACGGTGCGTGGTATCCTTTTTCAATGATATGAAACGTACTATTTGCAAATAACTGATGATACAGTTCACCATTTTTCCAAGAAACGCTCTTATCATGCCTACCCCATATAATTAAAGTCGGCACCTTAATTTTATCCGCTTCCATCGCAATACGGCGCTCTCTCATTTTCGTAAGCTCATCATAATGCTTTTTATCATCGCGACTATTTTTCACTTCATTTTTATTATAATCCGTAATCTCTGTTACAGTTTGTAAGTCCGTCGATAGTGGCGTCACTTCATAACTTTCTTTTTGCTGGAAAGATTCAATCCCTGTAGAATCCGCTAAAACGAGATGGGTAACCGCGTCCGGATATAAATACGCTAAATTAAGGGACATCTCTCCCCCCATTGAATGACCAAGTACCGCAAACTGATCATATCCAAGCTTCTTCATTAGCTTATAATATAAATTCACTTGCGCAGGAAACGAATACTGAAAATCAATCGGCTTAGAAGAACGCCCAAATCCTAAAATATCAACAGCGATAATCGTATGATCTCTCGCGAGTTCCGGATAAATATCACTAAACCCATCTGAAGAACCACCAAACCCGTGAAGCATAAGTAACGGCGGTTTCCCCACGCCAATTTGCTTAAAATATATCGTCTGCCCATCGATTTGCGCCATACTCTCTTTCGTATTTATCTTCATCATAACAGTATCCTTCACTTCTTCAACCTTCGCAATCGGCTTATCAACGAAGTTACATACTACTAACAAAACGAGCACAATACCGCTAATCATATAAAACTTAAACCGTTTCAAAATCCCCGTCTCCTTTCTCATGTTGCCATTTAAAGTTTTTACATTTTTTGGTTGTTTTATGATTAATTTTAATTGTAACTGAAACGGTTACAATTATATTAAAAAAATATAACTCATTTCTATTATTGATAGTTATTTTGTAACTATTATAGTTACATATAAAAAGTAAGTCAATCCTTTTCTCTGCATGGCCTAAAAATAAAGAAGGAACTTCCACGTGAAGTCCCTTCTTTATTTTTATTATAGTTGGCTTACTCCGCCGTCGCCTCTATTATCTGCTGGTGCTCCGCCATCTCCTTTATTGAAGTTAGCTGGTGCTCCTCCTGTTTCGCCAATATTAACGTAGTCTGGTCTTGCTGGTGCTCCACCTGTCTCTCCTATATTTAATGCTTGATTTGTAAATGAACCATTAGCTCCAATTGATAACGCACCTACTAACGCAATCCCCAACATTCCAAAGTGAATCTTTTTCATTATTTTAGCGCCCCTTTTTTCGAAAATTTTTTTTGAGCTTTATGACTCATATAAAAATAATGACTTGCTTTATTGTGATTCTCTTCTTTATAAAACCTTAAAGCTAACATTTCAGCGTATTCTTGTATACACTCCCATAACTCTTCTTTCTCAAAATAAGAAATACCTTCTAAAACTACTTCCTCTAAGCTTAATGTAGGTGCTTTTTCGTTTACACTTTTCAAAATCATAAAACGGTATTGAAACTCTTCCTTATTTAATTCTTTACAAATATCCAAACCTTTTTCAATTAAATCCGCCGCCAGTTGATATTGCCCTAATTTATAATATTCACGCGCTTCAACAAATAGCGCTTTAAAAAATTTCGGCTGTTTTTTTATAACTTCGGATGCATGACGAATTGCGAGTTCCGATAAATCTTGGCTAGCATATAAAAAAGCTAAATTATGACGCACCATTAAAATATATTTTTCATAATTTACTTTTTGGAAAATATCCATAGCAGCATTAAAGGTTTCTTCAGCGAGTTCGTAATTTTTCAGATCTACACAACACAGACCAAAAGCATTTTCACATAGCGCTATATTTATTTCACAACCTATATGTTTTTTAAATTCCTCTTTCGCTTTTCTCAAATAATCAATTGCATTAACTTGTTGGTACGTCTGATAGTAAAAATTACCCATACGATAATCAAATTCAGCATTCTCTAAAGAGTGCGAGACATCTTTCAGTAATTCATTTGCCTTTTCATAACTTTCCTTCGCATCACCATATTTAGACATTGAAGTACAATATATCCCTTTAAAGAAATGATAATAATATGCTAAAAATCCTTCAGTTGGGATTTCAAAAGATTCTATTCTCTCAAAACTATTTTCTTTTATATTCAACCAATCCGTCAGCATCTTATATCTAAAATCTAATAATGTAAAATACAAAGATAATTCTTGATCCACTTCCAAACCACTAATCTTACTATCAATCTCCTCTTTCATTTCCGTAGCTTTCTCTATTTGTTGCTGCAACATTACACGATACCAATCATCTAAAGAATGTTTCATTTGCTCCTTTGTTACTACATCTACTCTCATATCTTCTCATCCCCTTTTCTCCCAATTCAATACTTGGGATATTTATACAATTATCCAAATTGTATATTACCACCCCTTTTCGGAAACTTGAGAAACATTTGTCAGAATATTTATCAGTCCAAATAAAAAAGCAAGCAATTCTAGCTATCAGCTAAAACTACTTGCTCTTCTACATACTACCTATAAATAAAAACGTCCATCTTTACTCTTTAATAAATTCCTTCGTGCTTCTCACTGTATCAATCGGGCGAACTAATTTTTCAATTTCTTCACGTTTTGGCTCTAGGAATGGAGGTAAAGATAATTTTTCTCCAAGTGTTTCATAAGATTCATCTCCCATAAATCCAGGGCCATCTGTCGCAAATTCGAATAAAATTTGCGGTGCAACTCTTGCGTATAATGACTCAAAGAAGTGACGATTTACATAACCAGATGTAGGGAGTCCAACACTACTCATTCTCTCAATCCATTCTTCTAATACAGCACGGTCCTCTACGCGGAATGCCGCATGATGCACTGTACCAAAACCTTGTTGTGCTTCAGGAAGAACCGTATTATGTTCTACAATGACAGAAGCACCGTTTCCACCTTCACCTACTTCAAATAAGTGGAACTCTCCTTCTTGATCAATCTCTTTAAATAATAGAACTTTTTCTAGCACTTCTTTGAAATAACTAAAGTTTGCGATGCGAATAAATACAGGTCCTAAGCCAGTAATTGCATATTCTAATGGAACTGGCCCATTTTGCCAAGGTGTACCTGATTCCACACCTTTATCCAATTCATCTGAGATTAATTGATAGTGTTGATCATCAAAATCAACGAAAGAAAGAGTCTTCTTACCGAATTGCTTTTTAACTCCAGTATGTTTCACTTCAAGACGGTCAAAACGTTTCACCCAATATGCTAATGCTGCATCACTTGGAACTCGGAACGAAGTCTTTGAAATTTCATTTGTACCGTGTACACCTTTAGGAACGCCTGGGAAGTCAAAGAAAGTCATATCCGTTCCTGCACTACCTTTATCATCTGCAAAGAATAAATGATAAGTTTGAATATCATCTTGATTTACCGTTTTTTTAACGAGACGCATTCCTAAAACATAAGTAAAAAATTCATAGTTCTTTTCTGCACTACTTGTAATCGCTGTAACATGGTGTATTCCTTTTAGTTGGTTCATTTTATATTCCTCCAATAGTTTTAATTTATCTTTTTACGGTTATATGTCTGCTTGCTGTTCCCACCAGTAAGGCTGGAAACGAAGCACGTGTTTATAAAAGTAATTATTGAAATGTGAGGATGCCTCTTCATTTTACTAATCAAGTGATAGCTAAAAAATAATTCATACGAAAGCAATTTAGAGAATGAAGTGTACCTTTCTCATATGACTCATTTCCTTTCGTTACTATCACTTTACAACTCAAGTGATTAAAAAGCAAGATATTTATCTCGAATTCGAGATATTTTTTTAATATGTTATTCATACAAAAACAGCCTCATTAAGTTTTTTAACACTTAATGAGGCTGTTCTATTTACAATTTTAATTATGGAAAGTCGGCTTATAGAACGAACGATTATCAAGAGCAAAGACACGCTCTGTGTATTCGCCTGGTTTTGTGCGTCCTAATGCGCGGTCCATCATGTTCATTTTTGCATCTAAGTTGTCGATGTAGTGCAGAATTTCTGCTTCTTTTACTAATGGTGGTTTTGGGCTACCCCATTCTGCTTTTCCGTGATGGGAAAGGACGATGTGCTGAAGGATTAATACTTCTTCTGCATCGATTTGTAGTTCATCTGCTGCTTTACCAATTTCGTTCACCATGATAGAGATGTGGCCAAGTAAATTTCCTTCTAACGTATACGTTGTAGAAATTGGGCCAGATAGTTCGAATACTTTACCAAGGTCGTGTAAAATAACGCCTGCATAAAGTAAATCTTTATCTAACGATGGGTATAGAGCCGAGATAGCTTTCGCTAAATCTAACATCGATACAACATGATAAGCTAGTCCAGATACGAACTCGTGATGATTTTTCGTCGCTGCTGGATATTCTAAAAATTCATTTTGATGCTTATTTAATAAATGTCTTGTTAGACGCTGAATGTTCGGGTTTCTCATTTCAAATATGTATTGCGTAATTTTCTCAACCATATCTTCTTTTTTTATTGGAGCTTTTTCTACAAAGTCTGAGATGTCCGTTACTTCATTTTCATTCGCAACACGAATTTGTTTCACACGTAATTGAATACGCCCTTTATAATTTAGAATATCTCCAGCTACTTTAACGATCGTTTCCGCTACATATTGTTTCTCAACTTCTGGTGATACATCCCATAGCTTCGCTTCAATATCTCCACTTGGGTCTTGTAAGATTACTGTTAAAAACGGCTTCCCATTGCTTGCGAGACCTTTTGTCGCTGTTTTAATTAACAAGAAAACATCGACTTGTTCACCAACTTCATATTCTGCAATTTTCTTTTTCATTCGAATTCCTCCACCAAATCAATTACTTTTAGTATAGCATACTACAACTCATTTTCTTTACGCTTACGTGTTAATTTTATAATCTGATTTTCTGTAAAATAGGTTAATAAATGCGCATGGCATGTAAAGAAGATAACTTGTCTATCTTTCGCAATTTCCTTTATAAGTTCAATCGTTCGATTGGTCCTTACCGCGTCAAAATGTACGAAGCTATCATCAATAATAAATGGATAATCATGCTCAAACGTTTTCGCTAGTGCAAATCGTAACGATAAATATAACTGCTCCGCTGTCGCTTGGCTTAGTTCATGACTGTAAAAACGCATACCATCGTTACGTTCGACAATGAACGATTCCGTTTCTGACGGTGAGAATATTTTACTATATCGTCCGCCTGTTAAATACACGAAATACTCTTCGGATTTTTGTAAAATACGCGGAAAATGCACTTCATGATAATATTGCTTCGTTTTCGTTAATACTGTCTTTGCGGCCGCATATGCAGCCCACTTCTTCACTTGTTCACGCACTTGTGATTTTTTCATTTCCCACTCATGTAGTAAATCACCATACGTACTGCCTTCTTCTAAATTCGCAATTTCTATTCGATGCTTCGCAATACGCTCTGTCAGTTCTTTCTCTTTCGCAAGACAGTTTTGCACGGCTGTAATTTCTTGCTTTAATTTTTCATCATAACCGTCAGCCTCATAATGCTCAGCTAACGACAAACTCGTTAAGCGCTGTTCTAAAAGATCAATTTGAGGTAATAAACGCCCCACTTGCTTATCCGCATCTTCACGTTTTTCCGCCAATTTTCCTGCTTCTAAAAACATCTCTTCATCTGTAGATTCTGCGATATGCCATAACCCATCTCGCTCTACTAAAAGTTGTTTTAATTGCTCTTGCATGAACTCGTATTCTTCTTGCCATTCCGCCAGCTTCTCTTTCAGCTGCTTACAAGTTTGGCGCTTCTCTTTCTCATTTTGCATACGACTTTGCGCCTCATGCAATTTACTATATTCTTTACTACCAATAACAGTTTCTAGTTTATGCTCAAAGTGCGAAATCATTTCATATAATGAAGATTTTCGCGTGCTTTGCTTCTCAAAATCACGATATAATGACTGCATTTTTTCAATACGCTCAAATGCTGGCAATATGTGCGCATACGTATACAATTCAGGGAACATATAACGCGTTTTATACGCATCTACTTGTTCTCCCGCACGGAAAGTTTCTCTCTCCCATTCCTCATACGATGAAACGACTTTATCATAAGTACGTTCCATTTGCTGTAATTTATACGACTCTCGCTCAAATAACTTGCGAATCTCTTCATCCTTTTCTAACTGATAGCGAACTGACATCGCTTCTTCACTTTGACGGCCGCCAGCACTTTGCTGAAGAGTAAGAAGCTCTTCTTGTAATCCGCTTGACGGATCTTTATATAAAACGAGCGCTAAAACAATCCCTACAAAAACAATAACACTAATAAATAACATCGCGCGGTTATCTATAAACAAACTCGTGAATAAAACAAGCGTGTTAATAAGCAATAACAGAAGACAAATTCTTTGCCACTGTTTTTTCTTTTGTATAGCCGCTCCTGCTTTTTCCTCATACTTACGCTTCATTCTTTCTGCGCCCATACCTAAAAATGCCGCATCTTGAAATGATTTTTCTTTCTCAACTAACGTATTTCGTTCTTCATCAGCTAACAATTGCTGTCTTATTTGTCTTATATTTTCTTCTTGCTCTTCTAATTGCTCTTGAGCCGTTTTAAAACGTTCATCTAGTTGTGCTTTTTGCGTTTCTAATTCACGCGCCTTTTGTACAGTTTGCGTAATTAATTCTTTCGTCGCTAAACTTATATCAAATGAAAGAACAGTCTCTTGTTCAAAAGTAGCGCCAATTTGTTGCTCTAATTCTGCGATTTCTTCTTTTATATTCGTAATACTTCCCGTCATATCACGCATTTCTTGGCGTGCATTTTCATAAGACATATGCTGCATACGCAGTTCTTCTACATAACTTTCTTTTTGTAAAAATGCTTCATCTATTTCTGTGGAATCAATTTCTGATTGCGCTGTTTCTATCTTTTTTTGAAGTGAATCTACTTGTACCTGCAGCGGTTCTATCTTTGCCTTTACCGCCTCATAACGCGCCATCCCGTTTACAGGAAACTGCCCGTTCTCGTTTTCTAACACTTTCTCGTGCGCACTCTTTTCAATAACGAGAGGCTCAAGCGCCGCTAATATTTCATAGTCTTGCTTTCGTCTTTCGGCTGACTCTTTTTCCGCACGAACAGAAGCAAGTTTCTCTTCACTTTCTTTTAACTGCTCGACCTGTTTTTCATACGTGCCAATCTTTCCTTGCCACTCTTTCATCTTTTCCTCAATTTTCTTCATCTCTTGCAGTGACACGTTAATTTCAGGATTACGACCACTCGGCTTAAAACGCTGATTCATTTCTTTTTCTAATTTTTTATCTAACTGCAATAACGCATCACTTCCGACTGCGCTTGCAGAAAATAAATAATTACCGATATCCGCTTCGCCAAGCTGATGAATATTTTGAAGACCATGCATATCAAACGAAAAGACTGAATCAAATAAGCTTTCATTCATGCCGCTTAATGTATCTTTTAAAATATCTTCGCCGCCAGTTTTCCCGTCTTCAAAATAAACGGTCACCTCACCAGATGCCGTCTTTTGCAATCGTTCAATTTTCAAACGGCCGTACTTCTCTGTTTGCACGGTGATCGCTCCGCCGTACTTCCCGCCTTCTTTCGGCTCATAACGGCGCTGACCTCTCGTCGGAAAACCGAATAAAATACTTTTCATAAACGAGCGAATTGTCGATTTACCCGCTTCGTTTTCACCATACAACACCGTCAGCAATGAAAGATCCATTTCCACATTTTCTAGTTTTCCATATCCATAAATATGGAATTTTTCAATTCTCATTTTTTATCCCTCTCTTGCTGGAATAATTGCTCTAAAATAATATTTTCCGCTTCCTTTTGAATCTCTCTCTTCTCTTCTTCTGTGAAAGATTCAATGCTATTACGCGCCACAGGAGATGTCCAAATCGTGCGCAACACTCCGTCCATATTTGTGAAAGTTTCTAACTCCTTTAGCACACTACCGACGAAATGATTTTCTGCTTTCAAACGTTCGATTTCTGCAAAAGAAACCGTCTCATTTTTCCACTTCATCGCATATACAAAATCTTTTCGCTCTTCTCCCGCTGCTAAAATATGAAAAATCTCTTCCACGCGCTTGTCTTCACGTAAATAAGGAGAAAGTGGCCCCTGTCCTGTAAATACAACAGTTAAAAGTGTGCCGTCCTCTTCTCTTCTACATTCATTCATCGCAGTTGACGCCGCCGTCATAAGATCATCAACAGTTTCAAGTCCATCGATACTAACTTCTATCTCATCCCATACAACATCCGCAGTATGGAAAAACGAACAATGCGATCCTTGTTTCGTGAGTTCGATAAGATACGCACCCTTTTCTCCTGTTTCCTTACGATGACGCCCTTGTATATTACCTGGATAAATAATGTACGGCTCTTCCGATAAAATTTCACGTTTATGTATATGGCCAAGAGCCCAATAGTCAAACTGCTTTTCTTTCAGCTCACGAATTTGAAACGGTGCATAGCGATTATGCTCCGCATCCCCTTCCACACTTCCGTGAAGCATCCCAATATGAAAAGGCGCATCACTCATTTTCGTATATTGCGCTGTCATATTATCCGTTACTGCTTGCTGCAAATAACTAAACCCATAAATAGAAGCTAATAGCTCACCATTTTTATAAAATGATTTCTCTTCTACATAAGGCTCAATAAACACATGAACATTTTCCGGAAACTCAATTGCTGCCCAGCTTCCCCCTAAATGATCGTGGTTACCGTGAATAATAAAAACGGGAATATCATACTGCGAAAGTCTCTTCATTTGCTCACGCACAAACACTTGCGCTCTCAAACTTCTCGTCTCCGCATCGTACAAATCCCCAGCTAGTAATACGAAATCAACGCGCTCTTGAATCGCTTTATCAACAATACGCTCGAACGATTCAAACGTACTTTGCTTCATTCTCTCCCAAACAGACGATGGTATATTCATTTCCATCCCTTTAAACGGACTATCCAAATGCAAATCAGCCGCATGTATAAACTTCACTTGTTTCACAAATAAACGATCCTTTCTATGTTTCAAAAGTTTCATCTTATCAACATTAAAATTGCTGAAAACTAGTAATAAGCAGGGGATGAAAAAAATCCCCCACTGATTAAAGTTTCACTTTACCCCGAATTAACGGGCAGTAAGGCTAAGAAGCTAATTTGAAAGCAAACTGCCCGTAATTACCCGATTGGTTCAACTAATAATCAGTGGGGATGAAAAAAATCCCCACTGATTAAAGTTTCACTTTATTGTAACACGCAATGTCATATATTTCTTTGCATATTCTAGTGATTTATGACAAAATAGTTATAAGATTCTGATTTTAATTATTGGAGGGAATTTTCATGGGAGTATACATTCTAACAGTCTTTGAAAAAGATGGTTCAAAAGCATTAGACGAATCATTCGAGGCGGCAACTGAAAAAGAAGCGAAAGCAAAAGGCGAATCTATTTTACAAGAAAAAGGATTGCATGAAAAAACACATCGCTGCACATCTTCTGCAGGTAAACTCGTTTTATTCCAGCGCTAAAAAAAGAAGCGTTATCCGCTTCTTTTTCACTCTACTATATCTTCGTCACACCACGTAAACACCACATCTAGAATGCGATTACCGATACGTACGCGCTTATTCCATTTACCTGTTTGGATCTGATGTTGCAATTCCGCTTTCATCTTTTCCGTCCAGTCGTGAATCGTTTCACTACGGTCGTACGGATATACGCTCGGAAACTCTTCCTGCAGAAGATGTAAACTCTCTGCATCAAAATGAAAATGGAAGAAGTAGTTTGCTGTAAGCGATGGTTCTTGCAATCGTAAAAAATGATCGTCAATTTGCTTTCTATTTCTATAGAAAGTAAAGATGTTCACTTTTCCGCTCGTAATTTGGTCAATTTGAATTTCGTGCTTCTCTATAATCACGTCTTGCCCACCTCGTTGTATACTACCTTTAGTATATATGTCTTTTGCAACAAAGTTAACCATTTTCGCGCGAAATCCATTTCCTTCATTATATTACCTGTACCTCCAAGTACAATCAGAACAAATAAAAAAGTTGAAGGGGAGCGATCACATGTATTTCGGAAGCAAAGGTTGGTATGTAAAAGAACTGAAAAAATTAGGTATTCGTACTTACGAAGGTAAAAAACTAGAATCTTATCGTACGCATATTTTATCTAGTTTACTTGAGAGAATGAAGAAAGCTTCGGCTTAATAGATGTAGGAAGCGGCTACGGTTGCTTCCTTTTTATTTAGTAGATAAAAAGGAAATCACGATACCTTAGCATTCTATCTTTACCGTTATACTCTCTTGATAAAAACCACCTAGTATCAACTGAATCTCTATTATCAAATACTCTTCCAGATGATTATTCGTATATATTTTAAACTCTCCATACTCATTAACCCGTCCACTTCCAACAAGCATATCGCCGCTCGTTATGACAATTGTTTCATAAGGTTCCGCATGGCCCGATACATAATTATCACCATATTTCACAAAATCTATCGTTATTTTCTCATGAATATTACTAACTGAATCTATACATTTCTTTTCATACAAATTA
Organism: Bacillus cereus group sp. BfR-BA-01316; assembly: GCF_022664195.1. NCBI lineage: Bacteria > Bacillati > Bacillota > Bacilli > Caryophanales > Bacillaceae > Bacillus > Bacillus cereus group sp. BfR-BA-01316. The sequence continues at coordinate 52,652 of NZ_JAKUGX010000032.1, forward strand.
GCATTTAGTTCTTCGGCCCTCGAAAACGCTCGATTCCTGCTAACCTTTTCTGAAGAGAAAGCAAAACTCCCCAGCCAACTAAACCTATAAAATGTAGTAATAGGTAGAAACATCTGTGTTAACTCCCCCATTTCTTATCAACTGCAATCTTTGAATGAATTTACAGCAATACGTTCTATGTTGGGATAAAAGAAAACGTCTGTAATTGTACTGTTCTTAAATCTCTCATACTTTCTGAAGCATAACATGAGAAAGAAATAAAAAAATCGTACAAAAGGGCAAGCCTATAATGTACGATTGGGCATATATAATGTTTTAAAAATGAATTAACTTCCTTTCAATAGATACAGCTACCGCTTCTGACCGCGAATTAACACCTAGTTTATTGTATATATTCGTTAAATACGCTTTTACCGTTCGCTCAGCTATCCCCATATCAAATGCAATTTCTTTATTCTTATATCCGCGCGAAATAGCTTTCAACACAAACAGTTCTTTATCTGTTAAGTTATTTTCTTCAACCTTATCAGCATGTACTTCTTTCCTTTTATACTTCACTATCTTTTCCATAATATTTGGTTGTAGTAAAATTTCACCTCGAATAGCCGCTTCCAATGTTCGAAACAAATTCTCACGATCCGTATCTTTTAGCAAATATCCTTTTGCTCCTAACTCAATTCCCTTTAACATTAATTCATCTTCGTTATAAGTAGTTAATATAATAATCGGTGTATGATTTTGTTTTTTATTTAAAGCCTCAATTGTTTCTAAACCACTCATTTTAGGCATATTTAAGTCCATTAAAATGACATCAGGCTTCTTTTTTTCTATGAAAGAAAGGGCTTCCTCTCCGTTTGCAGCCTCACCTATAATTTGAAATGAATCACTCGTTTCTATTATTAATTTCAGACCTTCTCTTACAACGAAATGATCATCCACAATTAATACGTTATACTTCATGGCTATCTCCTTCTTTATTTATAGGCACTTGAATATACACTTCCGTACCCTTCATCTTTTTACTCAATATATGTATTTCTCCCTTAATCAATCGAATACGCTCATTTAAGCCAATTAAACCATAGTGTCCAGGATTCTTACCGATATATCTAGTGTCAAAACCAATTCCATTATCTTCAACTTCAATAGTAAGTTTTTCAAGGTCATCGATATATTCAACTTTTAAATTTACATCTGTTGCCTGCGAATGTTTTGCGATATTCGTTAAACATTCACTAATTACATATAAACAGTGCTCCTTTACTAAGCTTGAAATATGCGGGGGGCTTTGAATAGTAAATCTCACATGTATAGACGTAGCCTCAGAAAAACGTTGAATCTCTTCCTCTACTGCTTCATTAAATGAATTGGTAGTATGACGCAAATCATCAATAACCAACCTTGCATCATGTAAAGTTTGTCTCGCCCTTATCATAGTTTGTTTCATAATCTCTTGAGATCGTCCTGTATTCCCTTTTTGCATATGGGCATCTATTGCTTCCAATTGCATAATTAAGCTCGCTACACCTTGCGCTAACGTATCATGTAAATCTCTTGCCATTCGCTGCCTTTCATTAGCTAATGTCAATTCTTCCACTCTCATATATGCAGACTCTAACTCTTGAATGTAGCTCTGTATACGATTGCGTGCATCAAATTGCTGCTTATTAATATAGGAAAAAGGAATAATAATTGCTAATACTAAAAGGAACATAGAGATAAGAATAGCTACTTTATTCACACCATAATTGATACTGATTGCAGTACAAAATATGGCATACATGAGAGTAAAAACTGCCATTACTTTAAATATATTGTTATAAACATATAGACTTTGGGCAATTAAAATAGGGGTTAATCCAACAAAAATAGCTATTGAACCATTTGGTACAATAAATGCAGCGAGAAACACAATGAAGAGTTGTACAAAAAAGAAGTACAACAATTGCCTATTCTTTAATGAACTCGCATACCAATGAAAAATAGTATGAATAACAATGACTATTGTAAAGAAGAAACTATCCATAGAGTAAATATTATTACGAAATTCTAAAAGCATAGAAGCTATATATACGAGTGTAATCCATAAAACAATAAACCTTCTTGGAATAAATACTACTTCTAATACATTCGTATCCAAATCTATATTTGAATTTATTTTTTTCATATTCGACCTCCACCATTACATTATACTATATAAGATGCGACTGACATTTTGATAAATTACTGATTCTTCATTACCGAATGCGAATATGAAATATTGCATATCGAAATGTGTTGATGCACTTGTGAACGCTTACTATAATGAGGGTATAAAGATTTATTACATCTTACTATTAAAAAAAAGGAGGCAATCATATGGAAATCGCAATGGCAGTTTTAAAATTTGTAGGTGGAATAATTCCATTGGTTCAAGAACTTTTAAAAGCATTCATGTAAGGTTATCATTCAGCAATTATCTATAAGAATTATCATACAAATGATCTGTATATCAAAACAATTTGATACACAGATCATTTGTATGAGTAAACTTTAAACGAGAGCTATGTATCCTAACAGAACAATAATGATACATCTATCTCAAGTCGGAAAAAGGCGCTCACAAGGGCGTCTTTTTATTATATTACTATGTACCTAATAGCTTATTCAGGAAATCCATTTTACAATCCATACAATGTTACATAATTCATGTATCTTTTTGAAATTTGCACAATAAAAATCCCCTCAAAGCATATACTTCAAGGGTCGAGCCTATTTTTCATTAAATTTTTCACACACAGCAATACCATTTTCTACGATTTTATCAAATGAATAAACGACGACTGTCTGTTCCTCTTTATTTAGTGCTACTGAAATAATCAATTAAGCTAAAAATGCTATAATCAATCCAATCACACTAAGGGGGACCAATTATTTTGCTTAGAAAATGCATTCAATTTCATGAGTTTGGCAATCCGAAAGATGTGTTACAGGTTGAATATAAAAATATAGAACCATTAAAAGATAATGAAGTTTTAGTTCGTATGCGAGTCAGACCGATTAATCCATCTGACTTAATTCCAATAAGCGGAGCATACTCACATAGAATTACTTTACCTAACATACCTGGGTATGAAGGTGTTGGTATTGTAGAAGATGTAGGCTCTTTCGTTTCTAGAGACCTTATCGGTAAACGTGTTTTGCCATTACGCGGAGAAGGTACTTGGCAAGAGTTCGTTACAACATCAGCTGATTTTGTAGTCCCTATTCCTGATTCCATTGATGATTTTGCAGCGGCACAAATGTATATTAATCCCCTTACAGCGTGGGTCACATGTACAGAAATTCTAAACTTAAAATGTAATGATGTTTTATTAGTGAATGCTTGCGGCTCCGCTATTGGTCTTCTATTTGCTCAGTTATCACAAATTTTAAACTTCCGATTAATTGCAGTTATAAGGAGTAATAAGCATACAGAGGAATTACTTCGCCTCGGTGCCGAATATGTCATAGATACTTCCACTTCCCCACTTTATGAAACAGTTATGGAATTAACAAACGGGATAGGTGCAGATGCTGCGATTGATTCTATTGGAGGATCAGATGGAAATGAATTAGCTTTCTCCTTACGTCCAAATGGGCACTTTTTAACTATCGGTCTTCTATCAGGAATACAAGTTAACTGGGCAGAGATTGTCACGAAAGCAAAAGTGCACGCGAGCATATTTCATTTACGACATTGGAATAGTGACGTGTCAGCATATAAATGGCAAGAAACGTTCCATCATTTAATCCGTTTAGTAGAAGATAAAAAATTGCGTTTCATGACGGTACATTCTACGTATGACTTAGCAGATATGAAAAATGCAATTGATGTAGTTCAATCTGCCGAAAAAACAAAAGGGAAAGTGTTTTTAACGAGTTATTAAATTCGTTTTGATTAATCTTTTAAATAGACCAAATTAATCCGTGGATATTACGTTTAACAAAAAAATTGTAAATATATGGTATAGTTTAATTGAAAAGCGAAAGGAGATTCTAACATGTGGTTAATTACGGCAATTGCGCCTGTTGTAATAGTCGGAGGAATTGTAGTATTTGTAATTGAAAGACTTAAACATAAATATAACCAAGGAAAATTAGGTAAGAAAAAATCAAAAGAAGCTCAAAATTTATTAGATAGTTTAATACCTATGGGAATGCTTTTTGGCTGTGCTATCGGTTTGATTTTCGGCATATTTTTCCCGGATTCTTTACTGTTTACAGTTAGTTTAGGAGCTGGAATAGGCTATTTATTTGGATTTTTTGCTTATGAAATTTATAGCACGAAAGGCAACAATTATTCATAATCGAGAAACAGACGCGATTGTGGCATAAGCGGGGACAGTACATATTAGTCATGTAAAATATGTACTGTCTTTAACTTAAAAACAAAAAAATCCCCTCAAAGCATAAACTTCAAGGGGTGAGCCTGTTTTTTATTTAATTATATACGTACAGCTGTACCGCTTACAGCAACCATTAACATTCCATCACGAACAACTTCGTAATCTACGTCAATACCAACGATAGCGTTCGCACCTTTTTGTTTTGCAAGTTCTTTCATTTCGTCCATCGCAATATCACGAGCTTCTTTTAGCTTGCTTTCTATGGTTAATGAAGAAGTATGGATTAGAACAAGGTGAAAATCCTGAATAATAAGCAGCTGACCATATGAGATAGCTGCTCATTTATAAAGAGGTACCGTCACATCGCCATCAAGCTAACAATTTGTAGCACCCCATCGCCATCAACCTAACAAAACAGGTTGCCCCCAAAACGAAATTCCAAAGCTTAAATACAGCATTTCCCATTATCTCCACGGAGAGATCCCTGTGGCTTTGAAATAAAGTTTAATAATTTATAAAAAAGTCTGATCGTTTAAAATAAAGATTGATAATATGTAAAAAAGTTTGATCAAAATCCTGTGTTGATGTGCAGGATTTTTTCTTATTCAGTAATCGGGCCATTTAGTTGAAGATCTCATCAGATAAGTAATAATATTTAAAGGAATAATTCATTCTGATAAAGAATATTAAAAAACGTGATGATAAGGAGGCGATTGTATGG
>NZ_JAKUGX010000033.1:0-57380 GCF_022664195.1 Bacillus cereus group sp. BfR-BA-01316
TTCTTACTCTCTTCTAGCTTTTTCGCTTCTTCTTGCTTCTTACTCTCTTCTAGTTTCTTTTGCTTCTCAGCCTCACTCACTTGCTTTGCTGTTTCATCTACTAATAATTTCTCAAAAGCTTGAATTTGTTTATCAATCACCTGCAAATTAACCTCTTTATCAACATATTCACAGTTTTCTTTAACTAAATGAAAACCAGCATTCACATACGAGAATACTTGCTTAGTGGATTCACTTTTATCTCCAGTTAACTCTTCTTTCACTTTGTTATAAGGATTTTCCATTGATACATATACTTTTTGTAACAGTTCCCTCTCAACAACAATTTTCTCACGTCCTTGCTTCCACGTAACAAGCGCCTGTTCTAACTCTTGAGTGGAAGTGACGGTTAATTTCGATTTCATCTCTTCATACTCGTGCAAAATTACTTCCTTATGTTGCTTAGCTTGTTCTGTCAACTGATCAACTGTTTTTGGAAAAATACTTGCTGTAGAAATAGTAGCCTGCACTCTCGTTTCATGAATGAAAGCTGCTTCTGTATAAGTCATCATTTGAGAGCCTAAATAAAAAGTAATAGAACACAAACATGGCAATATAAGCATCTTTTTGAATTTGCGAGGTGTCTTCAGCATTTTAATCTCTCCTATCGAACATCTTGTTCTTTATCAAGAACTATAACCTTATTATAATAAAGCGAATTACAAAATGATATAAAAATTATGTTTCTTTTTACATTTCTCTTTTAACACAAAAAGAGACTACCACTTTTGATAGTCTCTTTTTGTTGTCATTATTATTTCGTTTCACCTTCGCCTTGCTGTGCATCAAACGTCCAAGTTAATTGTAACTTATCGCCTTGGAATTCATTTTGATCTTTTTTATTATCAACGAATTCAAATTTCACTTTGAATTTATCAGATTTACCTGCAGAAATACCTTTTTCATCCCAGAACCAAGCAGCTAAATCATTATTTACTGCTGTAAGTGTATCACCCTTCAATTTATCTAATGTAGTCTCTTTCACAATCGTCTCATGCTTATCTACATTTTTTAAGAATGTTACTTTAATATGTTTACCAAAATCATCTTTATTATCTTTCTTCGTATCTTCTACACTATAGTCTGTTTTTAATAGAACCTTTTTAATATCTAAAGAGCCTTTATTTTCTAGTTTAAATTCTTTTTCAATTGTATCACCAGGTTTTAAATTCGATACATTAACAACTGTTGATGGATTTAAAGATAAATCAAGCGTGCCAGCCGCAAATGTATTATTTGACACTTCTTTATCGCTAAAGAATGCAAATGTTCCTCCACCAACTAATGCTGCTCCTAGTACTGCTGATGCGATACCCATCCCTAATTTTTTCTTTAAAGTCATGTCCAAATCCCCCATAATATATATATTTGTTAATTTCCTAGTAGGAAATTATAACTAAGATAACTAGACGGATTGTTCTACTTTTTTATCTTTCTTTTCTCCGTCGATGCTACGAATAGCGCCAAAAATAGAAATCGCGGAATAACCAAGTAAAAAGACTCCTGGAATAATAAGAAGTAATGCTGCTCCCGCTTTTGAACTCGCATAATTCAGTCCATAACCAACGTATGGAACTGTAATATCTGCATATTTTCCGATTACATTTTCTGCAAGTACTGGTGCTAAATCTGGTCCGTTGTTGTTATCCCCTTTTGTTTCATACATTACTTTTCCATTTGTATCTTTCACACCGATAATACGGTGAGTGACAATTTTTTCATCTTTCTCTTTAAACGTAATAACATCACCTTTTTGATATTTAGAACCATCTTTCGTTGGCTCTATCGCAATGATTGACCCTGTCAAAAATGTTGGTTCCATCGATCCTGAAAGAACGCTCTTAAATTGATATCCCATCACTGTTGGATCCCCGCCACTCGCTTTTGAAGAAATAACTACAAAAGCTAAACAAACCATTACCGCAAATAAAACAAATGAGATAACGTTGCTAATCACCTTCCAAATTAATTTCATCGTCTCTCTCCCTCTCCGTTGTTTTATATTATTCGAAGTATGCAATATAGACTTTCGTTCTTTAACAAGAACACAAGTAAATAATATAACGAACATAACGGAAATGCAATAAGAAAATTTACAATTATTAGTTATTTTACAGGGATATATGAACACAAAAAAGACCGTGACAAAATCTCATCACAGTCTCCATACTAACAATTTATTTCTCTTCTGATTTCATTCCTTGTTTATTTCGACGCAGCACTACATATAAAATGGCTCCAAATAATACAATCGCACCTATCCCAACACTTATCACTTTCACATTGGATTCCTTTACTTCAGGTGCTACGGTATCTTTTTTAGGCATCGCAAACGTAACATCTTCTTTTGAAAGAACATTTATAGTCGCAATCGTTTGATTATTTTTTATAATATCTACCGTACCAACTACTTCACCGCGATGAATTCCTTTTTGGTACAAAGCTTCTTTATCCACTGAATTAACCCGAAAAGCCGTTTTTACATTTTTCCCTTCATCTTTCTTTAGCATAAGCTCAGCACTTTTTTCCAATTCAGAATCAACATCTTTATTTAAATACGTTGTCTTTTGATGCCAACTATGTTTATCTAGTACAGTTTGCTTCGTAAATTGCCCAAAAGAATATTCCGCCATCTGCTTCAAATCTTCATAAATTTCAGGTCTTTGAGAAGCCATTACTACATTTATAATACGATTCCCATCCTTCTCATTTAATAAAACGAGCGTATTGCGCGCTTCATTCGTAAATCCTGTCTTACCACCAATGCTATATGGATTTTCAAAATAAGTAGACTTATTAAAAATAGACACTGTTTGCGTAGATGTCGTCACCGTCGTTCTTTTCGTATTCATCGCTTGTAAAATTTCAGGATACTTTTGTACACCTCTTGTAATCATTGCCATATCATATGGCGTCGTATAATGATTTGGATCATGCAATCCATTTGGCGTTACAAAATGGCTATCTTTAGCCCCTAATTGCTTCGCCTTTTCATTCATCATATTAGCGAAATTTTCAACACTTCCTCCAATACGCTCCGCAATCGTATACGACACATCATTCGCACTCAGCACCATTAAAATCATAAGTGCAGTATTTCTATTAATAGTCTCACCAGGTTGAAACTCAATTTGATAATTACTCTTCTCTTGATCTAATGCTAATTGTGAAAACGTAAATTGATCCTCTGGCTTCGTATGCTCCATCAGTAAAATCGCCGTTAACACTTTCGTCATACTAGCAGGGAACGCACGATGATGTGCATTTTTGTCGTACAACACATCTCCTGTTTTCGCATCAATCGTAGTCGCAAACTGACTAAAAACATTCGGTCCTTCCGCAGGTGGCGGTGCCACTTGCTCCGGATTTACTCCAATATTCGTCTCAGCATATAACGTCATAGGTGTCAAAAAAAATAAACAAATAACCATAATAAAAACCGAAATTCCCTTAAAATTTACCATATGACTCTCCCTTTTCACTTTACTTTCACATTCTATAAAATAACTCTACCAATCTATATGTAATTTGTATTAAATTGGAAGAATATTCACTTTTTTACTATATCACACTTTAACGATAAGGAACATAAATATACAATAAAAAATAAGAAGGAATTACTCTTTCTTATCCTTCTCATCAATCAACGAATCTATTAACTTTTGCCCAGCTTCCTCAGCCGTAATCTCATCCGTCATACCCATAAATGACCAACCTTTAGAATCGACCCACTCAACGAACTCTTGCAAAAACTCATCATGCGTCACATCCACATCAAGAATCGAACCATCAATCGAAATCGTTCTATTTCTAGACACACGCATCTTAAACGTTTTTCTTACCATTACAATTATTCTCCCTCTACTCCTGAATATTTATAAATATCTTGTACTTCTTTTATACATGATTTCTTGAAAATTGTAAAAAGGATATATTGGCCAATTTGCATATTAAAAATGAAAATCTCTTATTATATAACCCTCACACTACATTCATTTGGTCATAAATTACGGAATACATCCATATAAAAAAAACAAAACACCTTACATTATATCACACCAAACACACTTGACTTTAGTACAACAAAATGGAATATATTAGAAAACACCTTAAAATGAGGAGGAACTCCATTGCGCGTTGTACATATTGTAAAACGAAGTGGAAAGTAAAAGATGTATGGTCGCTTCTCATAACATTCGAAAAAGATTGTCCGTATTGTTTCGGAAGACAATATATGTCTAATGATACCTTTCATCAAGCTAACGCCGCTTTACCTTTGCTATTCTTATGTCCTTTACTTGTGGATTTAAGTGACGAAAATCCTTTAGATAAATATCGTAAATAATATAATATCTACATTCAAAACCTACTTTCTATTCAGTTCTCTTCTTATTAATTCTCCCTTTATTCATTACTAGTATAATTGCACACGATCCCTCTTTAAAAACTCACTATAAAAATATTGTAAAATTTCAGTTAATTATATATAATTGCTTTAGCATAATTATTAAAGATGCTATTACATAAGCATTCTTGAAGATCCCGTAGCTCAGCAGGGAGAGCGCCACCTTGACAGGGTGGAGGTCGTGAGTTCGAGCCTCTCCGGGGTCATATCGTAAAAATAGCGGTCTATCAACTGGTAGACCGCTATTTTTATACGATGATTTAACCGATAGAACTGGCAGTAAATTATAATAACTTCCGTATTACTACGTTCTTCTTCATTTAAATAACATTAATTCTTCTAAGTATGTATTAACTTCTCGACTTTTTAGACATGAAAAATCCCCTTCAAGTAATAGTGTAACATCCATGTGTGTACATGTTTTCTCTACACTGCCTACCTAAAGGGGATAATATCAAAGAAAGCCCATTACCATATAGTGTTATTAGTGATTCAATTACTTATACCACTTGTTTTTCCTTAATAGCCTTGATAATCGATCCGGTAGCAATTAAAAGAGTCCCTGCGATAAAGAATGCTGCGCTAAGTACAAAATACGCTGTAAGTATATTAGAGTTAATAATATAATTGTACGCGTCTCCGCCCACATAAACGTGTTTATTTAACTCACTATATTCACTAGCCATATAGTACCCTTCAATTTTGTCAATTCCCTTATATAGCAGTACCGCTGAATGTAAGTAAAAAATTACCGCCCAAAATATCCATTTTTTCATGATGATATTTACTCCTGTTGTTTATCTTATTATTTATTACATGATCAAACTTATCCAATGTTTATTCAACTGGAATAAGTTTAACTTGCTCTGCTGTCTTGATAATATCACCACTACCAGTGAAGAAAGTATAATCTCCACGCCCCACTGAACTATTGCCCAGAATGGTATTTACTGTTGCTGAACCACTCTTGCTATCGAATACAACAAAGTTACTACCGCGTCCTACTGCCGTAGCCTTATAACGACCAGCAGGAATATCTTTGCCCACGATGTATTCACCTGCACCTAACATTCTAGGCTCTTCCTGCTTAGCTTTAACGCCTTCTGTAAGCTTCTGTAGTTCGCTATTCTTAGCTTGGATATCCCCATCTAATTTACCTACTTCACCCTTCTTAGCCTCTACATCTTTGCCCAGCTTATCAACTTCTGATGTTAATTGATTCTTATTAGCTACTAGAGCCAAAGTCTCTTCTACTTCAACTTTTTTATCATCAAGCTTCTTTTGCTCTGCATCAATACCTTCTTTGACTTTGCTCTTCGTGTAACTTAACTCTTTCTCTTTTTCGTCTGCTTTCGCTTTTGCCTCTTCATATGTAACCTTTTCTTTCTCGATAGCAACCTTGGCTCCACTAGCACCAATCGAATATGAAATTACTAATCCAACGATTACCGCTAAAGCTATCCATAACTTCTTTGACTTTACAATTTTCATAATTTATTCCTCCAATTGAATTCACTATATTAATATATCATACATTCAATATATTTATAACTTACAAAATGCAAGATTTCCTGTCTACTATTCCATCTAACTTCTTTCCCATCTTGAATAGCCTTTATGACCAACCTTATACGCTCTCCATGTAGTAAGCCACTATCCCTCTATACTAATTTTTTTCTTTGTCTGGTTATTAACATCCTATAGTTAATATAAATAAATGATGTTAATATACTTTAATGGGTACTCACTCAAAATTTTCCATTACAATCACAGCATAGAACTACACATAAGGAGCAATGAAACATGAAACATAAAAAACATTTATCTATCGCATTCGTCGTACTTGCTATTACTTCAGGAATAGCCGGATGTAGTAATTCAACATCATCGACACAGCCTACTACTGTAAAAGCGACAAACACTGAAACAGAGACACAAAATACAAAGGATATTAAAGCGGATCTTATTGCGAAAGCTGATGCTGTCTCTAAAAAGATCGACGAAGCATCACAAAAATCAGGGTGGATAGAAGCTACAGATTTCCCTGAAATTGCAGCTGACCTTCAACTTTTAGCAGTCACCGTAGGCATGGAACATGAAAAACTAGTAAATGATAATGAAACATTACGAAATAAAATTATGGATGTAAAAAAGAAAGCCTCTTCCTTTTCAAATGAAGAAGCAACCGTAGCGAATGAAAACTTAAAAAGCGGAAACGTTATTTATCAAGCTGTATTAATGAACGATTTCCACAATATTCTAGATGAAGTGAACTTAAGCCATAGCGATAACGATTTGGCAGCACTAGTTTCTATGGATAAATCATCACCTGAAGCCGAGATTATTAAGCAAGCTCGAGAGGGTATTGAAAGCATTGAGACATACACGTATCCAACTATACAAAAAATAGAAAAAAACTTTAGTAAATATCCAAATGCCTTTTCTGATAAAGAATTTAAATTAATCGGTGAATCTATCAATAATTTAAATTCTTCTCTAGAGAAGCAACTTAAAATGATGAAGCAATTTGACGGAAATACTGAGAACAGTGAACTGGATTATGAATATCTCTTAAAATCAGCTACAGAAGATTATAAGAAAGCTGAAACAAACATCGAAAATCTTGAATCTTCTTGGAACATAGTATATACAAGCAAATAAACAACTAATAATTGCTCGTTATAAGCACATTTTTATAGATTGCATAAAAAAGATGCCAGCAAATGCTGACATCTTTTTTAACTACTTTCAAATTCTCACTCTAACGTTTTGTGAATATCGCTCTTTTACAAGAACTAAATCACTTCCCACCAAACATCTTCTCCAAAGACTTCGCATTAGCAAATAACAATTCTTGTAGGTTGTCATCAGCAACGATTTTGTAGTCTCCATCTTTGTCTTTCTTTAAGTTCAATGTAACTTCGCGAATTGCCATTGCTGCCTCTTTATCTGCTAAGTTTTTGATGATAGTTGATGTCATTGTTTTTTCTATTGTTTTTTCGGATTGCTCTTTGTCTTCACTAAAGGCACTAGCGAAGGCCATTGGCATAACTTCTCCCATTGCTTTTGTTACGGCAACAGATAGATCAACAGATGTAACTTTCACTTTAACTTCTGCTTTGTCATCCTTTTTTGATACTTCTTCTATTTTTTCAAATTTAAAGTTTTTCGTAATGGCGCTCAGCATGGCTTTTCCGTCAGCATCATCTGTTTTTTCATTTAGTTTACTAAACTCTTTGTCACTTTCAACAAATGTACGAGCCTTTTCTAAGTCACCTTTTTGTATCGCTGTTAAAAATTCTTCTACAGAGTCTTTCGGATTTGCACATCCTGCTAGAACACCAACTGTTAATCCTACTACCATCATTAACAGCAATAACTTCTTTATCTTTTTCACGTTCATTCTCCTCTTATCTTTTCTAGTAAGTCATCACTATACAATAGTATGAAACTGACATTACAAACATTTTTTAGTATAGCATTTATATGATTTGTTTTCTATTCTTTCCCAAAAGACAAAGAGCCTTGTAGAAATACTACAAGGCTCTTTGTCTTTCAATCCGTATCCGTAGCACAAATTAACCACATTTTATGCTCCTTACTATCTAACACCATCCAAGTAGCATCCCATGCAATATCATAAAACCAATCTGTCCAAGGACGATAGCTTTCAAACACTCTAATATCTTCATATCGATCTTGGAACATGTATTGGCATATATTAATCGCTAATTGCTTCGCGACAACCGGACGATCTTGAAATTCTACATATGCCCCGCCCCATAAAATTTGAGCGGCAATGCTACCATCAAGCATTACTGCGTTACTTTCTTGAAAATGAAACTTATATTTTTCTGATGTATGTATTTTTAACTCTTCTATGTTATTAATTATATCTAAAGAGTTGAAGATTCTTCTGAAAAAGTGCTCGTGTCTATCTTCTTCAGGCGGTATTTCTTTGAAAAAATTTTCGTTATGTACTTTAAAACAGCTTATAACCGCTCCACCATGTAAGTTTTGTTCTTTGAATGTATGTATAAATTGCTCAATAGATGAGTCATTCGTTTCTATTTTTTCAAAAGTTCCTGCTTTCCATCTCATAACGCTCACTACTCTCTATTAAAAGTTTGTTTCTCCATTAAAGTATTAAAATAAAAACCAGCAGCTTTAAGATTGCCGGTTTATCTCTTATTCATATTTGAAAATACAATAACAATTACTCCAAGTACATCATGCCCCGCTACCATCCATATACTCCGATCAAAAATCATAAGGGACAACCAAAGTGATATATTAATAGCAGCAAATAATAAATATAAAATAAAGTCCCTCTTTTGTAGCGCCTCTCTATTCATCAAAATGTAAATTGCACCGATAGGAGGCAGAATAAAGCAAAGGAAAAAGACAAATATTTTTCTTAATGACCATGGATATGAAGTTACTGTCTGCATATGAACCTCCTTTTCACTTTATAGTACTTTTAACATCGGCCTTACTACCCTATAGTCTTCACTATAAGGTTCCTTTATGATTAACGGCGGGTGATTATCTTTTTCTTCTTCAATCATTGTGAATACTTCTGTTTTTTCTTGTAATATGTTGGATTCACTATCTTTAGTAGGCTGTTTGCTTGTTTCAATTTTCTTCGTCACTTCGCCAAGTTTTGGCCCGGATTTTTCTGCTTTGGCAGGTTCATTCGTAACGTAATATTCCTGGCCCTCCCATACTAATATAGGTGGTACTTGTTCTCGTTTGTTACATATTATATAAGTAATACTAGCTATAAGTAGTAGGCATATTGCTATAAAGAAGATAGCTTTTTTATTTATATACTATTCTCCTTATCTATCATTTTATTGGATTATATAATAGGAAATATAGTCAGTAAATAGTTTTTATGGTGATTTTTAGTATTAATTTCAAATAGAAAAACCTTACTGTAAAGTAAGGTTCCGTTTTTAAATTCTATAATGTTTTATTAATTAGAACGATCATTACGATAATCGCTATAAACATAACAACTAAACAGCCGATCATTTTATAAAATCCTCGTTTCGTTAACGTTCCGCCCTGAACGTCTTTACGAATGAATAGGAACACCGCTAAAAATAAAACAAGCCCCATGCCAAAAGCGTACATCATTTGCATATGTTAATCTTCCTTTCTCTCTTACATCTTAATATCTTTTAGATAAAACAACAAACGAGATAAAAACTGTACTCATCGTAAGTGCCATTAATATGTTCAATAATTCAACCGCAGATAGTGTAATTACTTTTAAATTTAAGCCAATAGAGAAAAGAAGATAGTATGCTGTTAGCGCAAAAAAGCTGAAGAACATTCCTTTGTAACGAATGAGTTTCATTCGCTCATCTTTTTCTTTAAATTGCGGGTGTAAGTAACTTAGGCAAAAACACATAATCATCATTGCAAGCACGGTATAAGTTGGAATTGGCGGCGCGGAATGCGTCATTATACCTGCTAATACCATAGTTCCACTCATAATTAAAAAGATAATCCCCATAATTACAAAGTACTTTTGTGAATAATTCATCCTTTCTCCCCCTCTTCTTTTCCTTCATAAATAAATACATGTTCTATCGTTGTCTGAAATGCTTTTGCTATTTCAAATGCTAAAGGAAGTGATGGATCATATTTCCCCTTTTCAATTGAGATAATGGTTTGTCTAGAAACCCCAAGTTTCTCAGCCAATTTTTCTTGAGATAGTCCAAATTTTTTTCGGTATTCGACCATTTTATTTTCCAAGGAAATTTCTCCCTCCTCCCTTATATCGAGTATATATGTAAAGTAAACTTTACGTCAAGGTTCCTTTACATTCATTTAGATTATTTTGCATTCTATTTATCCCCGCTATTTGCGGGCAGTACGAATGCGAGGAAGTTAGGCGGGAGATAACTGCCCGTAAATGCCCGATTGGTGAGGGCTAATAATCAGTGGGGGATGGACACCCCCCACACTGATTAAAGTTTCACTTTATATAAAAGAAACTTTTTCAAATTCAGCACGTCTATTTTGAAATGAAACATGGAACAATGTATATAGCCGTTACTATATCTCCTCCCCGCTTTTGTGAAAATTTAATATCTCCATATTTGTTTTATCCTTTTAAAATATTTCATTCTTCTCCTTATTGGGTGATGTGCGCTATTGTTTTTACGTTGTTTTTCGCCATATTTATAGAAACTAACGGTTTATGAAGCATTTTTTATGTATAGCCACTTTTTTTGTAGAAATCCTTCATTTTCCTTTCAATATTTAACACTATCGATATAAAGTTTATGGTAAATTCATAATTTTTTATTTTTTATACTATATTCCGTTATATTGTTGTATAATATCAATGAAAGCGCTTATTATTTCAATATACATAATTCGAACTAAACTTTATCGAAACATTCTGATAGTTATACTTATATTTAAATTCAACAATTATAGTTATTAATGTAGGTATACCAAATATATCCACCCCATTTTTCTGTAAAATTACTTTATAACATGAAAGATTAACTTGGGTGATAAGTTATTGTGAATGTTTTTTTACAAAACAGATAAGTAATAGTGTTTGGCATTATGTAAATTATTGTAATAACATAAGAGTAAAGATAACATTTACATTAATTATTAGTTCATCAATTATTGAAAAAGAGCAAAATGCACCTTTTGTATAGGAAAAGGATTATATGCATCGGGAGGTTTAAACAAATGACGAGGAAGAATACAACGACAAACCCTTGGGCCAAGTTCCATGGTCCGAACCTTGGTTATGTTATTGAACAGTATGATCTTTACGTAACTGGAGCAGGTTCTGTTGATCCGGAATTACAAGAGCTTTTTGAAATTTTTGGAGCTCCTTCGTTTCAAGATGATGTCGTAACAGGGGACAACACAGCAACACATTTTTCTCCTCAAAACACAGGGAACATTGAAAAGATTCTTAAAGTCGTTCAACTTGTTGAGCAGATTCGTTCTTTCGGGCATACGCTGGCTCACATTAATCCGATGGAAGATGCTGCAAATGGACAATCTCTTATCGAGAAAACAATGAACGAACTGAGCGATGCTGATTTGAAAGCGATTCCAGCAAAAACAGTATGGCAAAATGCACCAGAGGGTATTCACACTGCACTTGATGTAATTCATAGATTAAAAGACGTTTATACAAAATCTTTAGCTTATGAATTCTCACATATACAAGATAGTGAAGAACGCGCGTGGTTGCATCAAATGGTGGAATCAAATTCATTGCGTCAACCATTATCAAATAAAAAACGAACTGCTCTTTTAAAACGTTTAACTGCTGTTGAAGGTTTCGAGCAATTCTTGCATAAAACATTCGTTGGTCAAAAACGTTTCTCAATAGAGGGCGTTGATATGCTTGTACCTGTACTAGATGAAATTGTTTCAGAAGGTGCTAAAGGCGGCGTAGAAGATGTCATGATTGGTATGGCTCACCGTGGTCGTCTAAGCGTACTCGCTCACGTATTAGAAAAGCCATATAATCACATGTTTGCAGAATTCAAACATGCAAAAATAGAAGGTGTAAAGACAAATGCTGGCTGGACTGGCGACGTGAAATACCATTTAGGTAGAGAACAAGTCGTTGGTAATGAAGAAGTTAGCACTCGTGTTACATTAGCAAATAATCCGAGTCATCTTGAGTTCGTTAACCCTGTTGTTGAAGGTTTCGCACGTGCAGCTCAAGAGAATCGTAAAAAACCTGGTCTTCCAGAACAAGATACTACAAAATCATTCGTAATTTTAGTTCATGGTGATGCTGCATTCCCTGGTCAAGGTGTTGTGTCTGAAACATTGAACTTAAGTAGATTGAATGCGTACCAAACTGGCGGAACTATTCATGTTATCGCAAATAATGCAGTCGGCTTTACGACTGATAGCTATGATTCTCGTTCTACTAAATATTCAAGCGACCTTGCAAAAGGTTTCGATATTCCGATTGTTCACGTGAATGCTGATGATCCGGAAGCTTGTCTTGCTGCTGCAAACCTTGCGATCCAATATCGTACGCTGTTCAAAAAGGACTTCTTAATCGATTTAATCGGTTACCGCCGATATGGTCATAACGAAATGGATGATCCAGCAGTTACGCAACCACAAGTGTACAAAAAAATTAAAAATCACCCCACTGTAAGAGCAATTTATGCAGATCAATTACAATCTGCTGGCGTTCTGAATGCAGATGAGGTTGAAACAATTACTCAGTTTATACAAGAGGAATTAAAGGCTGAATACGCACAAGTGCCACCAGCTGATACGAGTGCTGCAACAATCCACGTTAAAGTTCCAGAGGTTGTTGCAAAAGGAATCCAGCCGATTGACACTGGTGTTTCAATTGACTCGCTTCGTGCAATTAATGAAGGACTATTATCTTGGCCTGAAGGCTTTAACGTATATCCAAAAGTGAAGAAAATTCTTGAGCGCCGTAAAGATGCTCTGGAAGAGAACGGTAAAATTGAATGGGCACTTGCTGAATCTTTAGCATTCGCTTCTATTTTACAAGAAGGTACGCCAATTCGTTTAACTGGTCAAGATTCACAGCGTGGTACATTTGCGCATCGTCATATCGTATTACACGATACTGATACAAACGAAACATATTCACCATTACATCGTTTACCGAACATTAACGCATCATTCTCTGTTCATAACAGTCCGTTATCAGAAGCTGCTGTTGTTGGTTACGAATATGGTTATAACGTATTTGCTCCAGAAACTCTTGTGATGTGGGAAGCTCAATATGGTGACTTCTCAAATACTGCGCAAGCATTATTTGATCAATATGTTTCAGCAGGAAGAGCGAAATGGGGTCAAAAATCAGGTCTAGTTCTTCTATTACCACACGGTTATGAAGGTCAAGGACCGGAGCATTCTAGTGCACGTCCAGAGCGTTTCTTACAATTAGCTGCTGAGAACAACTGGACAGTTGCAAACTTAACGAGCGCAGCACAATACTTCCATATCTTGCGCCGTCAAGCATCTATCTTAGGAACAGAGGCTGTTCGACCATTAGTAATTATGACGCCGAAAAGCTTATTACGTCACCCACTTACACTTTCTACAGGTAGTGAGTTAAGTGAAGGGCGTTTCCAACCTGCTTTAGAACAAGGAAACCTTGGTGCGAAACCAAACAAAGTAAAACGCCTTGTTTTAAGTACAGGTAAAATGGCAATTGACTTAGCAGCAGAAATCGAAAGTGGTAAGCATGAGTACAGCCTAGATGAAGTTCATATGGTTCGTATCGAGCAGTTGTACCCATTCCCTGCTGAAAAAGTTCAATCTATTATTAAACGCTTTAAAAACTTAGAAGAAATCATTTGGGTTCAAGAAGAACCTCGTAATATGGGCGCATGGCATTACATGGCTCCAATTCTGTTCGAACTAGCTGGGGATAAAGTGAAAACAGGTTACATTGGACGCCCGGATCGTTCTAGCCCATCTGGTGGCGATCCATTTGCTCACAAAGCTGAGCAAGAATTAATCGTTGCACACGCTTTAGATGTGAAGTACAACTTCCGTCAAGATAAACAAGAAATTGAAGTTTTCAGCAACTGAAAGTAACAACGAATTTCACTAGCTCAGCTTGGGCAGATATTCTGCCCAAGGTCGAGCTAATACATGGAGATTACCGAAGATTAAAGAAGACAAAACACACCGTTAGGCAAATAAGGGGAGGACATTTAAAATGATCGAAATTAAAGTACCTGAGCTTGCAGAATCTATTTCAGAAGGAACTATTTCACAATGGCTTATCAACGTAGGCGACAAAGTTGAGAAAGGTGGCAGCGTTGTTGAGCTTGAGACTGACAAAGTCAATGTAGAAATCATTGCAGAGGATTCAGGTATTGTATCGAAGTTACTAGGCGAACCTGGAGATATAGTTGAAGTTGGCGCTACTATCGCAATTTTAGATGCAAACGGCGCAGCAGTTGCAGTAAGTACACCTACTCCGGCTAATGAGCAACCAAAACAAGAAACTACTGAAGCACCGAAAGCAGAAGCTCCAAGTGCTGAACAAAATAAAGCGTTGCAAGGTTTACCAAATACAAATCGTCCTATCGCATCACCAGCTGCTCGCAAAATGGCTCGTGAATTAGGAATCGACTTAAACGACGTACGTAGCACAGATCCACTTGGACGTGTGAGACCACATGATGTACAAGCTCACGCTGCAGCTCCAAAAGAAGCACCAGCTGCTCCAAAACAAAGTCCGGCTCCAGTTGCAAAAACTGAATTCGAAAAACCAGTTGAGCGTGTGAAAATGTCCCGCCGCCGTCAAACAATTGCAAAACGTCTTGTAGAAGTTCAACAAACATCTGCAATGTTAACTACATTTAACGAAGTTGATATGAGTGCAATCATGGAATTACGTAAAGAACGCAAAGATGCTTTCGAGAAAAAACATGATGTACGTCTTGGCTTTATGTCATTCTTCACAAAAGCAGTTGTTGCAGCATTAAAACAGTTCCCATTATTAAATGCTGAAATTCAAGGCGACGAGCTTATCATTAAAAAATTCTATGATATCGGTATTGCAGTAGCAGCTCCAGATGGATTAGTTGTTCCAGTTGTACGCGATGCTAACCAATTGAACTTCGCTGAAATTGAAAGCGAGATTCGTAATTTAGGTCTGAAAGCACGCGATAATAAACTTTCATTAAAAGAGCTACAAGGTGGTACATTTACGATTACAAACGGTGGCGTGTTCGGTTCTCTAATGTCGACACCAATCCTAAATAGTCCACAAGTAGGTATTCTAGGGATGCATAAAATCCAAGTACGTCCAGTTGCGATCGATAACGAACGTATGGAAAACCGTCCAATGATGTACCTTGCACTATCTTACGATCACCGTATTGTTGATGGTAAAGAAGCAGTTAGCTTCCTTGTTGCTGTTAAAGATATGCTTGAAGATCCAAAATCATTATTATTAGAAGGTTGATAGATTATGAATCTATTAAAGGCTGTAGAATGAATCATTCTACAGCCTTTTTTTATTGTGTTCATACGGGACAAATCACACTACATAGACTAATAATGTATGCCTAAAGCCTAAGGGGGATAAACATGAGTAACCTTCCAGTTCATGCAAAACTTAAAGCAAATAAGGATACTTTCTTCCTCCCCGATTCAAACGGGGGTGTTTACTTTCGAAATAACTCCAGTTCATTCCGTATGGATGGTGGTGGAATTTATGACTGGATTGAGAAATTAATGCCTATGTTTAACGGTAATCATTCTTTGACGGAAATAACCGATGGTCTCCCTCTCCCCTATCAAAATCGTGTATTTGAAATTGGAGAGATTTTATATGAAAATGGTTTCGTTCGTGATGTAAGCCAAGATGCTCCCCACGAATTAAACAGTGCATTACTCGATAGATACGCTTCGCAAATTGAGTTTTTAGAAGCTGATTCCCATTCAGGTGCTTTAAAATTCGAAACGTACCGCGCAGCAAATGTGCTTATAATTGGTTCTGGCGATATGCTTACTTCACTAGTTTCGTCTTTATTAGAATCTGGTTTACCTACATTTCATTATCTTGTTACAGATCGTGCTGAAACAAACTACGATCGAATTCATGAACTAAGCGAACGTGCATATGCAAATGATGACAATGTACTTATTCAAGAAGTAGATATTACAATTGATCTTCCTTTACATGAAGTATTCGAGCCTTTCGACTGGATTTTATACGTTTCCCAAAATGGAGATATTGAAAGTTTAAGAGCAATCCATACTATTTGTAGAGAGTTTAAGAAAAATTTCATACCAGCTATTTGCTTATCAAGAATTGGTTTAGCTGGACCTGTCGTAACCGCAGACCGTGAAGAATGCTGGGAATCAGCTTGGCATCGTCTACACGAAACTACTTTACAAAGTGAAAATCCACCTGAACCTGTCTCACCAATTACATCTGCAATGTTAGCAAATATTATCGTTTTTGAGTTATTTAAACATGTCGCTGAAGATTCACACAGGCAGCATAATCCTCAATTCTTTTTATTAAACTTGGAAACACTTGAAGGAAAGTGGCACCCTTTCATAAAACATCTTCTCGCAACCGATGAAATCTTTACAATTGATACGGTGCAAAATCTTCAAGAAAACCTTGCCCATCGTTCCGGACAATATACTTCAACTGAACTTTTTCGTTTTTTTGATACGTTAACTTCTAAAGAAGCTGGCATATTCCACATGTGGGATGAACAAGATTTACACCAATTGCCTTTATCACAGTGCTATATTCAAGTTGCAAATCCATTATCAGACGGACCTACCTCTCCCCTTCCTACTATAGCTTGCGGTGGATTAACTCATAATGAAGCACGCCGCGAAGCTGGTTTAACAGGAGTTGAAACATATGTAGCTGAAATGATTCATCGTCTTATCCCCGAACATACTGATATCGGTATTGGTGCTGGGGAAACGATGGCAGAAGGTGTATACCGAGCACTACAAAAACATTTAAATAATAAGTTATATGAACGCCAATCACATATGCTAGAAGAGATTACAGAGCTTGATTTAACCGAAATTCATGATATACATTGTAGGTTTTACTACGATGCTCTCTCTACAATTCATGAAATACCTAAAGTAGGAATGAGTGAGGAGTTACTTGGTTTTCCTGTCGTTTGGATCGGTATAAATGATAGATGGTATGGTGCGGCAAATATTAATATAACATTGGCGTTAAGAAATGCTCTGCAACAAGCACTCCTTCATATTCAAAATGAAGAGATTCCTTATAAAGCTAATATGTTACCGGAATCATCTATTGTTTTATATAGTACGGATTCTGTTAGAGTAGCAATACAAGAAGAGGAAGAAATTCCAGGCGTACAGTCTTTACAAGTTGCCTTGCAAAATTTAACGAAAAACAACTTGTATCCATTCGTTTTTGATTTAGCTATTGAGTCATTTTTAAGAGACAACTTAGACGGTGTATATGGGGTATTAATTGCAAAGGAGGATGACCAATGACTCAAAACATATTACTTATAGGAGATGGCCTACTCACAGAATATGTACATGAGCAATTGTGTAAGCAATATTCCCTCATCCGCCAGCATACAATTACAGAAGCTCTTCCTGAAAACATTGATCTTGCTCTTGTCTTACATGACGGGTCTCCTTCTTCCGTACATCATGATGCTGAGCTTATCTTTCGCTCAAATAATATTCCGTGGCTTCGCGCGTTTACTTCGTTTGGTGAAGGTATTATCGGTCCTTACGTGAAGCCTCTTACAACTGGATGTTCCCACTGCGCTGATGGACGCCGGTTTATAGCTGGATTTGATCAAAAAGAAATGTGGGAACTACAACGGAAATATGCGTTAAAAGCAGATAACGTGACGAGACGTGATGTACGCGCCACCCAAAATGGAATGTTACAAATGTGCCAGCTCATTCATGCTGAAACAGAGAAAATATTAACTAACAAACATTTTTCTATAGACAATGAACTCATTTTACTGGACTTACAAACGTTACAATGTACCCGGCATTCGTTTCTTCCAGACCCTCTCTGTCCGGTATGCAGCAATTTGTCTGACGATACAGCAGATGCAGCGCAAATTTCTTTACAACCAAGTTTGAAAACGAGTACTGAAACGTATCGCTGTCGTTCCATTCACGAGCTAAACACATTTTTAACGAGAGACTATTTAGATTACCGGACTGGTATTTTAAACGGCAAAATGCAACATTCTTTATTACCGTTTGCTGATGTTATTATAAACATGCCATTAATGTTCGGCAATGAAGGTGTAGCGGGCCGAACTCATTCATTCGCACTTAGTGAAGCAACCGCTATTTTAGAAGGATTAGAACGATATTGCGGTATGTCGCCTCGCGGGAAAAAGTCAAATGTGCATGGTAGTTTTCATGAGCTAGAGCATATTGCACTGAACCCCCTCACACTCGGTGTGCATACAAATGAACATTACAATCGTGATAGTTTTCCATTTAAGCCGTTTGATCCTGATTATGAGCAAAACTGGGTATGGGGATACTCTTTATCACAAAGCCAGCCACTTTTAGTTCCAGAAGCAATCGCTTATTATAGCCTCGGTCAACGAGATGCTTTCGTGTATGAAACATCAAATGGATGTGCACTTGGTGGTAGCTTAGAAGAGGCAATTTTTCATGGCATTTTAGAAATTGTAGAGCGTGACGCCTTTTTGCTCACTTGGTATGCCGAATTACCTCTTCCCCGCCTTGATCTTAGTTCAGCAAATGATACGGAATTACAATTAATGCTCCATCGGTTACGCACGATTACCGGGTATGAATTACATGCTTTTAACGCGACGATGGAACATGGCATCCCGAGCCTATGGGTCATTGCAAAAAATACGCGTGAAAATGGAATGAACGT
The DNA here is from genome assembly GCF_022664195.1 of Bacillus cereus group sp. BfR-BA-01316. Taxonomy (NCBI): domain Bacteria; kingdom Bacillati; phylum Bacillota; class Bacilli; order Caryophanales; family Bacillaceae; genus Bacillus; species Bacillus cereus group sp. BfR-BA-01316. The sequence continues at coordinate 18,864 of NZ_JAKUGX010000033.1, forward strand.
TGTTTGTGCAGGAGGCTCTCATTTAGACCCAATCCGAGCTCTAAAGAGTGCAATTCACGAAATAGCAGGCATGTTACTTATAACAGACGATGAGCTCAAGCAAAAAAGAGAGAAATATGAAAACTGTTTACAAGATCCATATCTCGTTACGCAAATGGAAGATCATAGTATGCTGTACGGATTGAAAGAAGCGGAAGAGCGTCTTCACTTCCTTTTACGAGACGATGCTCCGGTGCAAACGTTCCAAGAAATGAAGGCGTTACAATCATTTGATATGGATTTAACATCTGATCTTCATCAACTTTTAAACCGACTACATCAATCTGGACTTGAAGTAATCGTTGTAGATCAAACCGTACCCCTTATAGAAAAAAACGGATTACATTGTGTAAAAGTCATTATTCCAGGCATGTTACCGATGACGTTCGGTCACCATCTCACTCGGGTTACAGGACTGGATAGAGTGTATACCGTACCGATGACACTTGGATATAGGGCTGAGCCTTTAACGAATGAAAGTTTAAATCCACATCCGCATCCTTTTCCATAATTCATAGCGAGGGGGAAATTTGATGCAACTGGATACTTTTTTACATCATCTCCATTTTTCTATTAATGAAATTATGTCGTCCGATAAAGAGATTGATTGGGAAGACGCACCACTTCCTTATAAATTATATCGAAATTTACCAGTCATCCCTCTCTCTTTAGAAATCCCTTTAACTTTGCGGAATTCTTCTACTAAACCTAACTTAGAGGAACTCGGTCATTATCTTTGGTACTCATTTGGTTTAACACAATTATGTCAACCTACTACTAGCCTAGAAAATAATAAAACAACGACTCTATTTCGAAGATTCATCCCTTCTGGGGGTGCTTTATATCCAAATGAATTATATATGTATTTAAAAATTGATCATTATCCAGACGGCATTTACCATTATGACGCCGCGCATCATCGTCTCATCTTACTTCGCGAAGGAAATTTCGATTCTTATCTTACAGAAGCACTCGGCAATCGTTGTAACATACATTCTTGTTTTGGCGCTGCATTCGTATCCACTATGTTTTGGAAAAACTTCTTTAAATACAATAACTTTTCGTATCGTCTGCAAGGATTAGATAGTGGTGTTCTGATCGGTCAATTGCTTGAATGCGCAAAACAATTCGGTTATACAAACGGTGTATATTTTCAGTTTCTAGACCGGGCAATGAATCATTTACTTGGACTGTCAGAAGGTGAAGAAAGTGTATATGCTGTTATTCCTTTAAGTACAGAACCCACTGCAGATTGGTTTCACAATGATCATCGTGAAAATAAAACAGTTACTTCTCATGACTTACTGCAGCAAATCCCGCCGTTAACACATGAGCATTTCGTTCGCTCAAAATATGTAGATGACTATCCGATGGTAAAAAAAATAAACACGGCATCTATGATTGAATCGACAGAACACTTCCAAACATTAACTCAAGAAGACCGACATCAATATAGTGCACACGCTGTACAGCTACCAAAAGTAGAGCGTTTATCGTATGATTTCTTACATCTTTGTAAAAAACGATATTCACCTGATTCTGACTTCATTTTAACGAAATGGGATGCAGCCGAGCTCGCTACTCTACTACAAGAAGCGAGCCTCTCCTTCCCTTATTACAACGACCTTGATGGCAAGTATGTAAATGAAAACGCACGGGTCTCATTATATGGATGTTTTTATAACGTAAAAGACATAGAAAACGGTGCTTACGCTTATAACAGTAGGACACATTCCATACAGCCACTTCAGCACGGAGACCTTCGTTATTCTCTGCAATCTAGTATGACGATGGATAACGTAAATCTTTTTCAAGTACCACTTTGTCTACATGTAGTCGGAAATAAAGATTACTATAAAAATAAATTAAGCTATAGAGGATATCGAATTCATCAAATGGAAGCTGGCATGCTCGTTCATAAACTCGTTTTAGCTGCGACCGCTATGGGGATGGGCGGGCATCCGTTACTAAGTTTTGATACAAATTCATGCGATCAATTGTACGGGATTGATGCCGGAAATAAAACTTCACTCATTCAAATTCCAGTTGGGGCGTATCGAGCGCGAAATTGGCTAAAAGGGTCCTTGCATAATTAGAAGCACGCCGGTAGACGGCGTGCTTTTTTAAAGGAGTTAAATTATTAAAAGCGAAATAAGTATATATTCTTATATAAAAGGAGAGCTTGAATTGGGTATTTTACAACGATTAATCGAGCAAGCGAAAAATCCTCGTGGGACAATTGGTTCCTCTATGCTTTGCATTATGAATGCTGCGCATACGAGACTAACAAATTGGGCTTTACAAAAAATACATATACGTGAAGATGCAGTTATTTTAGATATCGGTTGCGGAGGTGGGAAAACAATACATAGCCTTTCAAGAGTAACTCCCCACGGAAAAATATACGGCATTGACTATTCAGAACAGGCTGTTGAAGACTCAAAGAAAACCAATATGAAGGATGTAAAAACAGAAAAAATAATCATTCATCAGGCAAGTGTGTCCTCTATTCCATACAATACGAACTTCTTCGATCTCATTACCGCCCTTCAAACCCATTACTTTTGGCCCGATTTTGAACACGATATGAAAGAAGTATTTCGCATCTTAAAACCGAACGGATCCTTTTTACTAGTCGCTGAAACTTTCAAAATCCAATATCATATGGATAAATTTAAGACGACCGAAGAATTAGTAAACCTTTTTTATAAGACGGGATTTACAAGCGTGAAATATTACGAAGAAAGAGGATGCCTTTGCGTAATAGGAAATAAGTAAAAAAGCAGACCTTTCAAGGTCTACTTTTTTACTAGATTAATTTAAAGATACTCTTAATTTGTCTTGCAAATAGCCAATTTTTCGTACCGTAGTTATCATTCAGGCTATCTAAACTGATAGATTTCCCGTTAGCAAACTTTAATTCTAACGTTGTATTTTTATCATTTGTTTTTAAGTTACTATTTGTAATATCATCATACTTTAATTTTTCAATCTCAATATACTCTTCCTTCTCTTCTCCGATAACGACTTGATCTTGGAAGAAAAACAATACTTCTACTTTCTTACCGAAACAAAATACGTTTTTCGTATAAATTAATGTCGCGTTATCAAGTCCGACACATACTTCTTTCATCTCTTCAACAACGTTTCCTAAGTCTTCTTCGTTTCTTGCATTTGATTCAGCAATCCATTCTTCGATTGTATTCATGTTAATTGCCATACTGTGCCCCCTGGTTCGTTCATTGCTTTGGTGAACTACCCACCACTTAGTATCTCTTGCGAGCTTACTTGAAGTGGGGGCTTCTCGGTTAATCGTTACTTTTGATAGCTAACGAATTTGTCTTAGGACAGCCGAGCTAACTCCCTTGTTCCAAAGGTTATTTTGTTACTATTTATGCCAACGCTAATAAGCGGATAGCTTCCTTTTTGATATTGATAGCTGCGTTATAGTCACGACTCATTGTTAGTCCACAAGAACACTCATACGTACGTTCAGATAGAGACATACCTTTTCTGTTTCCACAACGACTACACATCTTTGTAGAAGGAAACCACCTATCTATTTTTACAAGCTGTTTCCCTTGTTCTTGTAGCTTATATGCTAAAAATGTCGTGAACATCCTCCAACCGTTGTCCGCAACACTTTTACCAAAGTGAAGTACTCGTGACATTCCTTTCATATGTAAGTCTTCTATGGCTACAACGTCAAAATGAGTAGCCAATTCTTTAGACTTGTGATGAAGGAAATTTTTACGTTGATTTGCGACCTTTTCATGCAACTTAGCTACACGGATGCGTTGTTTATTCCAACGTGCTGAATCTTTCACACGTCTTGCTAATATTCGTTGTGCGTTTGCTAATCGGTCTAACATCTGACGATAAAAGCGAGGATAATTGGCTTTCTCATCTTCGCTACTCACGTACAGTTCAGCCATTGCGAAGTCTAATCCAACTACACTTTCTACTTCTTTTTGCACAATCTCTTTTTCATATTCAGTCAAGATCGATACAAAGTATTTACCAGTAGGTGTCATCGAAATCGTGCATGATTTGATGGTATGGTTTTGCGGTATCTCTCTATGTTGCTTCAGTTTCACCATTTTCAATTTCGGTAATTTGATATAACCATGAAATAACATAATATTTTCGTTTACTCGATTCGTTGTATAAGATTTTCTACTCTTTTTACTTTTGAATGTAGGAAAATCACTTTGACCAATAAAAAAATTCTTATACGCAGTTTGCAAGTTTAGTTGAGCGTTGGCCAATGCTAATGAATCGACTTCTTTCAACCATTCATACTCTGCTTTGTATTTCGCAGGAGTAGGAAATTTTTGTTTCTTCAGTTCTTCCTTGTTCTCTTTGTGTTTTTCATATACTTCTTTTCGTTCAGCCAACATTTTGTTATATACAAAGCGTACACACCCGAAAGTTTTACGGATCAGATATGCTTGTTCTTCTGTTGGATACAGACGAAATTTGTACGCCTTATTATGCTTTTTCATATCAGTTCATCTCCCTTTTGACTTGATTTCCCATAGACTGCTTTACTTTATCTATAGCCAACCACCAAAAGTGATAACACAACATGAACACTATGTTATTATTATCTAATTTCATCGTTATACCATACTATACCTCTTATAAGACTGATTATATCAGAGGTGAAATAAATATGAAAACCAATTTTTTGGCTACACCAAACCGAAATTCATCTCCCACCTACCGTTGGACTATCGTCCTTCACACGCTTGAGGAAAGAGACTTCTTTCGGATAATGCGTTAAAAAAACAAATACTATATGACAATATAAGCGATAAGTACTAAGTTTTTCAAGGGTGAACGGTATATTCGAAATAAAGTTAAATTTCAAAGTACTACATACGGAGCACCAATTCCATTATATTTTAAACGTCTGCACGAAGCATTCCTCATCATCAATTAGCTGTTTTCGTTCATCAAATTCAATGTTTAGCTCTCTATATAATTTCTTCGAAAAAGAAACAGCTGGTACATTTTTCACAAGCTCAATAACGAAATATTTGCCTCGTTTCTCTTCTAGTAAGTTTTCAATAACTTGCTTACCGATTCCTTTTCCCTTGTATTGATTCAATATGAAAATATCATTAATGCCAAAGTCGTTTTCTTTCTTCAAAAATGGACGTTCCAATAGTAATAAAAATCCTACAATACTATTATCAGCTTTTATGAAATATGGAGTGATTCCATCAATTTTCCAAAACGTGTCCAAATCTTCGTATTCAAAAAAGCCGTCCGCTCCAATAGTTATATTAGTAGTGAACTTAGAAAGGTCATGAAGATATAGTACATACAAATTACGTAACATTTCTTTTTCTAATTCTTGGACTTTTTGAAGTGCCACAACCATTTTTAAAGATCCCCTTCCCTATATGTAACTATTTCCCAAATCTCTTTATTCGACAAAAATGATTATTCCCCTTTAACAAAAAAATAGCACTTTAAAAAGTGCTATTCCGCTCTCCTTGCTGCTTGTTGAATTGGATCCCAAACGCTGTTATATGGTGGTGCGTAACTTAAATCGACATCTTCTAAATCGTGAATGCTCATTTTATTGAAAAGTGCCATTGCGATAACATCAATGCGTTTATCTACCCCTTCTTCTCCAATTACTTGTCCTCCTAATAATTGTTTCGTATCGGCGTGATATAGTAATTTCAAGTGAAGTGGCGAAGCACTCGGGTAATAACCCGCCATATTTGTTGAATCTACTTTGACCGTCTTATATGGGATGTTTAGCCCTTTCGCTTCTTTTTCATTTAAGCCTGTTCTTGCGAGCGTCAGATTCATAAATTTAATAATGCCTGTACCTAACGTACCTTTAAATGATCTTCGTTTATCAACCATATTGAGTCCGGCAAGTCGCCCTTGTTTATTCGCAGTCGTTCCAAGCGGGATATGATCATGAGTTTCCTTTATAACATGGTAATGCGTTGCACAGTCTCCGGCCGCGTATACGTCTTTCACATTTGTTTGCATATAAGCATTTACTTCAATTGCACCTTTATGATTTTTATGTACATTTGTCCCCTCAAGAAAATCAGTATTTGGCTGTACACCGACAGATACTAAAACGAGATCAGTTTTATACGTCCCTTTATCTGTTTCAATTTGTTCCACTCTTTCTTTTCCTTTAAACGCTTTTACATTCTCATTTGTTAAAATTTCAATATTATGTTTGTCTGCTTCTTTATGTATATATTCCGCCATATCGGCATCATAAATTGTGCCAATATGATCGTTTCGCTCAATCATTCTTACTTTCTTTCCTAGTTCTACAAATGTTTCTGCCATCTCTAGACCAATTGCACCGCCGCCAATAATCGTTACGTGCTCAACGCTATTTGTTTGTAGCGTGTCTACTATACGCTCAGCATCGGGAATTGTTTTTAAAAGATGAACACCTTGTAAATCTTTACCTTCCCAATCCGGCATAACAGGGCGTACACCAGTCGCAATTAATAAACGATCATATAAAAATTCAAAGACATCTTTCGTCTTCGTATGTACTGCATACACGATTTTATTTTCAGTATCAACTTTCGTTACTTCATGGCGTACTTTCGCATCAATTCCATATTTATCACGAAACGTCTTTACATCGCGTGCAATTAACTTTTCAGTAGAAGCGATAACACCGCTAATCACATACGGTAGTCCGCACTGAGCGTATGAGTATATTTCACCTTTTTCTAACGTAACAACATTTGCAGTTTCATCGTTTCTAATAATTTGCATTGCTGCACTCATACCAGCTGCATCTCCGCCAATAATGACATAGTTCACTTTACCACTCCTTCTTTTTACATACTCTTTACGATTTCCATATTTTATAGAAATAACACCTACTTCCATTGTAAAGAAAGAGAATTTAATCTACAAATTTGGTGCACAAGACTATGTATGAATAGGTAATCGTCGTGTCTTATAAACAAGATGTTTAATATGCTATAACAGTAACTATTGAAAGTAGGTGAAACATACATGTGCGCCGGCCTTCTCGTCCAGCTTCCAGAGGAACCGATAGAACCGAGACCCGCCCTCCCGCTTGAACAAGAGTTTTCCATTAACGCAACAATATACAGCGCTCGCGCTTGGTTATCTAACGATGATACTTTCGCACAAACTATTTGGAAAGCTACCCGTTTCGCTTCTGCATCACACGCTGGTAAGTCCATCTTCCCCATCGGTACTGTTAAAATCGTTAACTTATCTCCCGATACAATAACAGTTACTACATCAGATGATGATGATGCGCTCAAAATAGTCGTACCACCCCATTCTGAAGCAGCTTTAACGTCTAGTTCTTTATCCGCTGTACAGGCTAGTACATCAGGAAAAGCAAGTAAAGTCACATTTCTCTTTCACATCTTTTTCTCAAGGGATCCTGATCCAGCTAAATCACCATAGAAAAGGTACAGTAATATACACTGTACCTTTTTCACGCGTTCTATTCTCTTGATTTGATAAGTTCAACATTATAAACTTCAATATCCGTTAACTTCCCTGTAAAATACGGATTTTCTCTATACCAAGACTGTTTTAAAAAGTACGCTTGCATATCCTTTGTTTGAAAAATATGTCCATGTCTTGCGTATATTTCATTTCTAGCAATTTTCAATCGTTCTTTCGTTAAATATCTCAAATCCGCACTCGTTAATTTACGAGTATCACTATCAGGGAAGATGAAGCCGTTATATACATACCCAGTCGCAGGTGGTGGGGTAACATTGTAAACAACTGTTTTTTCTGTACTTTTCTTTTGAAATGGAAGGCTATAAGCCGAAAGTGCCGTTACCGTTTCTACCTTCGTCATTTCCCTTCCATTTTCTCCATTTCGTTCTAAATAAATCGCCGCACTTCCATCGGTCGCTATCGGCCCCCACGTAATTTCTTCTCCGGTCAATGCTGTAACTGGCTTTTGATTCACATATAATGTTGCACCAGGCTCATTCGTTTGAACTGTAATATATTGCCCTTGCAACGTTAAATCTATCGTTACATTATTTTGACTTTGTTTCATAAGTACAACCTTTTCCTCACGTGATAGTTTTACATAGTCATTTTTATATTCGGATTGAAATACTTGAGCTCCTGGAAGAAACGGCCCATATTGCTTCTCAAACTTTTTGTCATTTGTCTTATCAATTTCTTTTCCGTTCAATTTTAAAGATGTCCCTTTTTCATTTGTAAGCAGAGTCGTATAATACGTCTTCGCTTTCAATTTATACCGATCAAATAAAAAGAAATGTTTCCCGTCTTTCGTTAAAGAAAAATCTGCTCTTTCTATTCCATCCCCTTGTTTTTCACCTTGCCTCAAATATTCTTTCAATTCATTCACGTAAGATGGATTTTCTTTTATATATGAAAATAGAGGCGTTAAACTGTCTCTATTTACAATAACCGCTGGGTCATCTGTCGTGACCATCTCAGCTAACTGCTTCCCGTCCCTCTCTTGTAAAACAGTAATTATCCGGTCTACTTGCGCTGAGTGCGAATAATACGATGATCCATAAAAATATAGTCCACCAATCGCTATAACAAATAGTGCTAAAAGTGTAATGCCAATTTTTGTCCCGTTGCTCATTTTCTGCTTTTTTACTACAGGATTTCCCCTCTTCATCCCGCAGTTTTGACAAAATTGCACACCGTCCTCGAACTTACCCCCACACTCTGTACATACATTCATCAATTCAGCCACCTTTTCATTAGAAGCCTGTTAATCCCCCGGTAAAGGTTTGAATTATCGTGTTAATGTAAGACCAAAGTACAATCCATGTTGCAATCCCAATGAAAACACTTGCGATAAGAAGTGTGTAAACAGGATCCAATCCACCGCTGTCCAGTTTTAATATAGATACAATTATACTAATACCCATATAAGTTGTAGCCATCCCTAATAATACTGGTAAAAAAAAGATCAATAGGAAACTAAACAGAAAAGAAAGAACTAATATAGCAATAGCTGGCGTCGCTATCGTGCCCCATATGCCGAATACTTCTATAAAGGAAAACGACGATTTCATCATCTTTCCACTTACAAAAATGATAAAACCAATAAATAAAGTTAAAATTAATAAAAATAAAAAGACCGTCAAAGATTCTCCAAAGAAAGAAGGGGTGGATATATCTGGTACTAACGTTCTCGTAACAGCTGTCGCTGCGCTCATCATTCTATAAAAAATACATGCTCCTAAAAAACAAATAAGTACAAGGCTTGCAATTCCATTTCGCACTTCAATATCTCCACTCTTCATAATCGCTGTCGGTGCTTTTAACGCATGTTTAAAAAACTGAAAATAGCCACTCGCAAACCGCTTTGCTTGCTCTACTGTTTCATTTGGTCGAGTTTCCTTTCCTTGTGCTATGCGCGCTTGTTGCTGTCCTTCTTCCTGTGCACCACTTGCTACGGCTTCTTCCGCTAACGAATGTCCACAATTTCCGCAAAACTTTGCTTCCGCTGCATTTTCTGTATTACACGCCGGACATTTCATTCTCTTATCCCTCCTTAAACATATACCTTATAGGGTGTTACAAATTCAATATATGACTTTGGACATAAAACATGACTACAAGAAAAAGAATATAAAATCCTTCTTTTAAACGAAACTATGTGTGCTAGTAATATAGAAAAATAATGTTATTATGAAACAGAGCAAATAAAGTGCAACTTTAAACAGATTGGATGAAGACAGTGGAATTTGTAAACTCGATTTTTCAAACACTCCTTACAAGTGTGATCCAATTATTTTCTTTAATTGGAATCATCATTGTAATTGGATTTATATTAGGTTATTTAGAATCTCTCACACGAATGTATTGGTCGAGAGCTTTTGGTAGGAAAGGCTTTCTTTTGACTGCATGGATCGGTGTTCCCGTTCATGAGTTTGGACATGCAATTATGTGTCTATTATTTCGTCATAAAATTGTAGCAACGCAGTTCTTCCCAACAGATACAAGTCAAGGAGCTCTAGGTTACGTACAACATCAATACAATCAAAAAAGTATATATCAACGAATCGGGAATTTCTTTATCGGCATCGGCCCTATTATTTCTGGTATTACTACCTTAATACTTTTAATGCGCTATTTCGTACCCGAGTCATATTCTTTATTTAATACGACTCTCGAAACAACGATTGCATCGACTTCTATTAACTTAGACATGATTCAAAACATGTTTTTATCAACATTCTTTTTATTAAAAAGCTTGTTTACAATGAGCAATTTATTGACCCCTTCTTTTTGGTTATTTTTATTTATCGCTATTTGTATTTCCGCACATATCGCTTTAAGTAAACCAGACATTAAAGGATCAATAGACGGCGTCATCGTAATGTTTATCGTATTATTTTTATTCAATATAATAGCGGGACTGTTTCAGTACGATAGTAACCAACTAATCGGCAAAGTTATGAAATATAATATGTATCTCATCGCGTTTTCTAGTGTGGCGCTGCTTTTCTCTTGTATTTCTACACTTGTGAGTTTTGTGTTTTATAAAATTAGAGGAGGTAGTTCATTTTGAACTACCTCCTCTAATCATTTCTCCCTCTTATAATCACAATTCTCAACCGGAACACGAGCATGCCCTTCTTCATCGGTACACCATGACTGCGACTGGAATGCAAGAAAGATACCTATCCATTCTTCTTCCTTCTCAAAGTGAATGAGTATTCCCCCGTCTTGCCATCTGCCCTCATCACCTTGCCATTTCTCTACATTTCCTTGATTCATATGAATATCATGTATACCGTTTCCTGGTTTAAAATGAAAGTAGGAATCAGGTGTAGTTTCTTCCGGTCCCCATCTTTCACCGAACGCGTAAATAATCGCTTTTTCTTCTATTGCTCTCTTTATATACTGCTCTATTTTTTCATTCAAATCATTATCCACTCCTGCTTTTTCAGCAGGTAAAGGAATCATTTGCTTCGAATCAAATAAATTACCTCTTACATAATCTAAAGCGACTTTCGGCTCATTATTTTTCACTTCTGTAAAGCCGAACGGTAATGTTGGTAAAATATGAATCGCCTCTGACCGAATGTTACTACTTGCAAAATATAAAACTTCCGACGGATAACTTTGCGACTTTACGTTAATTGCAATACGATAATTTACTCCTGCTTCGCCTTGTAAATGAACTTGATAATGAGGTGTTTTCCCTTTTCCAATCTTAGATTGTATAACTGTACCTTTTAATACACCGTAGTTTTTTAAGGGCATACATTTCATCTCCTATTCATTTAGTAGAAGCTATTCATACTTAAGGCATTATCCATATAAAAAGAAAATCCTCCTTTGCCAGGAGGATTTTTTATTTTCTCAACATATACCAAAAAATCACCTCTACCACTACAAGCAACACCGCACCAAAAATCATTAACGTCGTCTTCTTTAGTAGTTCGTTTTCACGATAAGGGATATTACATAAATAAGCGCCTAGTGTTATACGTGATGGGCAAGCGATTGTCGCTACTGATGATGCTGTGTTTTGCAGTGTTGTGACGTATTGCCACGGGAGTGCTACGTTTTGTGCTGTTTGCATTTGGAGTTTAATAAACATCGCATTTGATCCTGCGTTACTACCTGTTAAAAAGCCGCCAATTCCTCCAATGAACGGAGCAACGAAAACGAAAAAGGTACCAAATGTTTCACCAGCTGTCTTTGCGAGTAATGAATGCATACCAGATGCACCCATTAGTTCTGAAATCGCAATGAACATCGTCGTTGTAATTGCGAAAGGAATCCATTGTTTTATCGTTTGCGAGAGTGATTGTTTAATAATATTAGATGGAATACGGAAGAAAATAATTGTAAATAAACAAGTCATGGCGAGCCAAAATCCTGGCGAATATAGTAGCTCTAGTTTGTAAGAATATGATTTTAAATCGAGAACTGCATATGATCTGAACAAATCATGTAATGCTGGAACGAGGCGAGAAAGTAAAATACAAACTGTTAAAAAGATATAAGGACTAATAATTTTTATAATCGATACTTCTCTCTCCGTAGCCGCAGCATGTTCTGTTATAAGGGTTTGTTCATTTTTCCCTTTTAGTTTAATGATAAGAAAGCCAAATGTAATTGTAACGATAGAACTTAATATCCCTGCTAGTTCAACACTTACGTATGCGTTAGAAAGGTAAATTCCGAGAGAAAATAATAGAAAGAATCCTACTCCTTCCTTCCACTTTTCAATAACTGCCTGCCTGCCACCAACAACGTGCAAAGAAAGAATGATGAAGTAAGCAAACATCGGGATGCTTAATAGTGCTGTATTTGTGCCAAGTGTCGTAAGTGGCATATTTATAAGCTGCGAACCGATAATCGTACCAGTTGCCATTGCGCCCCACGAGCTTGCGAGTAAGCCGATAAATGAAAGCAGTACAGCTTGAAATGGTTTATAGCCTAATGAAAGAAAAATAGGTGCCGCTACCATAAAACCAATACCGAATCCACTTACTGATTCAATTAGTGGGCAAATACCAAAACACATAAGAAGCATTTGTAATAAGCGATCGTGAGTAACTTCTTCTAAAAAACGAGCTACTTGATCGATATACCCCATTTTGTTCATGAGGTGAAATAAAAAAATACCGAAAAATAAAACGTACCCGACAATAAAACAAATTAACCAACCTTTAATCGTTGCGTGCACAGTTTCACTTATCCCTAATTGAAATGTTGGCGAGAGTAAAACGATTCCAACAGACACAGCGTAAGAAATTAACGAGGACCTTAATGACGTTTGTTTAAATAAAAATAAACAAATGAAAATCATCATAATTGGGATCAGTGCCAACAATATGGCCATGCTATCATCTCTTTTCGTAAAAAGTACAATTTTAACTATTATATAACAGATACCATAATTTTCAATTATTTTTGTAACAGACTCAAAAAAGAAGCCAAGCGGCTCCTTTTTGAATCACTCCCATTTTCTTTTATCCTGAAAAACCGTCTGCTGCCCCAGCATTCTTTCTAAAACAGCAAACACAATATAAACACATACTACCTGCAATGCAACATTCCAAAATTTCATTAAAGAAAATGAATGTATCCACTGAAATAATTCATTTAGCAGTGCAATCGAAACGATAGTGAATAGTCCTATAATGAAGGAAAATATACATACTTCTAAAGTAGATTGCTCATGAATCCGATTTAGATTAGAGAAGATGAATAAATATCCTAGAAACAGAGCCAATAATTCTATTTTCGTCATGCTAATTAGACAAGCGTATAGTGGTACGGTTAAAAGAAGATATAATAGTTTACGTCTTAACATGCCTTCTCCCCCTCTAAGTTAGAAGTAATCTTTTGTATATTTTAACATTTTTTACATAAAACAAACAGAAGAGACTTACGCCTCTTCTGTTTGTTTGACTGCCCCTATTAACTCACATATTTCCTCTTGCTTTTCATTTTCTAACAGCTCAATCACTTTACTCCCAACAACAACACCGTCACATATTGTAATCATTTCTTCTATTTGCTCTCGTGTTGAAATACCGAATCCCGCGACTACTGGTAAGTGGACATGTGATTTTACTTTCTCTAAGTAACTATGAATCTCATCTTTAAAGTTTTGGCGTACTCCCGTTACACCAGCTACCGTAACGGCGTAGACGAATCCTTGTGATTCACTCGTAATTTTTTCGATTCGCTCAATAGGGCTTGTTACGGTAACGAGTGGAATTAAAGCAATATTCGCATCGCGGAGAAGCGATGCAAGAATATGTTGTTCTTCATACGGTAAATCTGGAACGATAATGCCATCCACACCTGCTTCAAGACAGCTCTCAATGAAACGTTCTTTTCCGAATGCGAGTACTGGATTTAAATATGTCATAAGTACAAATGGAATTTGAACTTCTTGCCTCACCTCTATTAATGCTTGAAAAATACCTTTTAATGTTACACCACTATCTAGCGCTCGTTTTCCTGCTCTTTGAATAGTTGGCCCATCTGCGACTGGATCTGAGAATGGGATACCAATTTCAACGATGCTTGCTCCTGCTTCATCTAGAAAACGGATTCTTTCTTTTAACTTTTCAAGTCCACCATCTCCGCCCATTACGTACGGAATAAATGCTTTCTTGCCATTTTCAAACGCTGCTGTAATTTTTTCTACTCCCATTTTTTACACCTCTCCCATATAACGTTTTATACTCTCTACATCTTTATCACCGCGGCCGGATAAACAAATGACAAGCCCCTCGTCTTGCTTCATTTGCGGTGCTAATTTTAAAGCGTATGCGACAGCATGTGAGCTTTCTAATGCCGGGATAATCCCTTCTTTTTTCGTTAATAATTGAAACGCTTCTAACGCTTCATCATCTGTAATCGAATGGTAAGAAACGCGTCCAATATCTTTTAATAAACTATGTTCTGGTCCAACACCTGGATAATCTAGTCCAGCTGAAATAGAGTGTGCTTCTTGAATTTGCCCTTCTTCATTTTGGAGAAGGTACATCATCGACCCGTGTAAAACACCGACGCTTCCTTTCGTTAAAGTCGCTGCGTGCTTTTCTGTATGAACGCCTTTTCCAGCTGCTTCTACGCCGTAAAGGGCAACTTCTTCATCGTGTACGAACGGATAAAACATTCCCATTGCGTTACTACCACCACCGATACAAGCAACGACTGCTTCTGGTAATTTCCCCTCTAACGCTTCATATTGTTTTTTCGTTTCTTTTCCAATTACACTTTGGAAATCACGGACAATTTGCGGGAATGGATGTGGTCCGAGAACTGACCCCATAATGTAGTGCGTATCGTGTACATGTGAAACCCAGTAACGAAGTGCCTCGTTCACCGCATCTTTCAACGTGCCGCTACCTGCCGCAACGCTTTCTACTTTCGCTCCGAGTAATTCCATTCGGAACACGTTTAATTTTTGTCGTCTCACATCTTCTTCTCCCATGAAAATGACGCATTCTAAACCGAGAAGTGCACATACAGTAGCTGTTGCAACTCCGTGTTGTCCTGCTCCTGTTTCAGCGACAACTTTCTTCTTACCCATTCTTACCGCAAGAAGTGCCTGACCAATTGTATTGTTAATTTTATGAGCTCCCGTATGATTCAAATCTTCACGTTTCAAATAGATTTTTGCACCGCCGCAATACTTCGTCATATTTTCAGCGAAATAAAGCGGTGTTTCTCTTCCAACATACGTTTGTAAATAATGATTTAATTCCTTTTGAAACGCTTCGTCTTGCATCGCTTCTTTATACGCTTCTTCTAACTCTAATACGGATTGCATTAACGTTTCTGGAACGTATCGTCCTCCGTATATACCGTAATGACCTTTTTCATCTGGATATGCGTAATTCATTTGGAACACTCCTTCACTTTTTTAATAAATTGTTTTATTTTCTCTAAATCTTTCTTTCCTTCTGTCTCTACTCCGCTACTCACATCGACCATATATGGCTGAACGGTTCGAATTGCTTCTTCTATATTAAGGATGTTTAATCCGCCAGCTAATATCGTTTTCTCTCGCAAATCGTTTGGCATATGCGCGAGTAACTCCCATGAAAATGTCTTACCGTTCCCACCATGAAACTTTTCTTTCGGGCTATCAAATAACATGTAATCTGTTTCGTATTTTTTCGCATGTTCAATATCTTTCTCTAAAGCTACTCCTACCGCTTTTATAGACGGAATATTCAATCTTCTAATATGGTGATTTTCCTCGTCCCCATGCAATTGCACATGTGTTAACCCGCACTCTTCTGCAATTTTCCGGATCACTTCTACTGATTCATTTACGAAAACACCAACTTTTAAAACGTGTGCTGGAATTTCCCCAATAATTTCTTTCGCTTGTCCTGGAGTGATTTTCCGTTTACTTTCTGCAAAAACGAAACCGATTGCATCCGCTCCGTATTCGCAAGCACGTTTCGCTGTTTCCATATCAGTAATACCGCAAATCTTTACTTTCATATTTTCACCTTGCATTCATCGAAAAAGCTACTAATAGAAGATGTTGTCATAAGTGCTTCTCCGACTAATACGCCTTTGGCACCAGCTCGTTTGACTCTGATGATATCTTCTTTTGAATGAATACCACTTTCACTAATCCAAAGTAGATTTTCCTCATTCAGTCGTTTTCCGAGCTTTTCAGTTTGGCTTAAATCTACTTCGAACGTTTTTAAATTACGGTTGTTAATACCGATAACGTGCGGATGTAATTCAATCGCAATTTCTAATTCCTGTTCATCATGAACTTCAACAATCGCTTCTAATCCCATTTCTAGTACGTAGTTATAAAGCTCTTTTAATTTTTCTTTTGACAATGCTGCAACGATTAATAAAATAAGATCTGCTCCTGCTTCATAAGCTCTATCAATTTGAATCTTATCGATTATAAAATCTTTGCATAAAAGCGGAATGTTACTTTCTGCTCTTGCCGTTTGTAAATCGTGAAACGATCCTTTAAAAAATTGACTGTCTGTTAAAACCGAAACTGCTCCAGCGCCGCATTCTTCATATGTTTTTACTTGTTTTGGTACATCAACGTGTAAATTAATATCGCCTTTTGATGGAGACGCTCGCTTTACTTCGGCGATTATAGTAAACTGCTCTAAAGCTTTCACAAGTGAGTTTGTTTTCCTTTTTTCTTTCACTGGTGAATATGTTTCATATAACTCCGCAACTTCTACTTTCTTCTGCTCTACAATTTTGTCTAAAATCGTCCCCACTTTAATTCACCCTTTCTAACTTTTCATGACTTGCTGTAATTAATAAGTTTAATTTTTCTAATGCTTTTCCAGAGTCAATGCTATGCGTTGCTAGTTTAATTCCTTCTTCAATCGTTTCCGCTTTTCCGTTTGCGAAAAGAGCAAGCCCTGCATTTAATAAAACGGTATCGCGGTATACGCTTTTTTCTCCGCTCAATACTCCGATCGTAATCTTTGCATTTTCTTTTGAATTCCCGCCTCTAATTTCTTCATTTTTCACTCTTGAAAAACCATATTTTTCAGGCTCAATACTCATTTCGATTATTTCATTGTCTTTTAAAATAGCGACGCAGTTTTCTCCTTGTAATGATGCTTCATCTAAAAATCCACTTCCGTTTACGACGAGCGCTTGTTTCCGGCCTAGCTTTTGTAATACTTGTGCAACTGGCAATAACATATCTCGTTTATAAATACCGACAAATTGTGTTTCTAAATTGACCGGATTCGTCAGCGGTCCAATTAAGTTAAAAATCGTCGGAACGTTTAATTCTTTTCTTATTTTCATAATGCGCCTTAATGCTGGGTGCATCGCTGGTGCGAATAAGAAGGCAATCCCTACATTTTCTAATAAGTAGTCAATCTCACCTGGCGTACAACTAATGTTTACACCGAGTTCTTCTAATAAATCAGCACTTCCTGTTTTACTAGAAACAGCGCGGTTTCCATGTTTCGCAACCTTTACACCAGCTCCGGCAAGTACGAATGCCGATGTTGTGCTAATATTAAATGTTTGTGCACCGTCACCACCTGTTCCGCAATTGTCCATTGCACCTTCTATATGGTTTGAAAACGGTAATGCTTTTTCACGAAGAGCACGAACAAGACCGTATATTTCTTCTGCGGTTTCACCTTTCGCTTTCAGTAATACTAAGAAAGCTGCGACTTCACTTTCCAATATGTTGTCACTTAATAACAGGAGCCCTGCTTCATACATTTCTTCTTCTGTTAAATGCTGTCCCTCTACTAATTTTCGAAGATAACTGTTCATACTCTCTCCCCCTCTTTCACTTCTGCTAAAAAGGCACATATTAACTTTCCGCCTTCTTCTGTTGCAATTGATTCTGGGTGAAACTGTAACCCGAAGAGCGGATAATAGTTGTGACGAACTGCCATGATTTCTCCGTCATCCATCGCTGTCGCGAGTATGTCAAAACACTGCGGCAAACTATTTTGCGCTGCAACGAGTGAATGGTAACGCATCGCCGTTAGCGGCTGCGTAACGTACGAAAAGATTGACGTTCCGTTATGTTTCACACGCGATGTTTTTCCGTGTTTAATGCACTCTGCTCTAACAATTTCTCCTCCAAATGCGGATATGATTGCTTGATGGCCAAGGCAAATTCCTAAGATGGGAACGTTCTTATAAAAGTGATGAATAACATCGATACAAATTCCAGCATCTTCTGGTTTCCCAGGTCCTGGTGATAGCACAATTCCTTTCGGTTTCATCTCCTCTAATTGTTCAATTGTTATTTGATCATTTCTTACGACAATAATTTCTTCCTCGTACTCGCCTAATAGTTGATACAAGTTATATGTGAATGAATCATAATTATCGATGAGTACAATCATTTCATTACCTCCAAAAGCGCTCTCGCTTTATTTAATGTTTCTTCATATTCAGCAACCGGGTCTGAATCGTAGACGATCCCCGCTCCTGCCTGAACGTACGCTTTCTCATCTTTCACAACCATCGTTCGAATTGCTAGCGCCATATCAAGATTTCCTGAGAATGAAATATATCCAACTGCTCCGGCATATACATTTCTTTTTTCATACTCTAATGTATTAATAATTTCCATCGCTCTAATTTTCGGAGCACCTGATACTGTACCAGCTGGTAAACAATACGCTAATGCGTCAAATCCACTCATTTTCTTTCGCAATGTTCCGTAAACTTCAGATACAATGTGCATAACATGAGAGTATTTCTCTACTTTCATATATTTATCTATCGTAACAGAGCCAATTTCACTTACTCTGCCAATATCATTTCGTCCTAGGTCCACAAGCATCATATGCTCCGCCCGCTCTTTCTCATTTCCTAACAGTTCTTTTTCGATTTCCTCATCTTCCTGCTTCGCTTTCCCCCTCGGTCTCGTACCCGCAATCGGGTTCGTCATCACTTTATCCTCTCTTACTGATAACAAACTTTCCGGCGAAGAACCGAGTACAACATAATTTTCAAAATCGATATAAAACATATATGGCGACGGGTTTGCAATTCGAAGTTTCCGGTATAATGCAAATGGATCTCCTTTACATTCACTTTGCAAACGCTGAGATAATACAACTTGAAAAATATCTCCGGCCCGAATGTATTCTTTCGCTGTTTCTACCATTTCACAAAATTCTTTTTCAGTTACTGAAGAAGTGAATGATAAAGATGATATTACTTCACTCACCTTCTCTTCTTCTCCGTTTAGCACTTCCTCTTTGTATCTTTGCAATCTCTCGTATACTTCTGCATAAGAAGCAGATTCATCTTCCTTGCATACATATATAAACGATAGTTTTTGGCGTAAGTGGTCATAAACGATGAACTCACGGTACAGTAAAAGGTGTACTTCTGGAATATTTAATGGATCATGTAAGTCTACTCCTATATTTTCATACTGCCGAATTACATCGTAGCCGATGTATCCAATCGCTCCTCCGCAAAATGGGAATGGACTGTCTACTTGCGCTGGTGCGATTACATCTTCTAATACTTGCAGTACGTTACCTTGCAGCTTTTCTGTTTGCCCATACACTGTTCGTTCTACTTCCATACCAACGCTTTTCACTTCTCCATACGGATTACAACCTAAGTAAGAATAGCGCCCTTTATCTTGATGAAGCTGTGAGCTTTCTAATAAAAATTTCTTCTTCCCTTTCATACGTCTATATAAAGAAATTGGCGTAATGCTATCTCCTTCTTCTTCAGCGATTACTAAAAATATTTTTCCTTGTTCTTTTTGCTTCATAAATTCCTCTTTCGTCATCATGCCTTTCACCTCACTCTGAAAAATAAAAAAGTCCCCTACATATCGAAATATGTAGAGGACGATAAATTTACCGTGGTACCACCTCAGGTTGGACGCAAAAGCATCCCGCTTTATTCAGGTACAAAATATATACCTTATCCTTGTAACGGCGGAACCCGGGTTGCCTACTGAAAACAATTGTTCAGCATACCTCTCGTAAGCCCATTCCGTATATGGTACCGTACCGGGCTCTCACCTCTCCCCAGCTCTCTGAAACGTCTCCAAATATACGTACTCTTCTTACTTAAACGATTTAGCTTATTTAATTTTTTATACACAAAAAGGGAGTACTCATCCTATAGAAAGGACGGGTACTCCCGTGGTGCCACCTTAATTCGTTACGATTGTAACGCACTTTGCCGTATCAAAAAATAATACGTGTCTCTTATATCGATGAGATCATGTCGCCAAAGCCTACTTCTTTCGTTTCGGTTTGGAAGCTCCGAAGCCCATTCCACATCAATTCCATACTGATTCGCACCAACCATCAGCTCTCTGACATGTTCATCATGTGTACTCTTCTTCATCAACGCTTGCATTTTTTTAAGTTGCACTCATTATATTCCTCGCGTTTCTAAAAAGTCAATGCTTTTTCCGAAAAAAATATTTTTTCTTCATTCAATATTATATTGACAAAACAACCTATTTTTATGTAAATATAATAAATACTCTATTTAAATTAAGGTTTTTTGTCATAAAATTATATATTACAAAAGAAAAACATTGTCGAAAAACGCTTACATTTCAGAAAATTCGTATTTTAGAATGGATTTTTCTGAATAATCATGATAGATTATAAATATGCAAAATGCATCAAAAGACATTACAAAAGGAAGGGGAACTACATGAGTACGCAGATGTTAACTTTAACTTCTATCTCTATTTACATGCTCGGGATGTTAGTAATCGGCTATTTCGCCTACAAACGAACGTCCAACTTAACAGATTATATGCTTGGCGGGCGTACACTAGGCCCCGCAGTAACAGCATTAAGTGCTGGAGCATCCGATATGAGTGGTTGGCTTTTAATGGGATTACCCGGTGCAATGTTTAGCGTTGGATTAAGTAGTAGTTGGATTGCGCTCGGCCTAACACTAGGCGCATACGCAAACTGGCTTTATGTCGCTCCTCGCTTACGTACCTACTCAGAAATTGCAAACAACTCTATTACTATCCCAGAATTTTTGGAACACCGTTTCCACGACAAATCTCATATGCTACGCTTAGTATCCGGACTTGTTATTATGATTTTCTTTACTTTCTATGTAGCTTCAGGACTAGTTTCAGGTGCTGTATTATTTGAAAATTCATTTGGTATGAACTATCATGTTGGATTATTCATTGTCGCAGCAGTTGTCGTGGCTTACACATTATTTGGTGGTTTCTTAGCGGTAAGTTGGACAGACTTCGTGCAAGGAATCATTATGGTAATTGCTCTTATTCTTGTTCCTATCGTAACAATTATGAATTCGAACGGACTTGGACCTGCGTTTGACACAATTCGATCTGTAGATCCAACACGTTTAGATATTTTTAAAGGTGCCTCTACTTTAGGAATGATTTCTTTATTCGCATGGGGCCTTGGTTATGTTGGACAACCTCATATTATCGTACGCTTTATGGCAATTTCGTCTGTAAAAGAAATTAAAAGCGCGCGAAGAATTGGTATGGGCTGGATGATTTTCTCTGTTGTCGGAGCTATGTTTACTGGTCTTATCGGTATTGCTTACTATTCACAACAAGGGTTGACATTATCTAATCCAGAGACAATTTTCCTTGAACTTGGAAAAATTTTATTCCATCCACTTATTACTGGATTTTTATTAGCAGCGATTTTAGCAGCGATTATGAGTACAATCTCATCTCAGTTGCTCGTTACTTCTAGTGCTATAACAGAAGATTTATATCGTACATTCTTTAAACGTTCTGCTTCTGATAAAGAGCTTGTATTTGTCGGTCGTATGGCTGTACTTGTTATCGCCTTAGTCGGGTGCGCATTAGCGTTTAAACAAAATGATACGATTTTAGCTCTTGTGGGATATGCTTGGGCTGGATTTGGTTCTTCATTTGGACCTGCTATTTTATTAAGCTTATATTGGAAACGTATGACGAAATGGGGCGCACTTGCTGGTATGGTTTCAGGTGCCGCTACAGTAATTATTTGGACTCAATTCAAATTCTTAAAAGATTTCTTATATGAAATGATTCCTGGTTTCACTATTAGTTTACTAGTGATCATAATTGTTAGTTTACTAACTAAACCTTCAAAAGAAGTTGAAGAGCAATTTGAGAATTTTGAAAAACAACATATTCATAATCTATAAAAAGAAAGCTCTGCTGTTATCGTAACAGCAGAGCTTTCTTTTTACCGCAGTTCGACAATATTCTTCTCGAATTTAACAATTTCTTTATGTTTCGTTAAATTTACTATAACATTCTTCCTTTATATTATTAGTATCGACACCTATACAGAAAGGGGACTTCACAATGTTAGCATCTTTACAGCAACAACATATAAGAAAATTTTCACCTATCACAAACACTTCTACTTCTCGTTTAAACATACAACCTAATCCACCCAAAATTTCAATTGCTCCTTCTGTTATATCTGTAATTGGTATTCATATACAGAAAAATAAGCTTAAAATAAAAACCGGACAAAGTGCCGATTTATCAGCTTCTGTTTTGCCAATGCAGGCAACGAATCAAGAGCTTATATGGACAAATATGAATTCCGACGTCATCACCATCTATCCGAAAGGTGAGACAGTAACGATTACAGGAAAAAGTGCGGGAAGAGCAGTTGTTATTGTCACAACTGCTGAAGGAAAATTCCGCGACTTATGTGTCGTTCACGTACATCCTTATATGACAAACCCAAAGTGACATAAAGAGAGTGGATATGAATCCACTCTCTTACTTTATCCCACTATTTGCCGGGCAGTAAGACTCCCACCTCAAAATTCGGCTGGAGCAAAGAAGTTAAGTGGGGGATGAACAAAACCCCCACTGATTAAAGTTTCACTTTATTTCAATCCCAGGATTTTTTCTTTTTAACAACAAAATAAATTCTTCTTTATTTCTTGGAGAAATAAGTTCTGTTTCATATGGTCCGTAAACAATTTCTAATCGATCGAATGATAGTGCATGAGCTGCTATTGGATTTTTCGTATCTGAAATTCGCTTTATATCCCTTATAAGAATACGTTTTTTGACGAAACCAGATCTAATAGTAATCTCTTCTTCCCCTACAATATATTTTGTTGAAAACCAACTCCAAGAAAATAGTATTGCTAACGGAATTGTGAAAAACAGGAGGAAATATTCCTGCCCTGCAAAAATGGGAGCGAAACATGCGCCTAAAACAATGAAAAAGATTGGATATAACCATGCATCTTTTTTTGATGGAAATTCCATTACGCTCTCTCCTCTCTTGATTTAAGTCAATGAATTCCCCTCCTTCTCTTATTAAAATAAAAGTAATATTGAAATAGGAGGACGACATATGAATGAACGAAAGTTTGCCTTATTTACTGGTGCTTCTCTTCTTATTATAGCATTTGCTGCATTTTTTTCTTACGGTTTTGTTCACGGAAATCTCGTTGTACAAGGAGATGCGAACGCGACACTCCATAATATTCAAACTTCAAGTTCACTTTTCAAAGCAGAAATTTTCGGATGGATTATCATTTTTATTACGGATATTATCGCCTCGTGGGCTCTTTATTTCTTTCTAAAACCTATCCATGCTAGCCTCTCATTACTAGCTGCCTGTCTTCGTCTTATGTATACAGCTATACTTGGGATTGCTATATTCAATTTAACATTTGTATTACCTCTTTCAAAAAGTACAGTTGCTAATTCCGAAGCATATACAATGTTATTTCTAGAAGCTTTTGAATACATTTGGTCTGTAGGATTAATCATTTTCGGCTTACATCTTCTCACCTTAGGATACGTAACCTTTCAATCTAAAAACATACCGAAAACTATTAGTATATTACTGCTCATTGCTGCAATCGGCTATATCATCATTAACATAATGAATACAATGTTTTCGCAATATGATGCGATTATTTCCATTCTTAACGTTGTCTTTCAACTACCGATGATCGCAGGTGAACTAGGATTTAGTATATGGCTATTGCTTAGAGGTGGAAAAAACTCTACTGTTTGAGTCGTTTCTTAATTCTGCTTAATGATTCTGGCGTAATACCTAGATAACTTGCCAATTGATATTGAGGAACACGATGAATTAAATGAGGTCGTTTTTGTAATAATGATTTGTAGCGCTCTTCTGGTGTCGATGCAATAAATAATGTAAGTTCTTCTTGTACTTCACCAAAATTGTATTCAATCATTTGGCGCGTCATTTCTTCTAACTGTGAATATTTCTTATACACGTCCTTTTCACTATACAGATCGCCAACTACAACTAGACAATCTTCTAGGCACGTTAACGTATGTGGGGATGATTTATCTTGTTTATGATGATTGAAATTTGCGATTGCTTGTTCTTCTGTATAGAAATTTGATGTAACTTCTTTCCCAGCTTCATCTATACAATGTTGCCTCACGCATCCTTTTAATACAAAATAACATTTAGACGGAACATCTCCTTGCCTTAAGAGCACTGTTCCTTTTTTATATTCTTCAATCTGTAGTTCTTCTACGATCATGCGCTGCTGTTCTTCACTTAATGTCGTAAGGTTTTTCATGTATTTCATTAAAATATCTTTCATTTGGTCTCTCCTTCCCTCTCTATCTTTGTATGAGAAACGTATGATTGAACTCCACTATATATTTATAGTGGAAATCCCCCCTATTTATCTGTTTTACTTTCTGCATGGAACAAAAAAAGAGAAGTTACCAATAACTTCTCTTCTCATATTTTACAATAAACTCGTTATACTTCCTGTGTATAAACCGGCTCGTTCACCATATTTTTTGATGTTCGCTTTTGTTGCTGTAGTAAGAAAACAGATACACCAAACAATACGAGCATGCTACCGATAATTTGCATTGCATTTAATTTTTCCCCAAGTAAGAAGAACGCTAGTATAGATGCCCCAACTGGTTCCCCTAAAATACTCATTGAAATTGTTGTTGCATTTACGTAATTTAATAACCAATTATTAATGACGTGTGACACTGTCGGTACAATCGCAAGTAAAAGAAAAATACTCCAATCCCACTTCGTATAGCCTGTAAATGGCACTTGAAGTATAACGTTATAAATCGCTATAAATATACCAGCGAAGGCAAATACAGTGAAACTATAAATCCAATGAGATACTTTCTTTACTGTCGTTTGTCCGATAAATAAATAACCGACAACTGCTATTACACTTAAAAAGGATAATATATCCCCATAAATTGCTTGCTCACTTAGCCCTAAATCTCCCCAGCCAATACACATTACGCCTAGTATCGCAATTCCCATCGTCGCAATTGCTGAATAGGTTGTTCTTTCTTTAAATAAGAAAAAACCTCCCACTAAAGATACGATCGGTTGAAGTGCTAAAATAATCGTCGAACTAGCAACTGTCGTATGCTTTAAAGATTCAAACCATAAAAGAAAATGCAGAGCTAAAAAGAAACCAGATCCAATTAAAAATCCCCAATCTTTTATTTGAATCCTACTAAACTCTTCCCGTTTTTTCCAAACGATCGGAAGCATAATAAGTACGATAATCCATAATCGATACATACTTAAAATTGAAGATGGTGCTGAGGACATCTTTGCAAAAACAGCTGCGAATGAAATGGCTATAATAGAAATTGCTAATGGTAGTGCGATTGATCTTTCTTGTTTCAAATCCTGTCTCCCCTCTCACCTGTAAAAAATCCCACTTCATTATATCCGTTTTCTTTCATAACTTAAATACTAATTTTTTAGATTCTTCGTACCATTATGGTAAAATAGAAATTAAGGCACCTATTAGTGATTATTTCTTTCCTTTTCACTACAAGCGTCGCTCTTACAATCATTACAGTAAATTTTTATTTAGGGGGATATACATGAATCAAACAATAGGGAGAATTGAAGAAATTTCATTTTTCAGTACATCACTTCAAGAGGAACTTACACTTCTTGTTTATTTACCAGTAAATTACACACCTCTCCATAAACATACGGTTGTTATTGCACAAGATGGTAGAGATTATTTTCAGCTTGGTAAAGCGCACCGTGTAATTGAGCGTCTTCGTGAAACTGAAGAAATCGACCGCACAATTATTGTCGGTATTCCATATAAAAATGTACACGATCGTAAGGAAAAATATTTCCCAAGCGATGTAAAGAATGCTGCTTACATTCGTTTCCTTGCTCATGAGCTTGCTCCATATATTGATGAAAATTATCCAACGTATCAAATGGGTAAAGGGCGCGTTTTAATTGGAGATTCTCTTGGCGGTACAGTTTCCTTCATGACCGCACTTATGTATCCGCATACATTCGGCAAGGTCGTTATGCAATCACCATTTGTTGATGAAACAGTCATGAACTTAGCAAAAGATTTCAAAGATCCGGGGGCGCTGGAAATTTATCACGTCATTGGGACCGAAGAAACAGCTGTCAAGCGTACAGACGGACAAGTATCTGATTTCGTAGAGCCAAATCGCGAGTTAAACAAACTACTTACAGATAGAAATTTCATCACGCATTATGAAGAGTTTGAAGGGAATCATACATGGAAATATTGGCAAGCAGATTTACCGAAAGCATTTTCTCATATTCTATCAATGAAATAATAGAGAGCGGTATTCAGAATAATTTGATATAATAGATAAAGAGATTTATTCTCAAAATCTAACTAGACTTGCAAAGGGAGGAATTGGAACATGAAATTAGGAATTGTAATTTTCCCATCAAAAATGATTCAAGATAAAGCGAACGGATTACGTAAACGTTATGATCCGCATTACGCATTAGTTCCGCCACATATTACATTGAAAACACCCTTTGAAACGCAAGATGAACAATTAGAATCGATTGTGAATGAGTTACATACAATCGCAAACAAAACGAACCCTTTCACCCTTCATGTTGGAAAAGTTGGTTCATTCGCACCTGTTAATAATGTTCTTTATTTTAAAGTAGAAAAAACACCTGAACTTACTTTCTTAAATGAAGAAATGCATAATGGTTTCTTTACACAAGAGCGCGAGTACTCTTTCGTACCTCATTTAACAATCGGTCAAGACTTATCAGATGCAGAGCACGCTGATGTATTAGGTCGATTACGTATGAAAGATTTCTATTATGAGCAACCAATCGAGCGTTTCCACCTTCTATACCAATTAGAAAATGGAACGTGGACTGTACATGAAACATTCCACCTTGGAAAGGGGAACAACTAATTTGCACGCACAAATCGTACAAACGGACGAACAACTAAGTGATGCATTCTCTGTACGTAAGCAAGTATTTGTAAATGAACAACAGGTTTCTGCAGAAGAAGAGTATGATGAGTTTGAAGAAATTTCAACACACGTTGTTATATATGATAATGATGTTCCAGTTGGTGCGGGCCGCTTCCGCATCGTTGATGGAATAGGAAAAATGGAGCGCATTTGCGTACTAGCTTCCCATCGTAAAAAAGGCATTGGTAAAATCATTATGGATGCACTTGAAGCGTATGCGAAGGAAGAGTCTCTACCGAAATTGAAACTCCATGCTCAAACACATGCTGAAGTTTTCTATAAAAAGCTAGGATACGTGACGGCTTCTGATGTGTTTATGGAAGCAAATATCCCGCACATCGTAATGATAAAAGAATTATAATTTTGTAGCAGGAGGTAGCCCCTCCTGTTTTTTACATTGCTATTTTCTTTTTCTTCCGCTAAAGTTAAATGTTGATGCTATAGTTTTGAAGGTGAATATATGACACAAGAAAAATTTTCACAAAAATCGTTAACACACGCTGGCATTCCGCAAGCGACGTATCATATTCCGAAAACATCTACCCATTTAATTATGGAAGAAGATGCAGATGCGGCGTATTTCCGCGCTTTAGAACAGCAAGGTGTTTATTTAAATGAAAAACAGTTAGAAGCAGTGCAAACGACAGAAGGACCTGTCCTTACACTAGCTGGTGCTGGAAGTGGTAAAACATCTGTTTTAACAACTCGCGTTGGTTATTTAGTTAATGTAAAACATGTCCATCCGCGAAATATTTTGCTGCTGACGTTTACACAAAAAGCAGCTGAAGAAATTCGAAGCCGTGTAGCGAATTTACCTGGTATGAATCATGCCGCAAGTAGCTATGTCGTTGCTGGTACATTCCACTCTGTCTTTTTAAAATTGCTTCGTAGTCAAGGATATAATCAGCAAATTTTAGCAAATGAAAAACATAAACAAATTATGATAAAGAAAATTTTGAAAGAATTGCGCTTAAAAGACGATTATGATGCCGAAACACTACTCGCTATGATTTCACTTGAGAAAAACAAATTGAATCGTCCGAAAGATGTAAAAGCGAAAACGCCTGTTGAACAAGAGTTCAAAGAAGTATACGAGCGTTTCGAAGAGGTAAAACAACGATACAATTATATCGATTTTGACGACATCTTATTAGAAATGTATTATATGTTAGAAAATAACGCTCCCCTGCTTACTCAATTACAAGAGCGTTTTCATTACATTGAAGTAGATGAGTTTCAAGATACGTCGTATGCACAATATGAAATTGTAAAATTGTTAGCCACGCCGAGAAATAATTTATTTATCGCAGGTGATGACGATCAAGCGATTTACGGCTGGCGAGGGGCAAGTCACCAAATTATTTTATCTTTTCCAAAGGAATTTGATAATACAACGATTATCGCACTTAATACGAATTATCGATCTAATCCATTTATCGTCGGACTTGGAAATGAAGTTATTAAGCTCAATCAAGAACGTTTTGATAAAGAGCTATATTCTGTTCGTGAAGAAGGTGTACAACCATTTTACGCAAGACCCGCTACGACTCTTGATGAAGCAAACCAAATTTTGCAACTCATTCAGGAAAAAGTAGATAGTGGTGAACGAAATTATAAAGATTTTTGTTTATTATATCGTACACATTCTGTAAGCCGTTCTTTACTCGATCAGCTTACAATTCATAAAATTCCATTTATAAAGCATGGGGCGAGCCAATCGTTCTACGAGCATTCTTTAATTAAGCCCGTATTAGATCATTTACGACTCGTGCTGGAACCGTTCCGCCTCGAATCACTTTCAAATATATTGCCAACGATGTATATTGGCCGTGATGAGTGCATTTCATTTATTGAACGTGAACAATGGAAATATGGTGAGGGCCGTTTCCCTTCTCTTCTTCATTTCCTATTATTAAATCCAAGCTTGAAACCTTTTCAAGTTAAAAAAGTAAATGAGCGAATCGATTTTATTAAATTTATAAAAGAACTTGAACCGAAAAAAGCATTGAAAGAAATTATTCATGGTAAAGGAAAATATTTAGAGTACTTACAGAGTAACGATCGTTCTTCCTTTACGATGCATAAGGACATACAAGAAGAAATGTTAGAAGAATTAATGGAGTCTGCAACTCGTTTCACCGATATTCCAGCTTACTTACAATTTATTGACGAGGCGATTCAAGGCCAAAAAGAAATGGAAGCATTAAAAACAATGCCGCAAAAAGATGCCGTATCGCTTATGTCAATTCATAACGCAAAAGGCCTTGAGTTTCCATGCGTCTTTTTACTTGGAGCGAGCGATGGTATATTACCGCACACTTCTTCTTTAAAAGATGCAAATGACCGTGTCACAGATACTTCTGAAGCCTTAGAAGAAGAACGCCGACTACTTTATGTCGCAATTACACGCGCAAAAGAAGAACTTTACATTTCCTCTCCGCAATTTTTCAGAGGAAAAAAACTAGATATATCTCGTTTTTTATATACTACGCGAAAAGATTTACCTGAAAAGACATCCACGAAATAAGGATGTCTTTTTTCCATATCACGTTATGTACATCCCCTCTATATAAAGTGAAACTTTAATCAGTGGGGGTTTTGTTCATCCCCCACTGATTATTAGCCCTCACCAATCGGGCGTTTACGGGCAGCGGGGCTCCCCCCTAATTTCTTTGCTCCTGCCAAATTTTGAGGCGGGAGTCTTACTGCCCGTTAATGCGGGATAAATTCCCTGTTTCTATCCTGAGAATTAACGTAATATCAACCATATCCCGTTCATATTGTAATAGTGTATGTCAGAACTCACGATAAGGAGTGAACATAATGAGCTGCAATTGTAACGAAGATCATCATCACCACGATTGTGATTTCAACTGTGTATCTAATGTCGTTCGTTTTATACATGAACTACAAGAATGTGCAACCACAACCTGCGGATCTGGTTGCGAAATTCCATTTTTAGGAGCACACAACAGTTCATCAGTAGCAAATACACGTCCTTTTATTTTATACACAAAAGAAGGAGAACCTTTCAAAGCATTTGCACCATCAGAAAATTCTAAGCACTGTATGTCTTCGATTTTCCGCGTTGAGAGCATAGATGATGACGACTGCGCTGTGCTACGCGTATTAGTTGTTGTATTATGTGATGGCTCTCCTGTACCAGGTGATGATGATCCAATTTGTACGTTTTTAAATGTACCAAATGCGAAATTAAAATCAACCTCTTCTTGTCTTACTGTCGATTTAAATTGCTTCTGCGCTATTCAATGCTTACGCGATGTTTCTATATAAAACTACACAATGATTTAAGTATGGATTGGGTGGCAGAGAACTCTGCCACCCAATCCATGCTTAAAAGGTATTATTATGTATTTTCCATAAAATTAGGAACTTGTTCACTACATTAACTGAGAGTAGAAACAGATAAAAGAGTGAAAAACACATTCTCTTCTGATTGCGAATTTACTAAAATTGATTGCGAGGCGAAACCAGCTAGTACACTAACTGCCTTCGGTTTTGCTTTTAATGCTTTTGCGCCTCAATTCGCTTCATTATTCACACCATTACTATTACCTAGCACAAGTCCAAATCCAAACATTACGGTTCCAATAATAAACGATACGGTAAGTGTAGGAGATGGTATTAAAATTCAACTACCTGGTATTTATCAAATCAGTTATACATTATCAATAAGCCTTGATAATTCCAATTCAATTCCTGAAGCTGATCGTTTCTTCTTATCATTAGATACACCACACAATATTATTCCAGGCTCAGGTACTGCGGTTCGCTCTAACGTTATTGGCACTGGTGAAGTAAATATCTCCAGCGGTGTTATCCTTATTAACTTAAACCCTGGCAACTTAATTCAAATTGTACCAGTCGAATTATTCGGTAGTGTAGATGTTCGTGCCGCAGCATTAACAGTTGTACAAATCGGTTAGTAAAAAGCGGTATTTCTTAACCGAAATACCGCTTTTTATTTTTATAATAAAAAACACTCACAGTAACATGAGTGTTTCATTCTTCATATTGTTTTAATATGTTCTTCTTTTTCCCACAGTTACATCCCTTTTTCTTCACAAATCCTTGTTGCTGTAACTGTTCTTGATATGCCTGTTGTTGTGCTTTTTGCTGTTGCTGTATATTATACCACTGCTGTAGGTCATATGAATTTTGACTTGGATTATTACTCACAGCAAACATCTCCTCTACTGTCAATTCTGTCTATTTACTATATGAACAACTCCTTATTTCCGTTCCCTCATCCTCTTAAACTCCGCTTTTACTAGCATCATGAAGATTTATCCCGATTGGTGAGGGCTAATAGTTAGTGTGGATGATCCCCAGTTTCATTTTATTATTCTCCCATAAAATATCCTGTAATTGTTTCAATGATCGCCGCTGCACCTGCAATGGCTAATAATGCTAGTACAGGCTCTGCAACAATAGGAATCCATTTATATAAAACTAATAAAAAAGCACTGACCCACACACCTGTACACCAATAGCAGCTTAATAATTCTCCAATCCACTTTCTTAATCCTTTCCCTTTCACCTTTGTAAAAGTCGATACACTTCCATCTGGTTCCGTAATCTCTAACTCATCAATAAACGGTCTTCGCAAAAAAGCTGTAATTTTATCATACACAATGAGACGAGTTAACCTAAAAGCAGCTAGCGCGAAAATAAGAAATAAAAGCCAGCTTGTAACTAACATAATTCCACCTTCCCTATCTTCTTTAGCCTATTAAAAAAAAGGTCTTGAGACTGTGACCAAATCTCCCCTACTCCAATATCTTATTAATGTAAATACAAACAAGAAGATAAGGAGTGACATTAATGAGTTGTAACGAAAATAAACACCATGGCTCTTCTCACTGCGTAGTTGACGTCGTAAAATTCATCAATGAACTACAAGATTGTTCTACTACAACGTGTGGATCTGGTTGTGAAATTCCATTTTTAGGAGCACATAACACTGCATCAGTAGCGAATACACGTCCTTTTATTTTATACACAAAAGATGGAGAACCTTTTGAAGCATTTGCACCAGTAGCAGTAGGAGAAGCTAAGCACTGTACGTCTGCAGTTTTCCGTGTTGAGAGCGTAGATGACGGTAGCTGCGCTGTGCTACGCGTATTAGTTGTAGTATTAGGTAATGGCTCCCCTGTACCAGCTGATGATGATCCAATTTGTACGTTTTTAAATGTACCAAATGCAAAGTTAAAATCAACACCTACTTGTATTACTGTTGATTTAAGCTGTTTCTGTGCTATTCAGTGCTTAAGCGACGTTTCTATTTAATAAGTAAACTAAAAAACTATTGGGGGAGGGGTAGAGTCTTTCTACCACCTTTACATATTTATAAACCGGCCATATCAATCGATTTTATTTCTTTTATAGGTAACTTAATGTCTCTCATACTATTTGGTGGCATAATTGATACGACTCCATTTTGGTACGATATAATCGATCCTACATATGATATCGTTGCTGTTTTTATTCTGCATCTTACTTTCGGAATGTAATGAGGGCGGTTTAATAAGAAGTTAATTTTTTCTTCATTGCTCATATTCTTAAACGATTTATTGTGCGGGACTGTTCTCACCTGTGCTTGCTCTTCTTTCCCGTCTTGCTCCTCCTCTTCTATTTTTTCTTCTTCCACTTGATGTTCCCATTGCTCTTGTCGTTCTTGCTCTATCACCTCTTCCACCGCACTACTGACAATACTTTGATCTCTATCGCTTTGCTCACGCCTACCATCATTTTTAAAGTTTGTAAGGAGAATTCTTTTTATTTTCGGTGTATCGAGTTCTAAATTTACTTGTGCAATATATAACAACGGTTTTCCAACTGTTGAACTTTTATTTTTATTCTTCACACTCGTCCCTCCCACTTCCATACATAACTGGATAAATCGTGTACTATTATAGTTATATTCATAACAATGCAAGAACTTTCGTTAAAAATCGTTCTTTCCTAGAACAATTAAAAAGGACAGTCTCAATATTTAGAGACTGTCCTTTTTAAAAAACTATAATCAATATTATATTTATCCTAGAATATGATATCCTGAATCAACATGAATGTTTTCACCTGTTACTCCGCGTGCTAAATCACTGAATAAGAATACTGCTGTATCTCCAACTTCTTCTGGAGTTGTTGTGCGACGAAGTGGTGCGCGCTCCTCAATTTCTTTTAAGATTGAGTTAAAGTCACCTACACCTTTCGCAGATAACGTACGAATTGGTCCTGCAGAAATAGCGTTGACGCGAATGCCGTGTTGTCCTAAATCGTTTGCTAAATATTTTACACTAGCTTCTAATGAAGCTTTCGCAACACCCATAACGTTATAGTTTTTCACAACGCGTTCGCCGCCAAGGTATGTTAAAGTTAAAATATTTCCGCCTTCTGTCATCACTTTCTTCGCTTCTCTTGCTACAGCTGTTAAAGAGAATGCACTAATATTTTGTGCAAGTAAAAATC
This sequence comes from Bacillus cereus group sp. BfR-BA-01316, assembly GCF_022664195.1. Lineage (NCBI taxonomy): Bacteria > Bacillati > Bacillota > Bacilli > Caryophanales > Bacillaceae > Bacillus > Bacillus cereus group sp. BfR-BA-01316. The sequence goes on from NZ_JAKUGX010000033.1 coordinate 52,633, forward strand.
CATCGCGAGAAGTATCTACAAATTCACCTTTTAAATCATCACGATTTGCAAAAGCAATACAGTGTGCAACACCGTGAATTGTACCAACTTCCTGCTTAATAGTTTCAAAGCAAGCTGTAAGTTCCTCGTCATTCGTTACATCACAAGGTAATACAAGTGATTCTTGTCCTTCTAATGTTTCCGCTAATTCACGAACGTTTCTTTCTAAACGCTCTCCTGCGTATGTGAATATTAATTTTGCACCTGCATTATGCAAAGAGCGAGCAATTCCCCATGCAATACTTCTTTGGTTCGCAACGCCCATAACAACAAATGTTTTCCCTTGTAATAGTTCCATGATATATCCTCCCAGAAATACTTATACTTGTTATTAGTACCTGATACTATAATTATAGTACCATAAAACCTCTTAAAGGCAAACAAAAAAGTCATTAACATACATTTGTTAATGACTTTTTGTTTCTATAAAAAACCGTTCTAATCCTTCTTCCCAAGAAGGCATTTGTAAAAAAACATTTAATTGTAGCATTTTATGCTGAAAGATCGAATATTTCGGTCTCGCTGCCGCCGATCCAAATTCCTCAGTCGACACAGGTAACACATTCACTCTCATTTTTGTGTGCGAAAATATTTTTTGAGCAAATTCAAACCAAGAACACGAGCCGAGATTTGATACGTGATACGTACCGTATAAGGACGTATGAATGAGCTTGTTAATCACAGTAATTAAATCCACCACGTACGTAGGAGAACCAACTTGATCAGCTACAACAGATATGTTTTCTTTCTCTTTTCCTAAGCGCAGCATCGTTTTCACGAAATTATTTCCATATTTTCCATACAGCCACGATGTACGAACTATGAAATATTTATTATGTAACTCTTTTACAAACTGTTCTCCTGCAAGCTTAGAATATCCGTATATATTTATCGGTGCTGGATTATGAAATTCATGATATCCGTTCGGCCTATTACCTGGAAATACATAATCGGTACTGATGTAAACTAATTTAGCCCCTACTAATTGTGAAGCAACTGCTACATTTCGAGCTCCAATCGCATTTATTAAGTACGCAAGATTCTGTTCTTTCTCAGCAGCATCTACCTTCGTATACGCTGCGCAATGAATAATTGTATGCGGCCTTATTTCTTGTACGACTTGCTCAATTTGAGATATATTTGTTACATCAAGTGACTTCTTATCAAATGGATACATGTCATATTCCTCAGAATTCAACTCTTCTTGTAGTTGCTTCCCTAATTGACCGTTAGCTCCCGTTATGATAATCCGTTCTTTCATCTACATGCCCCTTACCTTTCTTTTAGTGGTTTCCACCATTCCGTATTGTTTTCATACCATTCCACTGTTTCTTTTAATCCTTGCTCGAATGTATATTTCGGTTCCCAATCAAACTCATTCTTCATTTTTTGTGCCTCAATCGCATAACGACGATCGTGACCTAAACGATTTGTTACAAATTCAATATCTTTTTTTGTTTTTCCTAAAAGTTCTATAATTTGTTCCACAACATCTACATTTGTCTTTTCATTATTTCCACCAATATTATATACCTCTCCTACACGTCCCTTATGCAAGACGGTGTCAATTGCACTACAATGATCCATTACATGCAGCCAATCTCTTACATTTAATCCATCACCATATAAAGGTAGTTTCTTTCCTTCAAGTGCATTCGTAACCATTAACGGTATTAACTTCTCAGGATATTGATACGGTCCATAATTATTAGAACAACGCGTCACAATAACTGGTAATTGGTATGTTTTATAATAAGATAAGGCTATCATATCCGCGCTCGCCTTACTTGAAGAATATGGACTATTTGGCGCTAATGGGGTTTCCTCTGTAAATTTCCCCGTTTTCCCTAAAGAACCGTATACTTCATCTGTTGATACTTGCACGAGTTTAATATGCGGATATTTTTTCACTAGCTCCAATAACGTAACTGTACCTATTACATTCGTATCATAAAAAGGGATTGGGTTTTCAATACTACGATCCACATGTGATTCAGCCGCGAAATTTACAATTACTTGCGCATCACATTCATGAATAACATGCTCTAGCATCTCTCCATTTTGAATTTCCCCTTTTACGAATGAGTAGTTAGGATTATCTTGAATAGACTTTACATTATTTAAATTCCCGCTATATGTTAATGCATCATAATTAATAATTTTATATGTTTCATATTTTTTTAACATATAATGTATGAAATTACTTCCAATAAATCCCGCTCCACCTGTTACTAATATATTCATAAACAACTCTCCTACTTAAAAACTATCTTCATATTCCTGGAGTAACGGTAATATTCGATCCTTATCGGACAAGATAGGATTTGTTACCGGCCATGGAATTGCTAATTCTTTATCTTCCCAAAGCAAACCTGAATCGTGATCAGCACTATAATACTCATCTACTTTATACATAACAATTGTATGAGGTACAAGCGTACAAAAACCATGAGCAAATCCTTTTGGCACTAATAATTGCCTATGATTATCCGCACTTAAAATATACCCTCTCCACCATTTAAAAGTTGGTGATTCTTTTCGCAAATCAACGATAACATCATATATTGCACCTTGCATAACTTGAATAAGCTTCGTTTGTGCTTTCGGATCTTTTTGAAAGTGTAACCCACGAATCGTTCCCGGCCTAGCTGAATAAGATACATTATCCTGTACAAATGAATACGTAATCTCTAACGTTTCTAGTGTTTTCTTATTATAACTTTCTGTAAAAAAACCTCGCTCGTCTTCAAATAACCTCGGTTCTAACAATTTCGCATCGGTAAAATTTGTTTCTACAACTTTCATATTTTCACCTGTTTTCCATTAAACTGTTTCCCAAAGTTTATATCTCGCGCTAACGTATTCGCTCTTTGAAGAGATGCATAAGTTCCCGCATCAGTCCACCAACCGCTCATTTCATTATAAGTAAGTACCCCTCGTTTTAAATACCAATTATTTATATCTGTAATTTCAAGTTCCCCTCTTGCGGAAGGTTTTAATTCTTTTATATAAGAAAAGACTTTCGAATCATACAAATAAATTCCCGTCACAGCATAAGAACTTTTCGGCTCCTTCCGCTTTTCTTCAATTTCAATTATTTTCCGCCCTTGAATATGCGCTACGCCAAATCGTTCGGGATCTTCTACAGATTGAAGCAGCACTTTCGCACCTTCTTTTTGACTTGTAAACTCTTCAACATATGGACGAATATCATCTGAAAAGATATTATCTCCTAATATAACTACCATACGATCATTCCCGACGAAATCCTCACAAAGCCCTAACGCCTGTGCAATCCCGCCCGCCTTATCTTGCACACGATACGTAAAGGACACGCCAAATTCTTGACCACTTCCTAGAAAGCTAACAACACCTCCCATATGCTCTTTACCTGTAATAATCATAATATCTGTAATTTCACATTGCTTCAGCTTATATACCGCATGATAAATCATCGGATATCGCCCAACGGGAAGTAAATGTTTATTCGTTACTTTCGTTATTGGATATAGTCTCGACCCTGTCCCGCCTGCTAAAATAATCCCTTTCATCCTTCATCTCTCCCTTATGATGGAGAGAGTATATCTTTATAATGTTCTACGAAAACTTTCCGGTACTTCTCATATGTATCCGCATCAAACTCATCTCCGTTGTAATGAATACACCATAGATTTGCTTGATTAGGGATACCAATTAAATATCCAGCCTTTTGAAATTCTAAAGACTGTGACACATCATAAAAGTGGAACCCTTGAAACAAATCCTCTCCCCACGGAATATCATGCTGCGTTGCTTTTGAAAAAGAAAAATTTCTAGCCGCTGCAAAATCATCAATCCATGAAAATTCGCATATATTAGAAGCATATTTCTCCACAATCTCTTTCGTTCGATCCATAGAACCCGTATCAACTATAATAATTTCATCAACTATGTTTTTTACTGATTCTAAGCATCGAGCTATTGTATTTTCTTCATCACGAACAATCATACATAAGCTAATTGTAATTTCATGCTTGTTCAATATAATCACCCGCTCCCCACTCAATCATATGTTATATACACAAAAAACTTCCCCTTTTTTTTATATTATTCAATATATTCGAGATTTCTTTTCAATCCTTCTAATGTCGATGGTATTTTCTCACTAATTCCCACCTACTATATAATGAGAGATTTATGGAGGTGACTTTATGTCCAATCATACTTATTCAGATGGTTTAAATCCGGATGAATCTTTATCCGCCAGTGCATTTGATCCTAATCTCATAGGACCTACATTACCGCCAATTCCACCATTTACTTTTCCTACTGGACCGACCGGTATCACTGGGAACTCCGGGCCGACTCGCACTACCGGCGTCACTGGACTAACTGGCGATACTGAGACTGCTGGCACTACTGGCACTACTGGCACTACTGGCGCCACTGGCACTACCGGGGCCACTGGCACTACCGGACCGACTGGAGCTACCGGCGCCACTGGCACTACCGGACCGACTGGAGCTACCGGCGCCACTGGCACTACCGGACCGACTGGAGCTACCGGGACCACTGGCGATACTGGTACTACTGGGGCTACTGGACCGACTGGAGCTACTGGACCGACTGGAGCTACCGGCGCCACTGGGGCTACCGGAACTACTGGGGCTACTGGACCAACTGGACCGTCTGGGGCAGGACTTCCAGCAGGCTTGTACGCATTTAACTCT
>NZ_JAKUGX010000034.1:0-53072 GCF_022664195.1 Bacillus cereus group sp. BfR-BA-01316
GTATTACCTTGAGGTCCGGTAGAGCCAGTGGCACCAGTGTTGCCTTGAGGTCCAGTAGAACCAGTAGCGCCCGTGTTACCTTGAGGTCCGGTAGAGCCAGTGGCACCAGTGTTGCCTTGAGGTCCGGTAGAGCCAGTAGCGCCCGTATTACCTTGAGGTCCAGTAGGTCCTCTGCCGAACGAAGCAGAATTAACTAGGGTGGTTTGTAATTCGGCAATTAGTTTAAGAAGCTCTTGAAGTGTGCAGTGATCAATTCGGAATAGTTTTGTAATGTATAGTAAATAATTAATTAAGCTTTGAAGTTCAATAAATACAGCGCTTGCTACGAAGGTCTTATTTCTTAATATAGTTATTAAGTTTTTAATGATGGCTAATCCTTGTGCTTTCAGGGAGGAAGTAGCGTCTAGTGAACAGATGAATTTGCTTAGTAGGTTCAATGTATCTATTAAATCTTCAATATTTTTTTTGGATGGATCGGCGAAAATTTTTGGGATTATTCTTATTAAATCGGTAATAATTGCGCGGAATGTTCTAAATTGTGCTTTAGTAATTGGGATCGTTGGGGTAGTTGGAATTCGTCCGGCACTACCTGGAAAGCATGGTTTGGAGAAGTTATCTTGATTGTCGTTAAAGCGAGACATTAAATCTCTCCTTTCTAATGAGAATGTGAACAACACTCATCATAGTAGATGCAGGGAATAGTTAAATGGTCATAGTAAAATTGATTGTTTCGAAAAAAAATAGAAAAAACGCCTTATTTTAAGGCGTTTTTTCTATTTTCTTCGTATTTATAATATCGTTTTAGTGAAATTTTTGATTTGAAGCCAACTAATTTTATGATCTCTGGTTCCGGGGTTTGTTTTTTTATTAGGCGTAAAATAAAGGTGTTCCGAAAATGTTGGCCAGAAATGCCTTTACGTAAATTTGCTCTTGCTACTTCAAGTCGGATCATTTTTTGAATAGCAATTTCTGTTAATGCCTTTGGTGCATCATTTTCGTATACCCATCTGTATGTTCCACGGTTAAAATCGAATGCAACAAACAACGGGTCATTACTATGGTATTTAGGACGAACTGGTTCTGGAATACTTTTATAATATGTGTACAGTTGTTTTTTGTCTTCGGTTGCTAATGTGATTGTTCTTTCTACTCCTGCGGTTGCTGGAATAGACAATGTATTAGTTTCGAAATGAACATGATGCATAGTTAACGATGTAAGTTCTTGTAAGGATAGTCCGTAGTCGATTAGTAGACTTAAAATAGCAATATTACGATCCATTAATAATGGTCGAACAGGAAGTTGTTTTTCTGAGAGCCCTTCCAATGAAGAGACTATATGTTTTAATCTTTTTTCTTCATCGGATGAAATAAAATCTTCATTGCGTAATGCACGGTCTGGTTGGATGACAATTTCCATATTTTTCAATGGATTAGGAATGTTTAGAAAGTGATACATTCTATTTAGTACAATAAATACACGATGCATCGTTTTTTCTGAGTAGTGTCGATTCTTTTTTAAGTCGGAAAAGTAATTTTCATAGTCTTTTGTACAAAGTGTAGCCCATATATTACTGGAAGGGAGCTTTTTGTTTTTTTCTAACCAATGTCCAAAATCTTCAATGTCATAAACATAACGTTTAATAGTCGAAGACTTTCGGCCTTTATTCAATAAAAAAATAGAAAAGGCTTGTATTGTATCATGGAATTCCGTTGTTTCCATAGTCCCACCACCTTAATTCTTTCTTATATTATAGCAAACTTTTCTGAAAATAGGCATTTGCAAGAGGGACTGGAATAATAATATTTGGTGAGTGGATAAAATGAGGTGATTGTATGGAACAATCGATGCGTAAGAAAAATAATAATCAAATTAATATTGTATTAAACCATCGAAAGAAAATTTCGTTACCGGCATCAGAAAATAAAACGGTAATTTCAAGTGAAACCACTACTAAACATGAGATGTTGCAGAGAATTGAAGAAGAGATGGGAAAACTTGTTGGGATGGATGATATAAAAAAGATAATAAAAGAAATTTATGCTTGGATTTATGTAAATAAAAAAAGGCAAGAGGTGGGGTTGAAGTCTGAGAAGCAAGTGCTTCACATGTTATTTAGGGGGAATCCCGGTACTGGGAAGACAACCGTTGCTAGAATGATAGGGAAATTGTTGTTTGAGATGAATATTTTATCGAAGGGGCATTTAGTTGAAGCTGAACGTGCTGATCTTGTAGGTGAGTATATCGGTCATACAGCACAAAAGACAAGAGATTTAATAAAGAAGGCTATGGGAGGGATTTTATTTATTGATGAGGCGTATTCATTAGCACGGGGTGGAGAGAAGGATTTTGGGAAGGAAGCTATTGATACACTTGTGAAGCATATGGAAGATAAGCAGCACGGTTTTGTATTAATTTTAGCTGGATATTCAAGAGAGATGAATCATTTTCTTTCATTAAATCCAGGATTACAATCTCGTTTTCCGTTTATTATTGAATTTGCGGATTACTCGGTAAATCAGTTGTTGGAAATTGGAAAGAGAATGTATGAAGAGCGTGAATATCAGTTGTCGAAAGAAGCAGAGTGGAAATTTAGAGATCATTTACACACGGTAAAGTATTCGTCACAAATTACATCGTTTAGTAATGGGCGATACGTACGGAATATTGTTGAAAAATCAATTCGCACACAAGCTATGCGATTGTTACAAGAGGATACGTATGATAAATATGATTTAATTGGGATATCAAGTATGGATTTGATGCTTGAAGAGGAGACGCACAGTACGTAAACTGTGCGTCTGTTTTTTGATGTATAAGTACGTTACTCTTTTTTCGCTTTTTCTTGGTAAGATTTATGGAAGCGTTCCATTTTAGCGCTTTTTTCGTGTGCTGAATTAGGATCGTGTGTAATTTGGTCTACTGAGCTTTTTTGAGCGCCTTTATTAACATGGTTTGTCATTTGTATTCACCTCGCTTTAAAAATTAGTATAAACATTATGTAAAGAAAAACTCGTTAGAAAAGAAAAACCTCTTTACGATATGTAAAGAGGTTAGAGTGCTATTTATGCATTGAACGTTCCTTTGTATCGATACGTCTATGCGGTAAATGCCATTTGTAATGAATAGAAATCATGCGGAAGCAAACAATTAAAATGAATAAGGTGTATAGAGCCCAATCGCTAACGATAATTTTAGCGCCAATTAAGAAACCTGCTAAAATCGTCCAAAACGCATATACTTCAGATCGGAGGACAAGAGGCTTTCTGCGAGCTAAAAGGTCGCGAATAATACCGCCGCCGATGCCTGTTAAAACTGCAGCTACGATTGTAGCGCTAATTGGTAAATCCAGTTTTTGAGCATATAGTGCTCCTTGTACAGCGAATGCTGATAAACCGATGGCGTCCGTGATGTTTTCCCACTTTTTCCAATGTCTAATTAATTTATTTGGAAAAAGAAAAATAATCGTCATTGATAATAGTGCGATTTGGAATAACATGTCTTGTTGCCAAAATGCGACGATTGGATAACCGATTAATAAATTACGAAGGGCACCTCCCCCAAATGCGGTTGCCATTCCTAAAATATATACCCCGAAAATATCATAATCTTCTTCCATTGCAACAATGGCTCCGCTTAGTGCGAAGGCGATTGTGCCTATGATGCTAAAAATCTCCCATGCCATGAATTTTCTCCCCCGCTAACTAGATGAAATATGCTTCCTCTGCTATTATATTAGAAGGTTTAAATTTCGAAAAGGATGAGTGAACATATTTGATGGAAGAAAAAGAAAAAGTCATATTAGTTGGCTGCCAATTGTCGCAAGATGATGATGAAAAATTTATGCATTCCATGAAAGAGCTTGTATCGCTAGCAAAGACTGCGCGAGCGGAAGTGTTAGTATCAACGACGCAAAAGCGCCCGAAGTTTCATCCTGCGACTTATATAGGAAAAGGTAAACTTGAAGAGCTTACGCTGTTAACTGAAGAATTAGAACCAGCTGTTATTATTTTTAACAACGAGTTAACGCCAAGCCAAATTCGGAACTTATCTTCAGTATTAGATGCGAGAGTGATTGACCGAACGCAGTTAATACTAGATATCTTTGCGCAACGTGCGAAATCAAGAGAGGGTAAGCTTCAAGTAGAGCTAGCTCAGTTGCAATATACAATGCCGCGCCTTATGGGGCAAGGTTTGTCTTTATCACGTCTTGGTGGTGGAATTGGTACAAGAGGACCGGGAGAGACGAAGCTTGAAACGGACCGTCGTCATATTCGATCACGTATTGATGAAATAAAGAAGCAACTTGCGGTTGTTGTAGAACATCGAAAAAGATATCGTGAGAGAAGGAAAGATAATAAAGTGTTTCAAGTTTCGTTAATTGGGTATACAAATGCAGGGAAATCTACGTTGTTTAATAGATTAACGGAAGCTGATACGTTTGAAGAAAATTTATTGTTTGCAACGCTAGATCCGACGACAAGAAAGATGCCGTTACCTTCTGGTTATACAGTGCTTTTGACTGATACGGTTGGTTTTATACAAGATTTACCTACGTCACTAATCGCTGCTTTTCGATCTACGTTAGAAGAAGCTGGTGAAGCGGATGTTATTTTACATGTTGTTGATTCGGCAGATCCTAATTATGTAGGGCATGAGCAGACGGTAAAACAATTATTGTCAGACCTTGAAGTTAATCATATTCCTATTATTACGTTATATAATAAAAAAGATAAATTGCATCAAAACTTCATTCCATTTCCGAAAAGTGATTTCTTAATGACTAGTGCTTTTGAAGAAAGTGATTTACTGCGTATAAAAGAAGCGATAGAAATGAAGATGAAGGAAGAAATGGATGATTATCAAGTGGAAATTCCTCCGGGTGAAGGTAGGTTGTTAACGCTTTTAAAGACGGAAACGTTATTAACTAAAATGGAGTTTCTAGAAGATAAATTTGTATATGATTGTACAGGATATATATTTGCTCATTCATCGCTTAATGGGCAATTAAAGAGATTTTTAGTGGAAGAAGGAGAAAATAATAATGTTTGATCGTTTGAAAAATGGAGAAAAAATTGCTCCAATCGTAAAAGAAGTAGAAAGTCAAGTTGTAGAAGTGCATAAACGTGTGGATGAAGTAATTGAGAGTAATCAATTTCGTGTGCTAGAAAGTTTTCGTAAACATAAAATTAGTGATTCGCATTTTATTCCGACGACAGGTTATGGGTATGATGATATTGGTCGTGACACGTTAGAGAAGGTGTATGCGGATGTATTTGGAGCGGAAGCGGGCCTTGTTCGTCCTCAAATTATTTCGGGTACTCATGCAATTTCAACAGCTTTATTTGGTATTTTACGTCCGGGAGATGAGTTACTATACATAACGGGGAAACCGTATGATACGCTAGAAGAAATCGTTGGTGTGCGCGGGAAAGGTGTAGGTTCTTTTAGAGAATATAATATCGGATATAACGCGGTTCCGCTAACTGGAGCGGGGCTTGTTGACTTTGAAGCTGTTGCAGCTGCGATCCATAGTAATACGAAGATGGTTGGTATTCAGCGTTCGAAAGGATATGCTACTCGTCCGTCGTTTACCGTTTCACAAATTAAAGAGATGATCGCGTTTGTTAAAGAAATTAAGCCTGATGTTGTTGTATTTGTAGATAACTGCTATGGCGAGTTTATTGAAGAACAAGAGCCGTGTCATGTTGGTGCGGACTTAATGGCAGGTTCTCTTATTAAGAATCCTGGCGGGGGAATTGTTAAAACTGGTGGTTACATTGTAGGTAAAGAACAGTATGTTGAAGCATGTGCATATCGTCTAACATCTCCGGGGATTGGTGCGGAAGCAGGGGCATCTTTATACAGTCTGCAAGAAATGTATCAAGGTTTCTTCTTAGCGCCGCATGTGGCGGGGCAAGCGCTAAAAGGTGCGATTTTTACAGCGGCATTTTTAGAGAAGTTAGGAATGAATACATCACCAGCGTGGAATGCGTCAAGAACGGATTTAATTCAATCTGTTCAGTTTGATGATAAAAATCGTATGATTGCATTCTGTCAAGCGATTCAATATGCATCTCCAATTAATTCTCATTTCACTCCATATGCAAACTATATGCCAGGTTATGAAGATGATGTAATTATGGCTGCAGGGACGTTTATTCAAGGTGCAAGTATCGAATTATCTGCGGATGGTCCGATTCGTCCTCCTTATGTTGCATACGTACAAGGTGGATTGACGTATTCTCATGTGAAGATTGCAATTTGTTCTGCAATTGATGCGTTAATTGAAAAAAATCTATTAACAATTTCTTAAGGGGAAGCTGTCGATTTCGACAGCTTTTTTTCGTGTGAAAGCAATGATTTTTACCATTAGAAAAAAGAGTGGAATTTTTTTAAAAAAAATCATGTAAGAAAAGCTAACATCTATTGACATGAAACATAACATAATATAAAATGGGAAGCAGTTAAGGCGAAGGAGGAACTGAAATGATGAAAGAAGATAGACGTTCTGCTCCGCTGTTTCCTATTGGTATTGTAATGGATTTAACACAATTATCTGCACGTCAAATTCGCTACTATGAAGAGCATAATCTTATTTTTCCAACCCGTACAAAAGGGAATCGTAGATTATTTTCATTTAACGATGTAGATAAATTGTTAGAAATTAAAGATTTGTTAGATCAAGGCTTAAATATGGCCGGAATTAAACAAGTATTGCAAATGAAAGAAAATCAAACAGAAGCAGTGAAAGTAAAAGAAGAAACGAAAGAAATTTCAAAATCCGAGCTTCGCAAAATTCTTCGAGATGAACTACAGCATACAGGTAGATTTAATCGAACTTCATTGCGGCAAGGTGATATTTCAAGATTTTTTCACTAAAGATAACTGATTCTGAAGGTGTTTAGAGGGACTAAGGAGGAATTTATAATGGCTAGGTACACAAAAGAAGATATTTTCCGTTTGGCGAAAGAAGAGAATGTAAAGTATATCCGTCTGCAATTCACAGACCTTTTAGGAGTAATTAAAAACGTAGAAATTCCAGTGAGCCAATTAACAAAAGCTCTTGATAACAAAATGATGTTTGATGGATCTTCTATTGAAGGTTTTGTACGTATTGAAGAATCTGATATGTATTTATATCCGGATTTAGATACTTGGGTAATTTTCCCTTGGACAGCTGAAAAAGGTAAAGTAGCTCGTTTAATCTGTGATATTTACAATGCTGATGGTACGCCATTTGATGGCGACCCACGTAACAACTTAAAGCGTGTGTTAAAAGAAATGGAAGCATTAGGATTCTCAGATTTCAATCTTGGACCAGAGCCAGAATTCTTCCTATTTAAAGTTGATGAAAAAGGAAATCCAACATTAGAATTAAACGATAACGGTGGATACTTCGACCTTGCGCCGATGGATCTAGGGGAAAACTGTCGTCGTGATATCGTTCTTGAACTTGAAGAAATGGGCTTTGAAATTGAAGCATCTCACCATGAGGTTGCACCAGGTCAACATGAAATTGACTTTAAATATGCAAATGCAATTCGCTCATGTGATGACATTCAAACATTCAAGCTTGTTGTAAGAACGATTGCTCGTAAACATGGTTTACACGCAACATTTATGCCGAAACCATTATACGGTGTGAACGGTTCAGGTATGCACTGTAACTTATCACTATTTAAAAATGGTGAGAACGTGTTCTTCGATCAAAACGGTGATTTACAATTAAGTGATGATGCTCGTCATTTCATCGCAGGTATTTTAAAACATGCACCAGCATTTACAGCGGTAGCAAACCCAACTGTAAACTCGTACAAACGTTTAGTACCTGGATATGAAGCTCCATGTTACGTAGCATGGTCTGCACAAAATCGTAGCCCGTTAGTACGTATCCCGGCATCTCGTGGTATAAGTACACGCGTAGAAGTACGTAGTGTTGACCCAGCTGCAAACCCGTATTTAGTAATGGCTACATTATTAGCAGCAGGTCTTGATGGAATTAAAAACAAATTAACTCCACCAGCTGCAGTAGACCGTAACATCTACGTAATGACAAAAGAAGAGCGTGAAGAAGCAGGTATCGTTGATTTACCAGCAACATTAGCGCAAGCATTAGTTACGTTACAATCTAATGAAATCGTATGTGGTGCACTAGGAGAGCATTTACTTGAGCACTTCATCGAAGCGAAAGAAATTGAGTGGGATATTTTCCGCACGCAAGTTCACCAATGGGAACGCGATCAATATATGTCTCTATACTAGGAGAGAAAAAAGCCCTAATACTACGGTATTAGGGCTTTTTCGTCATTTATTTACAGTGAAAAAACTCGAATGTTATCGTAATTTTTTTAGCGCCATCAGGAAGTAATTTAGTGAAAATAATTTATGTTGACTCGTTCTATATAAAGAACTAAAATGGCATTAACTAGAAATTTTTGTATATTAAAAATAATGAAAATATTATTTTTTCTTAAGTTTTCGATGCCAATTTCAAGTTGAAGCTCATTGGTTTTAAATGAGGAGGGAAGTTATGGATAAGGAAATAAATTTGAAAAATCTATTTACTATTATACGAAAAAGAATTTGGATACTTTTATTGTTTACAACTTTCACAACGTTAGGAGGAGCGATTTATAGTATATATGTAAAAACGCCATTATATGCCTCCTCGGCAAGAGTTATTGTCCAAGCTAACACTGAAACTATGAATACACTGAAAGCAATGGTAAATGAGCCTGTAATATTAGAAAAAGTAGCTGCTGAATTGAATATTAACAAATCTGTAGGTGCATTAAGTGGGCAAATAAGTACAGAAAGTGTACAAGGATCCCAGATTATGAGAATAAATGTAGTGGACATGGATCCTGTACTTGCGCATAAAATTGCAAATACTACAGCTGCTGTTTATAAGAGAGAAGTAGCGAATATATTGAATTTTAATAATGTGAGTATACTACCGGAAGACCCAGTTCAAAAATATTCGATGCCTATAAATATAAATCACTTTAAGACGATACTAATTGCATTCTCTATAGGTATGGTGCTCAGTATCGGTTTTATTTTTTTATTGGATTCACTTGATGAGAGAATAAAATCAGAACGACGAATTGAACAATTGTTAGATGTCCCTGTTTTGGGTGGGATTTCTAAAACGAATAGGAAAAATGTGAAAGACAAATTTAGTGAAAAAAACACAGTGGTACTGGGGGAGGGAACGGAGTGGCTTACAAAAATAGACGAAAAACAAATAAAGTTAAAGGAGAAAGTATAATTGCTTATACAGCTCCAAGATCGAAAATTTCGGAGCAGTACCGTTCGCTTCGAACAAACCTCCAATTATCTTCGTCTATTCATAAAAGCAAAACTATAGTTATTACTTCTCCGAGGTATGGTGAAGGAAAATCAACGATTACAGTTAATTTAGCAGTCTCAATAGCGCAAAAAGGTGAAAAAGTATTGGTAATAGATGCAAATTTACGAAAACCAACGATTCATGAAATGTTTGGAGTAGAAAATGAAATTGGATTAACTGACATATTGAACGGAAAAACAAATTTAGAAGGCGCTGTAAAAAAAACAGAGATGGAAAGTCTTAATGTATTAACTAGCGGTCCAATACCATTCAATCCATCTGAAGTACTTAGCTCAGATGCAATGGATATGTTAATTCAAAAGGTGATGGAACGATATGACATCATATTATTTGATTCTTCTCCTGTACTAGAAGTAACGGATACAAGTGTATTGGCTGATAAATGTGAAGGGGTGCTATTGGTAATTCGATATAATCGTACTGTGAGCGAAGATGCGCTTGAAACGAAAAGGGCTTTAAGTTTTACGAAAAGTAGGATGTTAGGTGCGATTTTGAATGATAAAGTATGAATAATATAAATGTACTTTAGAAAAATAAATTTAAGATTCGTATATGAAGATGTTCTTTATAAAGAATTTTTTAAAGGACTACGATGTGGTGAGGTCTCCTTACCGCGATCAACGGAGGCACTCGATTATGCTGTGGGTTGTGAAAACAACCTTAGATGCGGGTCATCAAAAGTGTAATGTGAGGGAGGGTTAGATGCCCATGTTTTATTAAGGTTTCTAACTATGTGCTTTTAATAAAGAGAATATAGTTAGAAACTTTAAATTTGAAAGAGTTAAGTATGGAATTGATTAAAGGAGGAAGTTACATGACGTATCGGCGGAGGGTATCGTTATTACTTTTAATGGATTCACTGATTGTGTTAAGTGCTATTTTTTTTAGTTATTTCTTTGTAAATGCTAGCTTTAGTGTTATCACTTTATCATCAGTTATTAGCTCTATCACTTTATTAGTCAGTCATCATTTGTTTGCTTTAATGTATAAGTTGTATAACAAAGCTTGGGAATATGCAAGTATAGGAGAATTACTCATTATATGCAAAGTTGTTACATTTTCTATCATTACTACAGCAGTTGTGCAACAAATAATAATGCCAAAAATGTATTTTCGGTTGTTAGTTGTAACTTGGATGATTCATATTTTATTAATTGGCGGTTCACGTTTTATTTGGAGAATGTACAGAGATGCTTATTATGTAAAAAAGGGTGATAAAAAAAGAACCTTAATTGTTGGTGCTGGTTCAGCGGGGACAATGGTTGCAAGGCAGTTGTTAAAGAATAGTACTGCCGAATTAATGCCAGTCGCATTTATTGATGATAATGTAAAAAAACATAATCTTGATATTTGGGGGATTCCAGTAATTGGCGGTATTAATCAAATTGAGTACGTTGTTAAAAACCTGAATATTGAAAATGTTATTTTAGCAATTCCTTCACTAAGCAAAGGGAATCGAAATATTATTTTAAAAGAATGTTTGAAAACACAGGTGAAAACTCAAATTCTTCCGATGTTAGAAGACTTAGTAACAGGTAAAGTTTCGGTGAATGAATTCAGGGATGTTCAAGTAGAAGATTTATTAGGGCGTGATCCTGTAGAACTTAATATGGATATTATTTCAGATTATATAACTGACAAAGTCATTTTAGTTACTGGTGCAGGTGGATCCATTGGTTCGGAAATTTGTAGACAAGTTGCGAAATTTAAGCCGAAAAAGTTGATTTTACTAGGGCATGGGGAGAACAGTATTTATTCTATAGAAATGGAATTAAACGAAAAATATAGAGAGATGAAAGGCACATTTATTCCTGAAATCGCAGATATACAAGATGCTAAGAAGATGCATTTAATTATGAGTAAACATCTTCCGAATGTTGTATATCATGCAGCTGCACATAAACATGTACCACTAATGGAGAATAATCCTGAAGAGGCTGTTAAAAATAATTTGATTGGAACTATGAATGTAGCAGAGGCAGCGAGAGCAACTGGAGTAGGAACGTTTGTTATGATTTCATCTGATAAAGCGGTGAACCCGACGAGTGTTATGGGAGCAACAAAGAAATTAGCTGAGATGGTAATTCAACATAAAGATAAAATAAGTCATACAAAGTTTGTTACTGTAAGATTTGGGAATGTCTTAGGAAGTAGAGGCAGTGTTATTCCTTTGTTTAAGAAGCAAATTCAAAACGGTGGACCAGTTACAGTTACTCATCCGGATATGATTAGGTATTTTATGACAATTCCAGAGGCATCTAGACTTGTAGTGCAAGCTGGTGCGTTAGCTGAAGGTGGGGAGATTTTTGTGCTGAACATGGGAGAACCAGTAAAAATAGTCGATCTCGCTAAAAATCTCATTCGATTATCCGGAAATTCCGTGGATGAAATAGGAATAGAATTTACTGGTATACGCCCAGGGGAGAAACTTTTTGAAGAATTACTAAAAGAAGATGAAATGAATGAGAAGCAAGTTCACCCAAGAATTTATGTAGGACAAGAAATGAATGTTCGAATAGAAGAAATAGAAGAGTTTATTTCAAATTATACAGATTTAAACGAAGTAGAATTAAGAAAGCGATTGTTAAACTTAGTGAATAAGCGTAAAACTTTAAAACTATTAATACCGGTATCAGGTTAATAGAAAAAATTTAATATAAGACGGGTGCGTGGGATGGTGTCTAAAAAAGTTCTGTTTTGTGCAACTGTGGATTATCATTTTAAGGCTTTTCATTTACCGTATTTGCAATGGTTTTCAGAACAAGGATGGGAAGTACATGTTGCAGCGAATGGGGATATACATCTTCCATATGTAACTCAAAAATATAATATTCCTATTCAAAGATCACCTCTTAGCATACAAAACCTTCATGCATATAAAAAACTAAAATCAATTATTCATCAAAATAAATATCATATCATTCATTGTCATACGCCTATGGGAGGAGTAATTGCTCGTTTAGCTACTCGTAAAGCACGGAGGGAAGGGACAAAGGTTATATATACAGCGCATGGATTTCACTTTTGTAAAGGATCACCATTCAAAAATTGGCTTTTATACTATCCAATTGAAAGAAGTTTAGCTACTACTACGGATTGTCTCATAACAATTAATCAAGAAGATTACAATTTAGCGGTAAGACATCGGTTTCAGGTGAAAAATATTAAACTCGTTCATGGTGTAGGAGTAGATATAGAACGATATGTTCCTGCTACTGAAAGTGAAAAAGAGCAATTAAGGCTTAAAAATGGTTATAAGACAAAAGATTTTTTAATGTTTTATGCTGCCGAATTTAATAAGAACAAAAACCAAAGCTTCTTAATTCAATCATTGGCGCAGTTGAAAAATGAAATTCCGCATGCAAAGCTTCTACTTGCTGGCGAAGGACCGTTAATGGAAGAGTGCAAAAAAATAGCGACTCAACTAGGCGTGAGTAATATGGTTCACTTTCTTGGTTATAGAAATGATATAGCCTCTTTGTTGCAGATGTGTGACTTAGCTGTTGCATCGAGTTACCGGGAAGGTTTACCAGTTAATATTATGGAAGCTATGGCTTGTGGACTTCCGGTTATCGCTACTGACAATCGGGGACATAGGGAGCTAATTATTAGTAATAAAAATGGTTGGATTATAGATCGTGATGATATAAAGACGATGTCTGAAAGAATAAATTCTATTTCTAAAAATACTAAATTAAAAGCTCAGTTTGGACAGTGTGGACGTACTATTATTACAAGTAAATATTCAGTTAATGAAGTATTGAAAGAGAAACAAGAAATTTATACAACATATATGGATGAAATGGAGGATTTAAATTGGGCACTCCATTGAGAGTATTACATGTAGTCGTAAATATGAATAGAGGCGGAGCCGAAACTTTAATTATGAATTTGTATCGTAATATAGACCGCTCAAAAGTACAATTTGATTTTTTAACTTGTAAAGAGGGTGTATTTGATGAAGAAATAATAAAGTTAGGCGGAAAAGCTCATAGAATTCCATATGTTACAGATGTTGGTCATAGAGGCTATATAAAGGTGCTAGATACTTTCTTTAGCTCTCATCCGCAATATAAAATCGTTCATTCACATATGGATAAAATGAGCGGATTTGTACTTCGTTCAGCTAAAAAAGCAAGGGTGCCAGTTAGGATTGCGCATAGTCATAATACTAGTAGTGAAGGTGGTACTGCGGCTAAAATCTATAAATGGTATGCAGGAAAATCTATAGCCACATGTGCAACACATTTGTTAGCATGTTCGAATGCTGCTGCCAGATGGTTATTTGTAGATGAAGCCGATACAGCTAGAATCTTAAAAAATGGAATTGATTGTGATAGATTTTTGTTCTGTCCAGAAATAAGAAAACAAGTAAGAGAGGAATTACAAATTGAACAAGACGCTCTTGTTATAGGTCATGTCGGAAGATTCGCTTATCAAAAAAATCATACCTATCTTATAGATTTATTTGCGCAGTTAACTCAATTTCGGCCAAATTCAATACTTTTATTAGCTGGAGAAGGGCCGCTTCGCTTGGAAATTGAAAAAAAAGCAAGGGATTTGAACATGGAGAATCACATAAGGTTTCTGGGGGTACGAAGTGATATAGAAAAGATACTTCAAGCATTTGATGTGTTTGTTTTCCCATCTATTCATGAGGGATTACCAGTCACACTTGTAGAAGCACAAGGGGTTGGTTTACCTTGTATCATATCGGATAATATTACGAAAGAAGTGGATTTAGGGATGAATTTAGTTGAACATGTTCCTCTAACAGATAAAATGGCTTGGATAGAAAAAATGAAAAATATAGAAATTAGTAATTTTCCGAGGGAAATACCAGCTCAAGTATTTTTAGAGAAAGGCTACGATATAAAACATACGGCAGAATTAACTCAAGACTATTATTCCGTACTTTCGAGGTGAGTAATTTGGAGAATTTAACGATTTTCACCCCTACCTATAATAGAGCGTATTGTCTTGCAAATTGTTATGAGAGTTTAAAACGTCAAACATGTAAGAATTTTGTATGGTTAATAATAGATGATGGATCTAGTGATAACACAAAAACATTGGTTGATAGCTGGATTGATGAAGAATGTATAACAATTAGGTATCATTGGCAAAGTAATCAAGGTATGCATAGTGCTCATAATGCAGCATATGAAATGATTGATACGGAGTTAAATGTTTGTATTGATTCTGATGATTATATGCCAGATGATGCTGTAACAAAAATCCTTTCTTTTTGGAGTAGATATGGGAATGATGAAGTTAGTGGGATAATTGGATTGGATTTGTATACAAATGGGCAAATAATTGGCTCAAAGTTACCAGAAAACCTTAAATACTCCACGTTGTTTAATCTTTACAACAAACATGGTGTCACAGGTGATAAAAAATTGGTTTATCGCACAGAATTGACTAAGAAATATCGATACCCAATTTTTAAAAATGAAAAATATGTTGGATTAGCATATAAATATTATATGTTAGATCAGCAGTATGAGATGTTACTAATGAATGAGGCACTTTGTTATGTGGAATACATGGCTGATGGATCATCAATGAATATGCTAAATCAATATCATAAAAATCCAAAAGGTTTTGCCTTTTATCGCAAGGAACTTATGAAATTGCCATTTACTAATCGACTATTTAAGTATAGGCAAGCTATACATTATGTATCTAGTAGTTTTATAGCAAGAAATAGAAAGTTTATACAAGAATCACCATGTAAAGGACTAACACTGTGTGCGCTACCATTTGGGGCTATCCTTTATAGTTACATTAAAATGAAAACAAAAATGAAAGTAAACATTTAAAAATTTAATTAGTAAGTAAATGAGAGGAAATAATAATGACTATACTTTGGATGAATCTTGCTATAGTATTCATACTCGCATTTTTTGCAAGGTATTTTGCTATACCAGTGACTAATAGTCTTATACCGATAAAGCTAAATCAGTTTCTAATTTTGATGGCCGCTCTATCCCTTATATTAGTATCGGGGCTTCGGAATAATATTGGGGATACTTATTTTTATATGCATGCATATAAAATAACGGATTTTAATTGGGAGTATGTTCAAACTAACAAAGACATGGGCTTTAATATTTTTCAAATGGTTTTGAAAAAATATACGGATGATCCTCAAGTAATGGTTTTTACTACAGCATTGATAACAAATGTACTCATTATAGCAACACTATATAAATATTCAAGGTTAATTGAATTGAGTTTATATGTTTATATTACGTCAGGTATGTATTTAACATCAATGAATGGGATCAGGCAATATTTAGCTGCTGCAATTATTTTTGCTGCTACAAAATATATTTTTGAAGGAAAATGGAAAAAATATATGGCAATTGTATTATGCGCATCCACATTTCATGCAAGTGCATTAGTTCTTATGCCAATCTACTTTTTTGTAAGAAAAAAAGCCTGGTCAGGAACGACATATTTGCTTCTTTTTTTAGCAGTATGTGTAGTTATAGGCTTTAATCAGTTTTCAGAAGTTTTATTTTCGGCTATTGGAAATACTCAATATGGTCAATATAAGGAATTTCATGAAGGTGGTGCCAATATACTTAGGGTTGCTGTGAATATAGTGCCAATTATACTGGCTTACCTTGGGAAAGATAGAATGAGGGCGTTATTCCCTGAAAGTGATTATATTGTAAATATGTCTATATTAGGTCTTGTTTTTATGATTATTTCAACACAAAATTGGATATTTGCTAGATTCTCCATATATTTTGGATTGTATCAGTTAATATTAATTTCTTGGGTTGTGAAGTCATTTACAGATAAAGATCAAAAGTTAATTTATTATGCAGTTCTAGTGTGCTATTTTATTTATTTTGTATATGAACATGTAATTACTCTGGGAATTATCTATAAGAGCAACCTACTTTGATAATAAAGTGCAAAATGCTGGGAGAGGATTGTTAAATGGGGATAGATTCTAAGCTTAGACCTAAAAATAAAAAGAAGGTTTTACACATTGTCAGCGCTCTGAATCGCGGGGGAGCTGAAACGTTACTAATGAATATATATAGGAAAACAGATAAGAGGCAGCTTCAGTTTGATTTTGTATCTCATCGAAATGAGAAAAATGATTATGAAGATGAAATAATGGCGTTAGGTGGGAGAATATATAAGGTACCTAGTTTAGGACAAATAGGACCTTTTTCCTATGTTAAAGAACTTGTAAAAATTATGTCGGATAATCAATATGAAGTTGTACATGCACATACGGATTATCAAGGTGGTTTCGTTGCTGTAGCGGCAAAAATAGCTGGTATAAAAAAGAGAATTTGTCATTCGCATAGTAATAATTGGCCACAAGACTCTGGAATAAAAGCAAGAGTTATCCTAAAGGTTTTGCAATCTATTATTAAATATGCTGGAACTAATTATTGTGCGTGCAGCGTTGAAGCAGCACGTTTTTTATTTGGCGAAAGGATGCTTCATAGTGAGAGGATAGAACTAATTAAAAACGGTATAGATATTAATCAATTTACTGATATAGACGCTGGGAGTAGTGTCAGCGTAAGAAGGGAACTTAATATACCGAATGCAGCAAAATTAATAGGACATATAGGAAGTTTTTCAGAGTCAAAGAATCATATTTTTATCCTAAAAGTTTTAAAGAAAATTTTAAAACGAGATTCAAATTTTGTTGCTATTTTAGTAGGAGATGGCTCGTTAAGGATTTCTATTGAATTAAAAGCAAAGCAATTAGGGATTTTTGAAAACATTAGATTTTTGGGGGTTAGGAAGGATATTTCACGACTCATGAAGAGTTTTGATGTTTTTATTTTTCCTTCTTTGTTTGAGGGGTTTGGTATTGTAACTTTAGAAGCGCAATCTGCAGGTGTACCATGTGTTGTAGCAGATACGCTACCTAATAATACTGATATGGGGTTAGGGATAATGTCATTTGTTGACTTAGATGAAGAAATTGAAATATGGTGTAAAGAAATTTATAAAGCTTTGTTAAAAGAAAGACCTGACAGGGAATTCATAATTAACAATATATCGAAATTAGGCTTTGATATTAACGATAACATTTACGAGTGGCTATCGTTATATGGAATTGTGCGCAAGGAAGAAATAGGGTAATCTAATTTGTTTTCATTTTATATGTCTGATGTATAAGGAGATTTGTTGAGCGTAACAGCAAAATACTAATATAAAATGAGGAAGAGAAATCAATAATAGATTTTGTGAGGTATCCTATAATGAAAAAGAAAAGAATATTAATTACATCTTTTGATATGGAAATTGGTGGAGTAGAAAGAAGTTTGATTGGTTTATTAAATACAATTGATTACAGTAAGTATGATATAGATTTAATGTTATTTAAACATGAAGGAGGATTTTTCTCTTTACTACCTAAAGAGCCGAATTTATTAGAAGAATTGCAACAATATACTACTTTTAGAAAATCAATTAAGCAGATATTACAAGAAGGGCATTTCTCAATTGGAATTACTAGGATGATAGGAAAAGTTATGGGTGTTATGCATGGAAGATATGTAAATAGTAAAGAACCTGGATACTTCGTCATTCAATATGGATGGAGAATATCTCTTCCATTTCTTCCAAAGTTGAGAGAAGAGTACGATGTTGCGATAAGTTTTTGATGGCCGCATTATTTTATAGGGGATAAAGTTCGAGCGAAAAGAAAAATTGGGTGGATTCATACTGATTATTCGAACATACAACTTAACAAAGAAATGGAATGTAAAATGTGGAGGGAAATGGATGATATCGTGGCAGTTTCTGAAAGTTGTAGAGATACATTCCTGAATAGTCTGCCTTATATTAATAAAAAGGTACAAGTAATAGAAAATATAATAGATTCTGAATTTGTTCGCGGACAATCTAATGAAGGAGATATTACTCAGGAAATACCAATAAATAGCGAGCGAATCAAGTTAATTACTGTTGCTAGACTTTCGCATGCTAAGGGAATTGATAACGCTATATATGCGCTTAGAAAACTATTAGATCAAGGGTATGATATCGAGTGGTACATAGTTGGATATGGGCCTCAAGAAGCGGAACTTAAATTGTTGATAGATAAACTAGGACTTCAAGATAAATTTGTTTTACTAGGTAAGAAGATTAATCCGTACCCGTACATAAAAGTATGTGATATTTATGTACAACCTTCTAGATACGAAGGGAAGGCAGTAACAGTTCGGGAAGCGCAAATTCTTAAAAAACCAGTATTAATAACTAATTTTTCAACAGCCAAAAGTCAGTTGGAGAACAGGGTAGATGGATATATTTGTCCAATGGGTATAAAGGGAATTGTCGAAGGAATAAAAAAAATGATTGATGATGTTGAATTCAGAAATGAAATTGTTAATAATGTAAGTCAAAAAAATTATGGTAATGAAATAGAAATGGAAAAGATATATAGGTTAATTGAATTAGAATAGATTAAGTTATAAAACTAAAAATCTTTTACTACTTATAAAAGATACTTTGGGGAATTATTTTTATGGATAATGTTTTAGTATTAGATACATCAGTAGGTTCTCTTAACAAGGGTGACGATATAATAATGAAGTGTGTAAAGCATCATCTTTCTGATATAACTAAAAATGCATATGTTTTAACATTACCCACTCATGTTTCACCTTTTCATTGGTACCAAGTAGCGAGAAAATCAAATAGGGTAAAGATTTATAGTGATGCGAAATATAAGTTTGTAGGTGGTTCGAATTTGCTAGCAATGGATATGTTTACTCATTTCCCACAGTGGAATATTAATATATTAAATTATGGACCTTTAAAGGGGAGTATTCTGGTTGGAGTTGGTGCAGGAAAAGGGAATAAAATAAATCCCTATACAAAAATGTTATATAGAAAAGTTTTATCACATGAATATATACATAGCGTTAGAAATGAAAGAACAAAAAAATTTTTAGAAGAAATGGGGTTTAAAGCTCTAAATACTGGTTGTGCAACTTTGTGGTCTTTTACGCATGATTTTTGTAGGGGAATTCCAAGTGGAAAATCGGAATCGGTTGTTTTTACACTAACCCATCATTCTAAAGATCGTGAAAAAGATCAATTATTGATAGATATACTTAGCAAAAGTTATGAAAATGTCTACTTTTGGATACAAGACGCCGATGATTTCGAACATTTAAAATCTTTAGAAGGTATACAGGGCATAAAAATTATACCTCCTACTATAGAGGCGTATGAAAAAATCCTAAATAAAGCCGTTGATTATGTTGGAGCGCGTTTACATGGCGGTATATTTGCTATGCGTCATAAAAAACGTGCAATAATTATCTCCATAGATGAAAGAGCTAAGGGGATGGGTGAAACGTATAATTTAAATCTGATTGATAGAGAAGATTTAAATAATCTCGAAAAAATGATAAACTCAGAATTTATAACGGATGTTCAGGTGGATTTTGATGTAGTAAATCAATGGTTAAAACAGTTCTCTAATTAACAAATGTACTGTGGTAAAAATGGCGATTTATTAGGAGGCTCAAATGAATAGTATAATTCTCGATAAAATTGTCGTAAGAAATAATAGAGTTGATTATTTTTTTAGTATTAAGGGGAATTTACAAAAGTATTTTAAGACAAGTAATCATATGTTTCTTGAATATAACTATGATGTATCTGATATCCCCTTAAGTATTTTAGCTATTCCGTTTGTTGCAAATGTAGTACCTCTTGTATGGATTACTAATTCAACAATGGTAATAAGTGAATTAGATAAATCTTTTTATATTTGTTTAAATAATATAAAAAATGCATATCAAAACATGTTTCCTGGTGTGAAATTTAAAGGATCCGTGGATGTAGGAGAAATTATTGATAATGTTTACATTCCGGAACTTGAAGCGGCATCTTTATTTAGTGGGGGATTAGATGCACTTACTACATTTATAAGAATAAAAGATAAAAACCCCTTGCTAGTTACTGAATATGGATGGCATGAAAATGAAATAGAGGGTAGTAAAGTATGGGAGGCAGATAAAGAAAATGCCATAAATTTTGTAAAGGATAATGGACTAGAAAATATTTTTATACAATCTAACTATGGGACCTTTATAATTGCAGGGAACATTGACCATGATTTTAGAGAAAAGTTAAACGATACATGGTGGCATGGATTGCATCATGGTCTAGCAATAATATCTGCAGCTATTCCAATAGCCTTTAAACTTAAGATAAAATGTATATACATTGCAAGCTCTAATTCTCCATTATATCAAGTTACTTGTGCATCTGATCCAACTGTGGATAATGAAATAAAATATGCATCTGGAACAGTCTTTCATGATGGATACGAACTTACTAGGCAAGAAAAGATTAAAGTTGTTGTGGACCATTATTCAGCTAATAAAGAACCTGTTAATATCAGGGTATGTTTTAAAAATGAAGAAAATTGTTGTAAATGTGAAAAATGTTTAAGAACAATTATGGGAATAATTGCTGAAGGGAGAGATCCTCGTGAATATGGTTTTAATATTCCAAGTAATCTTTATCAGTACGTTAAAACTTCTTTAAATAGCGAGGTGAAGTTTTTTACCAATACATTCATTGAAATGTATTGGGGTTTAATCCCAGTGCGAATGAAACAAAATTGTGATTGTATTGCAGATGAAAATTTACTAAATTGGTTTCTAGATTATGATTTCAAGGCGCAACGAAGGAAAGCGTTATTAAAATACAGGATAACAAAGTTTTTCCCTATTTTAAAGAGGAAAATTAGTGCCAAATTTAGTAGAGTGGGTACGCAAAACAACTAAAATATAGAAGGTATTACGATGAGAATACAAAACTCCTTAAAAAATATTTTATTCGGTTTGTCTGGACAAATAATTAGTATTGGCATGGGATTTATTGTTCGAACTGTTTTTATCTATACACTCGGTATAGAATATTTAGGTGTGGATGGACTTTTTACAAGTATACTATTGATGTTTTCACTAGCTAATTTAGGATTTGATACAGCTATAATTTATAGTTTATATAGGCCATTAGCTGAGAAGGATATTTATAAAATACAGGCATTAATGAATTTATATCAAAAAGCATACAGAATAATAGGAGTAGTAGTTTTATTAATAGGGTTATCGCTATTGCCATTTCTTGATCATTTAATGAATGCAGATACTACGATTAAAGACATTAACATTATCTATCTCTTATTTTTAATAAGTTCGGTGTCATCATATTATTTTGTATATAAGCAATCTATTATTATTGCTGATCAAAGTAACTATATCATTTCTAAAATACACACTTTGTTCATAATTATATCTAACGCATTACAAATTGTTTTATTAATAATTATTAGTGATTACATTGTAGTACTACTATCTCAATTAACATTAAAAGTAATTGAGAATGTATATATTGCAAATAAGGCAAATAAATTATATCCATTTTTAAAAGAAAAAAATAATGCGAAATTATCTAAGGTAGACAGAAGAGAGTTTTTCGAAAATTTATATTCCTTGTTACTATATAAAATTAGTGGTGTAGTAATTAATGCAACTGATAATATAATTATATCGAAATTTATTGGAGTTATTTGGGTTGGTGTGTATTCAAATTATCTGTTGATCTTAAATACATTAAATACCTTATTAGGGTATTTTTTTTATTCTATCACTGCTAGTGTTGGAAATTTGAATGTGAAAGAAAATGCAGAAAAAAATATTTTATTTTTCGTGTAATTAACTTTTTAAATTTTTGGATATATGGATTTTGTACAGTTTGCCTTTGGAATTTGATAAATCCATTTATAACACTCTGGTTAAGTGAGGAATATGTATTTAATAAGTATGTATTATTTTCCATATTACTTAATTTCTTCACTTCAGGAATGCAAAATACAACTACAATTTTTAGAGAAACCACAGGTTTATTTAAAAAGGGGAAGTATAGACCTATTATAGCGGCAATTATAAATATTGTAGTTTCTATAATTCTTGCGAAACAAATAGGAATAGCAGGAGTGTTTTTAGGGACTGTTATTAGTAGATTATGTACTTACTTTTGGTATGATCCTTATATTATATTTAAATTGTTTTTTGAAAGATCTGTTAAAATATATTTTTTTAGATATATTTTGTTTGTAGTGCTTGTAGTATTTTCTGTTATAGCAACGGATTTAATTGGTTATATTTTTCATATAAATATATTTATGGACATGGTAATACGTAGTATCTCGTGCCTAATTATTCCGAATTTTATCTTTTGGATGGTATTTAAAGAGACGGAAGAGTATAGATATTTCCTTAATTTAACCCGAATATTAATAAAAAAAATAAAGTCGAAAATATTAACTCGGAAGGTTTCGAATGATAATTTTCCATAAATCATTATTTTATTTTCGCCATATCACAGTAAAAAATGCTTTATTTACGTAAAAGATTTTAGGATATTCTGAAAAAGTAGGTAATAATAGTGGCGTTATGTATAAAGAGCATAGTGTCTTTTTAATTATTTAGCTAGAAGTTAAACATCTTGATTATTGTAAGTTTAAATAATGTAAATAAAAGGTTATTGAAATAAAAACAGCTAGTAGGAAAAGAGCTTTTTAGGGAAGGAGAAAGGAATTATAAAAAGGCTTTCTAAATAATGAATTTCTGAAGAACAATAAAAAGTGATATTACTTCTCTTATATCCAATCAATTTACCTTATGAAACATAAGATGTAGAAAAGCAAAAAGAGGTGTGAATTGATGTGGAGAAGAAGGGATAATCTTGGGAATTTGAATGATTTAGATTTGGTGTCCAAGCCTCCTTTTCATAATGACATTTTAACTTATGATAGTACGCAATTAAAATGGATTCCAAAATCATTAGAAGCTACAAATTCTACAAGTATATATACATTAGAATTAGATAGGTGGAATGTTAAGAATGATGGGACTGAGGCTATCAATACTTCTAAAGGTATTAATAATGCTTTAGTTTGGGCGGCCCAACAAGGATGTACGGAAGTTGTGTTACCTAGAGGGATATATTTGATTGATAAACAAACACCCATCGAACCACCAAGTCATTTAACTTTGAATCTAAACGGTTCAACATTAAAAATGGAAACAAATAATTTGACTGGATATGCAATTATAAGCTTTCGTAGAAATCAAGTATATTCTAGGATAACAAATGGTATTATCCAAGGAGATAGATATACACATGATTATTCTAGTGGGGGAACACATGAGGGCGGGTACGGAATTGAAGTGGGGAGTTTTACTCCGCCTACTGATGGGGGGGACAATACAAGGTTTGTATCTTTAGATAATCTAGATATTTTAGATTGTACAGGAGATGCCATTACACTAA
The DNA here is from genome assembly GCF_022664195.1 of Bacillus cereus group sp. BfR-BA-01316. NCBI lineage: Bacteria > Bacillati > Bacillota > Bacilli > Caryophanales > Bacillaceae > Bacillus > Bacillus cereus group sp. BfR-BA-01316. The sequence goes on from NZ_JAKUGX010000034.1 coordinate 23,730, forward strand.
ACAGTACTTTTGGGCAGATTTTACCTTTTCCTACATCTTTAGCAAGTTCATTTGAACAGGGAGCAATTAATACAACAGATGGTTCATTAGTAAGTAGTACAACAAAGATACGTTCCAGTTTGCAAATTGATATGACCCAAGTGGCTATTGTAAAGTATGGCTACTTCGGTTTATATGGAAATGGATTTGGAGCATTGGGTTCTGATATAAAATGCGATTACTATGATGTCATTTTTTACACTTCAAATAATATATTTTTATCTTCAAAAGTCAATGTACAATTCTTTGATGAAGTAGAAGTCCCTAATGGAGCAAGTTATGCTAAAGTTGTTTTGCATCAAGGGAATGTTCCTGCCCCTGCAAATTGTTTAATAAATGTTCGGGTGCCTTCTTTTCCACAATATACTTATATAGAAAAATGTAATTTACATGATTGCCGTAGACAAGGGATTAGTGTATGTGGGGCAAAGAATGTATATATTCGAGATAATGAAATTCATCACATCGCAGGTACCAATCCACAAAGTGGAATAGATATTGAAGATGGATATGATTTAAACCAATATATATATATTGAAAGAAATAATTTTCATGAAAATAAAAATTATAATATTATTGTTATAAATGGAAAATTTATTTATATATCAAATAATTCTATTATGAATACCATTTCAAATGCTTATGTTGGGCTATCTATTAATGGTGGTGCAGATAGGGTAATCGTAACAGGGAATAATATCCGATTAACTAAGGTCTCTTTGTTAGGAGATGTTGTTTTTTCTAATAATTATGTATACGGAGCACAAATAAATGTTCAAGGTGTATATGCAAATCGAACTATTAACATATTGGATAATGTTTTTTCTAATAGTAAAATGGTTATTGATACCCCATTTCCATATGCGGTTAAAGTTGATTCCTGTCGTTTTATAAACGATGCAGATAAGCTAAACTCCTTGTCATCACTGTATCAGTGGACATTAGAGATGAAAAATGAGCCGCAAATTATCGCAAATTGTATATTTGAAGGACAAGACGTTTTGTATTTAAATTATGTACCAGTAGGAACAGTTAAATCAGGATGGATATTTGAAAATAGTATATTTAATAATGTTAAAACCCCAACCTTAGTTGCAGGGACATATACGAATTGCTTTTTTAAGGAAATAACTTTTTTGGGGATAACAAGTACAGGAAACACTTTAGAATTAATAGATTGCAAGTTCTTTAGTATAGATAGAAATAACACGTTATTTACAGTGAATAACCTCAAAGCATTTAAGATGATTGATTGTCATATAGAAAAACCAAATGGTACGGTCTTGAATATTCAAAATGTATCTGATGATATAGTGTTAAGGGGAAATACTATAAAAATTACAAATGATACTCTTCAGAGAGCTATTATTATTTTGGATACAGTGTTTACTGGTAAGCAAGTGGTAATTCAAAATAATATTATAAATTCCACAAATTTGATGCAAGTTGGGATAGATAATAGAACAACGAGTATTACACCCCTAGTAGTAATTCAAAACAATGTGTTGAATAATGCGAAAATTACAATTACAGGGAGGGAATTTTTGCAAGGAAATATTGTTAATGGTGTAATAAATCCAAATTAATGCATGGTGATAATTAAATTTGAATAGTTTTAAAAAATTATGAGAAAGGAAGTAGAATGAATCTTAATAAATATGTCTATAAAGTATTATATAATGGTACACCGTACACAATTTCATCCGCTTTTTTTAGTAGTTTCAAGTAGTACTATGGAAGGGATTTGGTCCAATATAATCATTCGAAATAGCCTAATTCCTAATAGATAATATGTTTATTGGCTTTTTATTATTACGTTAACTGCATACTAAAAAATAGTGTGTAGGAGAATTTTTAAATAATAAATGGATTTTTTTATATACTACTAAGCGTTGTTTATAAAATTGTGTTTGTGAATATATTTTTTGAGATTTTTACAGTGTGTAATAGTCTCTTGGATAAGCATTTGGAAAAATATATTTTGCACCTATGTGTATTGCTTTCTTCTACTTATTAAGTTTTAAAGTTGTGTACTATAGAAAATGTTTGCAGGTGATAAGTAAAGAGAAATTGAATACAATTCTTTAATTACAACTTGAATATACTTGATTTCAATCCGTAATGAATACTTTGTAGATTATTTAACTTTGGAAAAGCATTTGTAATAATTTAAGATGGGGGAATGATTGGTAATGAAGAGATTGTTTGATATCTTTATTTCTTTATTATTATTAATTTGCTTTTTTTTCGTTATTCTTTTAGTAGCAATTATAGTTAAAATCCAGATAGGATCACCCATCTTATTTAGACAACAACGTCCAGGGTTACATGGAAAACCTTTTTATCTTTATAAATTTCGTACGATGACCAATGAGCGAGATAGTAATGGGAAGCTCTTACCAGATCACGCTAGATTAACTAAAGTAGGAAAATTTCTTAGAAAATATAGTTTAGATGAATTACCACAATTAATAAATGTGCTAAAAGGTCAATTAAGTTTGGTGGGACCCCGCCCATTATTAATAGAATATATGCCTTTATATTCGCAAGAGCAAGCTAAAAGGCATAATGTAAGACCGGGAATCACTGGGTGGGCTCAAATTAATGGAAGAAATAGCATCTCATGGGATGAGAAATTTAAATTAGATGTATGGTATGTTGAGAATCAAAGTTTTCTTTTAGACTTAAAAATTTTATATCGAACTTTTAGTAAGGTTTTAAAGTCGGAAGGGATAACAAATAATAAGCATGTGACTATGCCAGTTTTTAAGGGGGGAATCGAGCATGGGGGAGAATGAAATGAATATTTTGTTTACTAGCTCAGGTAGGAGGGTCGCCTTAATTAAAAAATTTAAGGAAGCATTTAAACAAGAAGGGATTAAAGGGAAAATCTTTACTGCAGACTTAAAAGAAACTGCACCTACCATATACTTTAGCGATAAGCATTTTATTGTTCCGCATGTAAATGAAGAAGGCTATATAAATGAATTATTAAAAATATGTAGATCTGAAATGATAAATCTAATAATCCCGTTAATTGATACGGAATTAATGCTTTTGGCTAATAAGGCAAAGGTTTTTGAAGGTATCGGTGTAAAAGTACTAGTTTCTAGTATGGAATTAAATAAAATAGCTAATGACAAAAAATACACATATAACTTTTTCGTTTCTAATAATATACCAACGCCTAGAGTATTTAGTGATGAAGAGATTGAAAGAAAAGAATATCAATTTCCACTATTAATTAAACCTTATGATGGCAGTTCTAGTAAAGGTGTAACAAAAATTATGAATGAAAAGGAATTGGAATTTTTTAAGGAGTATATACCTAACGCTATGATACAAGAGTACGTTTCAGGAGAAGAATATACTATAGATATAATGGTAGATTTCTATGGAAATATAAAAACAATTGTTCCTAGGTTGCGCATAGAAACACGAGCAGGTGAGGTAAGTAAAGGTATGACCAAGAAGGATATTGAAATCATCAAAGCAGCAGAAACTGTAATAAAAGCTCTTCCTAATCCTATTGGGTGTATTACTTTACAATGTTTTAAAAAGGAGGATGGACAAATTACGTTTATTGAAATAAACCCACGTTTTGGTGGGGGAATTCCGCTATCAATAGAAGCAGGAGCGAATTTTCCGCTTTGGACAATTAAAATGTGTCAGGGGGAAGTTTTTATAGATAAGGACTTTAATTGGAGAGAAAATTTAACAATGCTTAGATATGATGAAGCAGTTTTTATGGAGAGTATTTAATATGATGATTAAAGCAATTGTTTTTGATATGGATGATACTTTGTATAAAGAAAAAGATTATGTCGTAAGTGGTTTTAAAGCAGTGGATGATTGGATTAAAGTGAATCATAAAAAAACTGAATTTTATAATATTGCAATGCGATTATTCAATTCGGGGGAAAGAAAGTTAGTGTTTAATAAAACACTAGAAAAGTTAAACATTGATTATGATGAAAAATTGATTGGTAATTTGATAGAACAATATAGGGCCCATAAACCAGATATTCAATTATTGGAGGAAGCGGATTGGGTACTAAATAATTTAATTAATACCGTAAAAATAGGACTAATTTCAGATGGATATTTAGTTGCTCAAGAAAGAAAAATAAATGCATTAAAGTTAAAAGAGAGAGTTCATTCAATAATTCTCACTGATAAGCTTGGAAAAGAATGTTGGAAGCCGAGCGAAATCCCTTATGAAAAAATAAGTAAGGAATTACAGGTGTCTCATCAGCAATGTGTCTATATAGGAGATAATTTAAGCAAGGATTTTATAACTGCCAAGAAACTAAAATGGTTAACGGTTCACATTAATAGAGAAGATGGGATTTACCATAATCTTATAGTTGAGCAAGCTTATAAAGCACATTATACAATTGATAATTTAAGGAGATTACCTGATATACCAGTATTAAAGCATATGTTTCTAGATACATAGTATTTAAATATGTATAAAGGATGTGTTTACATGCAAACAATTCAGCATAAAAAACGAATCTATCTTTCTTCACCGCATATGAGTGGAAATGAACAGAAATATATTAAAGATGCCTTTGATTCAAATTGGATTGCACCTCTTGGTCCAAATGTAGATGAATTTGAAAGAGAACTTGCTTCTATTGTAGGAGTTAAAGATGGTGCTGCGGTTAGTTCAGGTACTGCTGCCATTCATTTAGCTTTACGATTATTAGACGTTCAAAAAGGAGATAAAGTGTTTTGTTCAAGTTTCACTTTTGTAGCGAGTGCAAATCCGATTATTTATTTGGGAGCTGAACCGGTATTTATTGATTCAGAACCAGAAACATGGAATATGTCACCGGATGCATTGGCACATGCATTATATGAAGCTGATAAAGCAGGGAAATTACCAAAGGCTATCATTCTTGTTCATTTATATGGTCAGAGTGCTAAACTAGATGAAATTCTTTCACTTTGTAATCAATACAATGTTCCTATAGTCGAGGATGCAGCAGAATCTCTTGGATCTACATATAAAGGAAAAGCAAGCGGTACATTCGGAAAATTTGGTGTTTATTCATTTAATGGAAATAAAATTATTACAACTTCAGGTGGTGGAATGCTAGTTTCTAATGATGTAGAAGCATTAGAGAGAGTGAGGTTTTTAGCGACACAAGCAAAGGATCCAGCGCCACATTATGAACATAGTGAGATAGGATATAATTATCGAATGAGTAATATTTTAGCTGGTATTGGTAGAGGACAATTAGAAGTGTTAGAAGATAGGGTGAAGGCTAGAAGGTCTATATATAAACGGTATTACGCAGCGCTATCTCACATGCCAGGATTTTATTTTATGCCTGAATTAGAAAATACACGCTCAAATCGTTGGCTTACGACATTGACAATTGATGAAAAAGAATCCGGGATCTCTATTGGGCAATTGTTGAGAACTTTAGCAGAAGAGAACATTGAAGCGCGTCTTTTGTGGAAGCCACTTCATATGCAGTCGCTCTTTAAAGAGAAGAAGTATTATCCGCATAGCGAAAATGAAGATGTGTCGCAGTCCCTATTTCAAAGTGGAATTTGTTTGCCTTCAGGATCTAATATGTTAGCAGAAGATCAACGAAGGGTAATTCAAGGTATTTTGAAAGCTGTAGAATGGAAGAATTAAAAGAAAAGTAAGTGAAAGTGGAATTAAATTTGTATACGTACCACTATTTGTTCTTTATAGTGAATTTTTCCGAAAGTTATTTAGGAATATTTAGTTTCAACTAATATAAAAAAGGGATGATCATAGGTTTTAAATATCTATATCTTAGTCTGCAAGTAAATTAAAGTATGTAATTGAGAAAGTAATAAAACAAATAATTTCGTTCGTTAAAAAGAATGATTAAAGGGTGTGTTTAACGAATTTAATATGTAAATAGTATTTGTAGTAACTTTTCATATATTAGGAGGAAGAAATGAGCGCTATAACTGGCATTATTCACTTTACTAATGAGCCTGTATCAATTGAGCACGGAAGAGAAGTAATGAGTCGTTTATACAAATATCCTGCCGATGATATTCAAATATGGCACAAAGAAAATGCTTTTCTAGGATGTCATGCACAATGGATTACACCAGAGTCAATTGGTGAACAATTACCCTTCTATAATTATGAAAGGCAACTGGCAATTACAGCAGATGCTATTATTGATAATCGTAATGAGTTATTTGAAAAATTACAAGTGGATTATGCGGATAGAAAAAACATGACAGATAGTGAGTTGATTTTACTCTCTTATCAGAAATGGGGGGAAGCGGCTCCAAAATATTTGGTAGGCGATTTTGCCTTTATGATTTGGGATGAGAAAAAACAAATTCTTTTTGGTGCCAGAGATTTTTCAGGAAGTCGGACACTTTATTTTTATCGTGGTGAGGGAAAATTTGCTTTTTGTACTATTATAAATCCGTTATTTTCTCTACCATATGTTGAGAAGAAATTAAATAAGCAGTGGATTGCTGAATTTTTAGCTATACCTGTAAATTTCGAATCGGTAGATCCACAGTTAACAGTTTACAAATATATAGAACAAGTGCCCCCATCACACACTATTTTGGTAAAAGAAGGCGAAGTGAAGTTTTCGCGATACTATACACCAACTGTTGGGAAAATGCTTAATTTAAAATCAAATGAAGAGTATGAAGAGGCGTTTCGAGAGGTGTATAAAAGTGCAGTGAAGGCCCGTTTACGAACACATCACCAAGTAGGAGCCCATTTGAGTGGAGGGCTAGACTCAGGTTCTGTCGTTAGTTTTGCTGCAAAGGATTTACGGGCTGAAAATAAAAAATTACATACGTATAGTTATGTTCCAGTAGAAGGATTTGAAGATTGGACACACAAAGGTAGGATAGCTGACGAAAGACCATTTATTCAATCGACTGTAGAGCATGTAGGGAATATACAGGATTATTATTTAGAATTGCCAGAGAGAAGCCCACTATCGGAAATTGATGATTGGCTGGAAACAATGGAGATGCCATATAAATTTTTTGAGAATACTTTTTGGTTGAGTGGAGTTTATGAAAAAGCATCTCAGCATGGAATAGGAGTACTTCTTAGTGGTCAAAGAGGTAATTGGACAGTATCATGGGGACCTATTTTAGATTACCAGGCAATGTTATTGAAAAAGCTACATTGGATTCGTTTTTATCGTGAACTATATTTATATAGTAGAAATATAGGAGTGAAAAAATCACGTGTTTTTGAAGTGGTAAGACGAAAGGCTTTTCCATTTTTGCATCAGTTACTTTTTTCAGGAAAACAAGATGCAAATTCCGCAATAATTAATCCGGAATTTGCAAGGGAAATGAATGTTTTTGACAGACTTAGAGAACAAGAAATTGATATAACAGGCACCTCTATCTCTAATGCATATGACATGAAAAGAGAACAGTTTGAAAAACCATATTATTGGAGCATAAATGGAACGTATGAAACGAAATTATCATTACGTTATGCTTTATGGGATCGTGATCCCACAAATGACTTACGATTGATTCAATTTTGTTTGTCAGTTCCAGAAGAACAGTATGTTCAAAATGGTTTAGATCGAGCCCTGATCCGGAGAGCCACAAAGAATTTCCTTCCTGATAAAGTACGATTGAATCAACGGGTTCGAGGTATTCAAGGTGCAGATGGTGTTTACCGTATGGCTCCTTTTTGGAATGAATTTATTGAGGAAGTTGAAGAACTTAGTATAGATCCAGTAATTTCTGAATTTCTAAATGTAGAGGTAATTAAGAAAGCTATCTCAAAAATTTGTAAAGAACCTCGACCAGAATATGCATTTGATTTAGATTTTAGAATTTTGATGCGCAGCTTAATCTTCTATCGATTTATAAAAAAAGTAATATGAAAGGAGGTGATACGTATGAAAAAGGAATGGAAACAACCTGTATTAGAAGTGCTTAATATTAATATGACTATGGCGGGACCTGGGCATAAATATCCAGATGCTATTCAACCTGATCCAGATGATCCGGTGAAGTATAGTTAAGTCATTGGAAAAATAAAGCTCTTATATAGCTTTATTATATAAGAGCTTTCAAAAAAATGACAATATGGAGTGAATAGGATGATCAATTCTATGGAGAATGTGTTATACAAAGCATTCGGGTTAAAAATAGTAAGTGAAATCCCATTACCCGAATTGTCTCAGCTAAATGAAAAGAAAGAGATGGCAGATATTCAAATTGAAATAATTGATTTATCTAAACGATGGGATAAATATAACGAAGAACAGCGGAAAACAATTGTAGTGGAAGATGAGGTAGTGATGTTTCATGTTCCTCAAACTGCAATATTTTCTATCCAAGCGGGCGAAAAAATTACTTTTTCACCTATGCCAGGGGCGGATGAAAATAAAATACGACTATATATTTTGGGAACTTGCATGGGGGCACTTTTAATGCAACGCAAAGTACTTCCATTGCATGGAAGTGTGATTGCCATAGATGGGAAAGCATATGCTTTAATTGGTGATTCAGGAGCCGGAAAATCAACTTTATCCTCGGCCTTTTTGAGTAAAGGATATCAGCTTTTAAGTGATGATATAGTCGCCGTGTCTCTTTTATGTAAGAATACCCCAATGGTTCATCCGTCTTACCCACAACAAAAATTATGGCAAGAAAGTTTAGATGAGTTTGGAATGGAAATAACGCAATATAGCCCTTTGTTTGAAAGGGAAACGAAGTATGCTGTTCCTGTGAATTCTCAATTTTTTCCTGATCCTTTACCTCTTGCTGGTGTTATTGAATTAGTAAAAGCGCAGGGAGAAGATATAGAGATGACCCGGATAGAAGGGCTTACACGTCTGTATAAATTATACTACCATACATTTAGGAGTTCTTTAATTTCTAAATTAGGATTGATGGAATGGCATTTTGAAACGTCATCTGATATTGCAAGCGGAATGGAAATGTTTCAATTAAGACGACCGGATTCGAGATTTACAGCTCATGAGCTTGTGCAAGTTATTTTAAATACAATACAGAAAGGGAGTATGGTTGATGGTTGTACATTCGAGAAAAATATCATTAGAACATAACGTTGTCCAAAGTAAAGGTAATATAGTAAGCGATATGGATGGAGAAAAAGTTATGTTAAATGTCCAAAAAGGAAATTACTATAACTTAGGTGAAATAGGCGGAGAAATATGGGAGCTTATTGAAAAGCCAATAATAATTAATCAGCTTGTTACCATGTTAGTATCTAACTATGATATTGAACGAAAAGATTGTGAAGAGCAAGTTCTTTCCTTTTTAGAGTGTTTGTATCAAGAAGGTTTAATTCAAATAAAAGATCACCCTAATAAATAGATTCATAACTTTAAGAGAATTATTAGGGAGGGATTAATGAATATTGTGAAAAGGTTAAGGATATTTTTATCATTGAACACGAAAACAAAGTTTTTACTTTTTGAGGCTTTTATTTTCTTAGGGTGGGCACGTGTACTAAAAAGTATTACATTTTCCAAAGTTGCACCTTCTTTAGGAGATTACATGAACGAAACATCATTTACTCACACTCAGCCACACTGGGATACACTAAAGAAGGTGTCCGAAGCTATTTCTGTTATGAGTCGTTATACTTTTTGGGAAAGTCAATGCCTTGTTAAAGCTATGGCTGGGATGAAAATGCTCGAAAAACGTCATATTGAGAGTACACTTTATTTAGGAACTGCTAAGGATAATAATGGGGAATTAATTGCGCATGCATGGTTACGTAGCGGTTCTTTTTATGTTACTGGATCAGAGGGAATGGAGAAGTTTACTGTCGTCGGATCATTTGCAAAGAGGTTAAGTGAGGACACTATTAAAGGAGAGTAAAATGAGGAATGATTTTGGTCTTGATGTAGAGTTCATGTCTAAGGAATTGAAATTTCTTTTTGCAATTTTGAAGTTACAAGATGACGAAACACTGCAAACTTACAGTAGTGAATGGTTTGCAGATATTGATTGGGAGGTTTTTCTTGAGCAAGCTATGCATCATCGTGTTTATCCGGTGATTTATCAAAAAATTAAACAGGTAGATGAGGAACTAATTCCTTCACATGTTGTACAAACTTTAAATAGAAAATATAAAAATAATACATTTCAAATGCTTTATTTAAGTGCTGAAATGGAACGAATAAATAAACTTTTTAATGAAAATGAGATTCGTACGATGTTTCTAAAAGGTCCTGTACTATCTCAGGACTTATATGGAGATATTTCTTTGCGAACATCCTGTGATTTGGACGTTCTCATCCCTATTCAAAATTTAGAAAAAGTAGAAAAACTACTTTTAGAGCAAGGATATGTGAAAGATGATTATATTCAAACGATATTAAGTGATTGGAAATGGAGGCATCACCATATAACATTTTTCCATCCAACAAGGCGGATCAAACTTGAAATTCATTGGAGGTTAAATCCCGGACCGGGTAAGGAACCTGGGTTTGAAGAGCTTTGGAAGCAGAAGAGAAAAAGTACACTTACGAGTAATTCGGTATATATGTTAGGAAAGGAAGACTTATTTTTATTTCTTGTATCTCATGGTGCCAGACATGGTTGGTCCAGGTTACGTTGGTTAGTAGACATAAAAAAAATTGTCGATCAAGATCTTAACTGGAATGAGATTCATAAATTAATGAGAAAATACCAAATACTTCATTTAGGAGGACAAGCATTAATTTTGGCATCACAATTGCTAGGTACACGATTAAATGAAAGAATGACGGAATTAGTAGCTAAAAAACATTCGAAGCAGTTAGCACAAGAAGCACTGTTTTATTTCAAGAAAACGATAAACTTGCATTCTGAACCTGTTCCTGAAGAAGTACTTGCTTATCATGGTAGACATTTATTTTCACTGATGTCTAATCAGCAAAAAATTTTATTTATTTTGAGCCAACTTTATCCTTATCCAATTGATGCAAAAACATTACCGTTACCTAAATCTCTTCATTTTTTATATTTTCCTTTACGTCCGTTTCTATGTCTTTGGAGGAAAACAAAGGAGCTTGCTTTGTTATAGGGGGAACATCGATGAATCATATTATATATTTTATGAAGAAATTATATTCTTCTGCAGGGAAGATTCTGTATGTGAATTTGTTTGGTATGGTTTTAATAAGTTTACTTGAAGGGATAGGTATTATTTTATTAATTCCTATGATAAGTATGACTGGAATAATCAATATAGGTGAGGAGACTGCTTTTATCGCACCTGTCTATAGATTTTTGCAGGATTTCCCTAAAACAACAAGTCTAATTTCTATTTTAGGTATATATATACTAATAGTGTTAGGTCAAAATCTACTACAAAGAAACATAACGCTAAGGGATGCGGGAACGCAACAAGCTTTTGTACGAGAATTAAGAATAGAAACATATAGTATGATTCTAAAAGCGAAGTGGAGTTTTTTTTTAGAGAAAAGGAAAACAAATCTAATAAATACATTAACTACAGAATTAGCTCGCGTAAGTTATGGGGTTAATTTAATTTTACAATTGTTAGCTGCTATTCTGTTTACATTCATACAGGTGGGGATTGCGTTTTTATTATCTCCCCAAATAACTATATTTGTTTTAGGCTTTGGCTTATTATTCTTGGTAGCTTCTCGTGTTTTTATGAAAAAAGCACGAATACTAGGCGGTAAGACCTCAAAATTGGCACAAGGCTATCTTTCTGGTATAACAGATCATTTTAATGGAATTAAAGATATAAAGAGTAATACTTTGGAAGCATCACGTTTGGATTGGTTACAATCTATAACAGAAAAGATGAGTAATGAACAAATGGAGTATATGAGAATAAGATCGAACTCTCAATTGTTTTATAAAGTTTCAATGGCTATTTTAATTGCATTTTTTATATTATTATCAGTAAGTATATTTAAAGCTCAACCTGCCCAATTACTATTAATCATACTTATCTTTTCTAGACTATGGCCACGATTTATGACAATTCAGTCTAATTTAGAACAGCTTGCTGCAAGCATTCCTGCTTTTAAGTCATTATGGGAATTACAAGAGGAATGTAATGAAGCGATTGAAATGCAGGATATACATCAGCAAAAACATATAAAGCCGATTTGTATAGAACAGGGTATTGAATGTAAGGATATTTATTTTCGGTATAATAAGAAGGAGCATTTGTATGCACTTCAAAATATTAATGTGCAAATACCAATCAATAGCATGACGGCTATTGTGGGACATTCGGGAGCTGGGAAGAGTACATTAATTGATGTTTTAATGGGATTGATTCAACCAGAGAAAGGTCAAGTATTAATAGATGGAACTCCTCTTACAAGTGAAAATTTGTTGTCATTGAGACGGGCTATTAGTTATGTGTCACAAGATCCTTTCTTATTTAATGCAAGCATAAGAGAAAATTTATTGATGATTGATCCGTATGCCAGTGAAGAACAAATTTGGACTGCATTAGATTTTGCGGCGGCAGCTGAATTTGTACGAATGCTTCCAAAAGGGCTTGATACTCTCATTGGAGATCGTGGAGTGAGGCTTTCAGGTGGTGAACGTCAACGACTTGTACTAGCTCGAGCTATTTTAAGACAACCATCCATTTTAGTATTAGATGAAGCTACGAGTGCATTAGATACTGAAAATGAGGTAAAGATCCAATCAGCAATAGAAAGATTGAAAGGAACGATGACTATTGTTGTTATTGCGCATCGGTTATCTACGATCCGCAATGCAGATCAAGTTATTGTTTTAGGAAAAGGTGAAATTGTTCAAAAAGGTGAATTTAATCAATTGGCTAAAGAGAGAAAAGGTGTATTTCGAAATTTATTAGGGTCACAAATGGAAGTGGGTTCATAGAGGAGAAAGATTGAATGAAATCTTGTATTATTGTAATTCGAGTTGAATGATAGCCCGGATAATGGTCAGTTACAAAAGATCTTATTCGGGCTTTTATATTTGTGTTTTATAAATTTAGGGAATAAATATAATTTAGTACCTTGCAATAAACAGTACCTAATGGTATATTATGGATATAATAGGTACCGTGTATTGAACAGTACTGAAATAAGAAAGGGGGATTGTCCTTGAATGTTCAGTTTAAAAAAGGTGTGTTAGAACTGTGTGTATTGGCACTTGTAAAACGTAAGGATTGTTATGGGTATGAACTTGTTCAGCAAATCTCTAATAAATTTTTAATATCGGAAGGTTCTGTATATCCGTTATTACGTCGTTTAACGAAAGATGGATATTTTCAAACGTATTTAAAAGAATCCACGGAAGGACCGCCCCGTAAATATTATCAACTAACAGAGCAAGGGGAGATGCAACTTACGTTATTAGTAACAGAGTGGCGTGATTTTGCTAAAGGTGTTCAAGAAATTATTGAAGGGGTGGAATGGGATGAGTAAAGAGCAGTTTCTTAAAGAATTATCAAGTCATCTTAGAAAGTTACCAGAAGAAGAGCGACAAGATATTTTATTTGATTATGAAGAGCACTTTCAGTTTGGGATAGAAGAGGGGAAAACTGAATCAGAAATAATAAAGGGGCTTGGCTCTCCGAAGGTAATTGCGAAAGATTTGCTTGCTTTGTATCACTTTGATGAGATGAAAAAGGATCCATCGACTTCAAATATAACAAGAGCTGTCATGGCAGCGGTTGGACTTAGTTTGTTTAATTTTATTATTGTGTTAGGCCCATTAATTGCAATTATAGCTTTTATATTTTCCTTTTGGGTCGGTGGTATTGCTAGTGTAGTGACACCATTTTTCGTTATTTTAAAAGTATTTATGGGTACTTTTATATGGTTGGATCTTTTCGTTAGTATAACGTTTGTTGGAGTAGGTTTATTGTTATGTATTGTAGCTTATTATAGTACGAAGTGGTTTAAAAGATTATGTGTACGCTATGTAGTATGGAACTTCAAAATGATAAAAGGGGAGTAGATGATGAAAAAAATATTATTAGTAGCTATCGCTTGTATCATTATTGGAGTAATAGGGATTTCACAAACATATAAAAAAGCAGTAGAAACTGTAGAGAAAGGAAATAAGGAAGAAGTTATTAAAAACGAAACGCTAAAAAATGTAGAAGTTAAGTTAGATGCTGGAGATATTGTTGTCCAAAAATCTCCTGATTCCTCTTTTTATGTAAAGCAAACAGGAGACGTAAGTAAACAGGAGATTCGTATTGCTGAAGATGGTGACACATTAAAAGTCATAGGGGAAATAGAAAAAGGTGTTTCATTTGATTTTTCATTTTACAATTTCGGATTTCAAACGCCTACATTGACTATATTAGTACCTGAACGTTCTTATCAAGAGATAAAAGTAAATTCATCCGCTGGACAAATAGAAATAAGTAATGTGAAAAGTGACCGCGTAAGTGTTGAAACACTCGCCGGAGAAGTGGATTTGAAACATGTAACAGCAAAGAGTGTAGAGGGTTCTACAAAAGCTGGTGAGGTGAATTTTAAAAAAGTAATAGGGAAAGTAACAGCAAAAACGGCTAGTGGGGATATAGATATTATTGATCATGATTCTAAATATGATTTAGAGGCAAGTTCAACTGCTGGAGATGTAGATATTACTTTATTGGAAAAACCACAAGATGCAGTTATAACTGGGCAAACCGCTGCTGGAGACGTGACAATTTTTAATGAAGAAAATAAAAATATAACGATTGGTAATGGTAGTAAAAAGATTAGCGGTAAAACTGCTGCTGGAGATGTTACTATTGAAACGCGTTAATAATTAATGAAATGAAGTCTTTTGAATGAACGGAAATCTATCAAAATATAAAAAGAAGATAATACCCTATATAAATAAGGGTATTATCTTCTTTTTATTATTTTTAATGTAAATCACGATATACACCAATTACTTTTCCGATAACTGACACTTGTTTTAAAATGATAGGTTCTAGTGAAGAGTTTTCCGGTTGTAGACGGAAATGATCTTTTTCTTTATAGAAACGTTTAACAGTTGCTTCGTTATCTTCTGTTAAAGCAACTACAATTTCACCGTTGTATGCAGACTGCTGTTGGCGAACAACAACTAAATCACCATCAAAGATACCAGCTTCAATCATGCTATCTCCAGAAATGCGTAACATAAACACTTGATCTGCTCCAGCAACGATACTAGCTGGAAGTGGGAAGTGATCTTCTACACTTTCGACTGCTGTAATCGGTAAACCGGCAGTAACTTTTCCGACGATTGGAACTTGAATAACAGATTGTGTTTCTGTTTCCATTCGGTTGCTACCTAAAATTTCAATTGCGCGTGGTTTTGTTGGATCGCGTCGAATATATCCTTTTTCTTCTAGTCGTGATAAATGTCCGTGCACTGTAGAACTAGAAGCGAGGCCGACTGCTTGACCGATTTCACGTACGGAAGGTGGATATCCTTTTTCTTGTACTTTTAGCTTAATAAAGTCGAGAATGTCTTGCTGGCGTTTCGTTAACTTTTCCATGTTTTCTAACACCTCGTTTTCTTTCATTTTTCTTATTATTAAGTATAACATGCGAAAAAACATTCTACAAACATAAGTTCGAACGAAAGGCGAATTTATGATACACTATAAGGAAAATATAGTGAGAAAGAAGGGTTCAAAATGAATGCAATTATTTATGCACGTGTGAGCACAACAAAAGAAGAACAGGAAACATCATTATTGCGTCAAAAAGATGAATTATTGCATTTAGCTGAGCGCTATCAAATGGATGTTACAAAGGTAATTGAGGAGCAGGCTAGCGGTTATACAATTGAACGTGATGGCATATTAGAAGTGCTAGATACAATTCGAGATGAACAAGTTGATGTACTACTTATACAAGATGAAACGCGTCTTGGTAGAGGAAATGCAAAGATCGCATTAATGCATTGTTTACATAAAGAGGGGATAAAAGTTTATACGCACACGCATAGTGGTGAATTACAGCTTTCAGATTCTGATTCGATGGTGCTAAATATAATTGGGATTGTTGAAGAGTATCAAAGAAAGATCCACAATTTAAAAATTAAACGTGGCATGCAAAGGGCGGTAGAGAAAGGATTTCGTCCAGAGAATAATTTGAAAAATCGTCATTTAAGTATAGGACGTGAGAAAAAAGAAGTGCCAATTGAGGAAATTGTACGTTTACGCCGGAATGAATTAACTTTTGAAGAAATTGCAGCAACACTTCGTGGTTTTGGTCATGATGTTTCAAAAGCAACTGTACATCGAAGGTATGTAGAATATACAAAGCAATTGCTTGATAAAGAGGACTAACTATTGTATGATAATAATCAGTTTTGAGTAGAAGGGGGATTCGAGATGCCAAGTCACGAACTCATTGAACGCATTAACTTCTTAGCGAAAAAAGCAAAAGCTGAAGGCTTAACTGAAGAAGAACAACGTGAGCGCCAATCGCTACGTGAACAATATTTAAAAGGATTTCGTCAAAATATGTTAAACGAATTAAAAGGAATTAAAGTCGTTAACGAAGAAGGAACGGATGTTACACCGGCGAAATTAAAAGCTTTAAAAAAGCAAGATAATGCAAAATTAAATTAAAAGATGGGCATAGCCCATCTTTTTTTGATATTAATAGACAGATTCGCTATTTAATAACTTTCCAGTTATGATTTATTGTTGCTTCTATCGTTTTATGCTTCAATATATAGTTAGTGATAAGTTCAGACATATCTATTGGTATGTCTTTTATAACGGGCTTATTTTGATACATAAGGAAGTTTCCGCCACCACTTGCGCGATAATTATTCATAACGACATCGTATTCTTGCTTCGTGTTGATAGGCAGTCCATCATATTCTAAAAAAGTAACTCTTTCGCCAATTGGTTTTGAAATGTTTAATACGTATGAAATCCCTTCCCACATATCGTAATTATAGTGCTGCGGTTTCGGTTCTAAGTAGGCACGGTTTACAATGATGTTTCCGTCTTCTTGTAGTGTGAAATAAGCGGCGGAGAGTTCGAGAGCTTCTTTTATATCTGCCCCAGTCACTCGAATAACTTTTAATGTATTTGGATAAATATAATTAGACACGATGTCACGCATTGTGACATGTTTTGGAAAACCAGGAGATTCATTATGAAACAAACTTGTGCAAGAAATAGAAACTTCTGCTACATCCATCTGTATTTTATTAATAAATTCAATAAAGGGATGGTCTTGTAGACGCGTTTGTATAGCATCAAAAATTTGCATGTCTCCATTAATAACCCCAATGGGCTGATCAAGCCACTTTTGTGTTTTATCCTCGTAATCATACACAAGTGAAAGGACAGCTTCATCTTCCTGGATCCTCTGCACAGATAGTATTTCTGAATGACATTCTGTCGGCATCCATTCATTATTATTTCTTTCAAATGTAACTTTCACTTTTCCTAATGATTGTCCATTACAGCCAACTTGTAAAATTGTAACACCATTAATTTTAGCGTTTGCAATCGTTCGGTGTTGATGACCTGTTAGTAAAATATCTATACCGTCAATTTCATGACACATTGCATATCCTTGATTTTCACCTGTTAAAGCTTCAGTAGGTTCTCCAGTTTGTAAATCACGTTCAAATCCCCCGTGGTAGGCTACGACTAGTAAATCAGGTTTCTCCTCTTCATGAATATAAGAAACCCACCTTTTTGTTGTTTCTAGTGCATCTTCAAATAGTAAACCTTCAATATGATGAGGTTGCTCCCAATTTGGGATGTAATGTGTTGTTATCCCTAAAATAGCAATCTTGATATCGGGCTCAATTTGCTTTATGATGTAAGGTTTTCCGAAATACGGTTTCTTTATGTTTTTATCTAAAATATTGGCTGATAAATAGGGGGTATTGGCAGTTGAAATAGCATTGTTTAATATGTCCATCCCATAATTAAATTCATGATTTCCAATAATTGCAGCATCATAATCTAGATAATCAGCTAATAAGGCCATTGGGTTCTTTTTATCTTTTTCATAAGTAGCATAGTGATAAGTGAAAGGGGTTCCTTGGATGAAATCACCGTTATCAATTAAAATCACATGCTCATTTGTAGAACGCTCTTTTTTAATGAGTGTGGAAATTTTGGATAGTCCTACGTCTGCTGGTAAGTTATTTTGATAGTGAATCGGATAAACATTACCATGTATATCGCTCGTTAATAAGATGTTAATAGTTACAAATCGATTTTGATCCAACATAATCCACCTTTTCTATTGTTATCTTACGATTAATCATATCAGATATGTGAAATGAAGTTTGGTTGGAATGTTTAGAATGTGTAAAGATTCTGTAAATGAATAATTGTGTGGGAAAATATGTGATATATTTCTACATGTTTACAAAAAGTAAATTTATAACAAGGGAAATGGAGGCTTTAACATGTTGAAAAAAGTTTTTGCAATGGGTACATCGGTTGTATTAGCAGCGGGATTATTAAGTGGGTGTGGAACTAAGGAATCGAGTGCAAATAAAAGTGAAGATACGAAAAAAGGGTACGTGCCCAAGACGTTAAATGTTCAATTTGTACCGTCGCAAAATGCTGATACGTTAGAAGCGAAAGCAAAACCACTAGAAAAACTGTTAAGTGATAAGCTAGATATCCCTGTAAAAGTTAGTATTTCGACGAATTACAATACGATTGTAGAAGCGATGGCATCAAAACAAGTAGATGTAGGTTTCTTGCCTCCAACGGCATATGTATTAGCGCATGAGAAAAAGGCCGCAAATGTAATTTTACAAGCACAACGATTTGGAGTAGATGATGCAACAGGAGCTCCAACAAAAGACTTAGTAGATTATTATAAATCTGAGTTTGTTGTAAAGAAAGATTCTAACATTAATAGTGTGAAAGATTTAAAAGGTAAAAAAATCGGTTATCAAGATGTAACATCTTCAGCAGGATATGTGTGGCCTGCCGCTGTATTGGTTAAGGAAGGGATAGATCCATTAAAAGATGTGAAACCTGTTACATTAAAAGGGCATGACCAATCTATTATCGCTCTTTTAAACGGGGATGTAGATGCTGCGGTTGTGTTCCAAGATGCTCGTAATATTGTAAAAAAAGACTATCCTAATGTGTTTGATCAAACAAAAATTGTGGAATTCACAGAAAAAATTCCTAACGATACTATTTCTGTACGCTCCGACTTAGATGCTGAATGGAGTGAAAAATTACAAGACGCATTTATCGAAATTGGAAAGAGTGAAGAGGGACAAAAGATTATTAAAGAAGTATATTCCCATGAAGGTTATATTAAATCTGATGATAGTAAATTTGATATCGTTCGCGATTATGGAAAGAAAGTGAAAACGCAATAATACATATGGATATTTTACAGGTTCATTGAAAATGGCGACTAACTGGAAGTGTGTGTATTTTCAGTTAGTGGGCCGTTTTTCGGCTTTTATAATTAAGTAGAAAGTAGGTAAAAGGCGTGATTGAGTTTCGAAATGTTTCCAAAGTTTATCCGAACGGTACAAAAGGATTGAATAATATTAATATGGAAATTCAAAAAGGCGAGTTTGTCGTTATGGTAGGGTTATCTGGGGCCGGAAAATCAACACTTCTCAGATCGATTAATCGACTTCATGAAATTACAGGTGGAGAAATTATTATTGATGGAGAATCTATTACCGCTGCGAAAGGAAAAGAGTTACGATGCATGCGACGAGACATTGGTATGATTTTTCAAAGTTTCAATCTTGTGAAGAGATCTACTGTTTTAAAAAATGTATTAGCTGGACGTGTTGGATATCATTCTACATTACGTACAACGCTAGGACTATTTCCTAAAGACGATGTAGAGCTTGCTTTTCAAGCCTTAAGACGAGTGAATATATTAGAGAAAGCATATGCGAGGGCTGATGAGTTATCGGGAGGACAACAGCAACGGGTATCAATTGCAAGGGCACTTGCGCAAGAGGCGAAAATTATTTTAGCCGATGAGCCTGTCGCTTCTTTAGATCCGCTTACTACGAAGCAGGTAATGGATGATTTAAAGAAAATTAATCAAGATTTGGGAATTACGATGATTGTAAACTTACATTCTATTGATTTGGCTAGAGAGTATGCGACGCGCATTATCGGGTTACATGCAGGTGAGATTGTATTTAATGGATCTGTAGTAGAGGCAACGGATGAAAAATTTGCTGAGATTTATGGGAACTCAATTCAGAACAGTGAATTGTTAGAGGTGGCGGTCAAATGAATGATGTGACGATACATTCGAAAACGATACCGAAACCACCAAGTAAACTGAAGCATATGTTAACTGCTACTATTATCATTTTATTATTGTGGGGTAGTAGTGTACAGGTAGATGCATCATTTTCGAAACTTGTAACAGGCTTTCCAAATATGATGGATTTGCTGAAGGAGATGGTACCACCAGATTGGGGCTATTTTCAGGTGATCACAACGGCGATGTTAGACACAATTCGTATGGCTATTATTGGAACGACTTTAGGTGCGATTTTAGCTATTCCTCTTGCATTATTCGCGGCGAGTAATGTGTTTTCAAATATGGCTTTATATGGTCCGGCTCGGTTCGTTTTAAATTTAATTCGAACGATACCAGATCTATTATTAGCAGCTATTTTTGTAGCGATTTTTGGAATCGGACCACTTCCAGGTATTTTGGCGCTTACTTTTTTCTCTGTTGGGCTTGTTGCGAAGTTATTATATGAATCAATCGAATCGATTGACCCAGGTCCATTAGAAGCAATGACTGCTGTAGGAGCAAATAAGGTGCAGTGGATTGTATATGCAGTAATCCCGCAGGTGAAGGCACACTTCGTTTCTTATGTTCTGTATACATTTGAGGTGAATGTACGTGCAGCAGCCGTTTTAGGTTTAGTTGGAGCAGGGGGAATTGGATTATATTATGATCGAACGCTTGGATTTTTACAATATCAACAAACTGCTTCTATTATTATTTATACACTCGTTGTTGTATTGGTAATTGACTATATAAGTACATTGTTACGGGAGAAATTATGATGAGTGAACTGAAGATGGTGGTACCGAAACCAAGGAAACCGAGTTTATATCGTTGGATTATTTTTATTGCACTTGTAGTTCTATATGTATGGGCATTTTCCGGAGTACCGCTAGAAGGAATAAAGGATACAGCTGGCGAAATTACAAAAGCGATTATTACAGGGGTGTCACATCCAGATTGGTCGTACGTGTCATTACCGGATGGCGAAGATTTATTGCATGGTTTAATTGATACGTTAGCAATCGCAATATTAGGTACATTTATATCAGCATTTTTATCTGTACCATTTGCATTTTGGGCAGCAACAAATATGAGTACGGGAAAAGTGACTTCTGGAACAGGGAAATTTGTACTAAGTTTTATTCGTACGTTTCCGGAGTTAGTTATGGCACTTTTATTTATAAAGGCTGTTGGTCCAGGGTCTTTTGCGGGTGTATTAGCTTTAGGACTGCATTCTATTGGGATGTTAGGAAAACTGTATTCGGAAGGGATTGAAAATATAGATAAAGGGCCGACGGAAGCGTTGATTGCAACAGGAGCGAATCGTTTTCAAATACTTTGGCATGCAGTATTACCACAAGTATTACCGGATTTCTTGTCATATACGTTATATAGGTTTGAAATTAATGTACGCTCCGCTTCGATTTTAGGAGTTATTGGAGCAGGCGGAATTGGTACGCCTTTAATTTTTGCACTAAGCTCACGAAATTGGTCCCGTGTAGGTATTATTTTACTAGGAATTATTTTGATGGTGATTATTATTGACTTTATTTCGAGCTCGATTCGAAAGAGAATCGTATAAGTGTTTTTTGAAGCACCCACATAAGGTGCTTCTTTTGTATAAAAATACAGATTATTCCCTTTCTTTCTAAAATAAAAACAATGAAAAAGTATGTCATATTGAATGCCCATACATTACCGAAATCATTGGGTTTTTTATAAAAAACCAAAAAAACATCAACATATTTGTCGATACATGTTGTATAATCTTGCGTGGGAAGCTATCATATAAATGTATAAAACGTTTACTAACATACGCGAAGGGAAGAATAGCATGTCACATTCAATCGAACAACTTTCTATCAACACGATTCGCACATTATCCATTGATGCGATTGAAAAAGCAAACTCTGGTCATCCAGGAATGCCAATGGGTGCAGCACCAATGGCTTATACATTATGGACTCAATTTATGAAACACAATCCAAATAACCCAACGTGGTTTAACCGCGATCGTTTCGTATTATCTGCAGGTCATGGCTCAATGTTACTATACAGCCTACTTCATCTATCTGGTTATGACTTAACAATGGATGATTTAAAGAACTTCCGTCAATGGGGAAGCAAAACTCCAGGACATCCTGAGTATGGTCACACAGTAGGTGTAGACTCAACAACTGGTCCACTTGGACAAGGTATTGCAACAGCTGTTGGTATGGCGATGGCTGAAAGACATTTAGCAGCAAAGTATAATCGTGATGCGTACAATGTAGTGGATCATTTTACATACGCTATTTGTGGTGATGGCGATTTAATGGAAGGCGTTTCTGCTGAAGCATCTTCATTAGCTGCACACTTAGGATTAGGTCGTCTTGTAGTGTTATACGATTCTAATGACATTTCATTAGATGGCGATTTAAATCGTTCATTCTCTGAAAGTGTAGAAGATCGTTATACAGCATACGGCTGGCAAGTAATCCGTGTTGAGGATGGAAACGATATTGAAGCAATTGCAAAAGCAATTGAAGAAGCGAAAGCTGACGAAAAACGCCCAACGCTAATTGAAGTAAGAACGACAATTGGTTTCGGTTCTCCAAACAAATCAGGGAAATCAGCTTCACATGGTTCTCCACTTGGTGTAGACGAAACAAAATTAACAAAAGAAGCATATGCTTGGAATGCTGAACAAGACTTCCATGTAGCAGAAGAAGTATATGAAAACTTCCGTAAAACAGTACAAGATGTTGGTGAAACGACGCAAGCTGCATGGAACACGATGCTCGGTGAATATGCACAAGCATATCCAGAATTAGCAAACGAACTGCAAGTAGCAATGAACGGTCTTCTTCCAGAAGGTTGGGAACAAAGCTTACCAACTTATGAATTAGGATCAAAAGCAGCAACACGTAATTCTTCAGGTGCTGTAATTAATGCTATTTCAGAGTCTGTACCATCATTCTTTGGTGGATCTGCGGACCTTGCTGGTTCTAACAAAACATACATGAATAACGAAAAAGACTTTACAAGAGCTGATTACAGCGGTAAAAACATTTGGTACGGTGTACGTGAGTTTGCAATGGGTGCAGCAATGAACGGTATCGCACTTCATGGCGGTTTAAAAACTTACGGTGGTACGTTCTTCGTATTCTCTGATTACTTACGTCCAGCAATTCGTCTTGCAGCATTAATGCAATTGCCTGTAACGTATGTATTTACACACGACAGTATCGCTGTTGGTGAAGATGGCCCAACACATGAACCAGTTGAGCAATTAGCAGCGCTTCGTGCAATGCCAAATGTATCTGTTATTCGTCCTGCTGACGGTAACGAATCTGTTGCAGCTTGGAGATTAGCTTTAGAATCTACAAAAACACCGACTGCATTAGTTTTAACTCGTCAAGATCTTCCAACATTAGAAGGTGCAAAAGACGATACTTATGAAAAAGTAGCAAAAGGTGCATATGTAGTTTCTCCAAGTAAGAAAGAAACAGCTGATGTAATCCTACTTGCAACTGGATCTGAAGTGAGTCTAGCTGTTGAAGCACAAAAAGCATTAGCAGTAGACGGCGTTGACGCAGCTGTTGTCAGCATGCCATCTATGGATCGCTTTGAAGCTCAAACTGCTGAGTACAAAGAATCTGTATTACCAAAAGCAGTAACGAAACGTTTCGCAATTGAAATGGGTGCTACATTCGGATGGCACCGTTACGTAGGTCTTGACGGTGATGTACTAGGTATCGATACATTCGGTGCTTCTGCTCCTGGTGAGAAGATTATGGAAGAGTATGGATTTACTGTAGAGAACGTTGTTCGTAAAGTAAAAGAAATGCTTTAATGATTTTAGTAAAATCTCTCCAGCATGGGGAGATTTTTCTATGTAATTGAGTTTTTTCGACAGAAAAAGTTTTTTCTCTCTCCATAGTCAGACAATCATTGCAAATTTTCTTTTATATAATGTAGAGAAAAGATTGTCCAGATCGGGAGGGGAAAAATGAAAACGTATGAATTGTATTTAATTCAAGAAGATATTGCGAAAGCTTACTTTGGTCGTGAATATTTGTTTTTTGATTTATTTGCTCGATTTTCAGAATCTGGGTCCCTTTCGGAAAAGAAAGTGTTATATAAGCAAATGATATATATTACGATGCCAATACAAGTAATGAAAATTCATCATAAATTAGAACAAGCTTTGCGTGTTCTTGGCAAATATGAAAGAACAAATCATACTCATACGCTTTATACAGGAGCGGAATATGGTGAAATAATGGTGAAACCACAATATATTCGAATGAATACTTCTGGAAATGTATCCATGGAAACAACTTTCTTTGAGGTGCTTAGAAAGTGTGAGTTAACATTTTTCGCGATGGATTATGAAAATAAAAAGTACGGCTGGTTAAATCCTCTCAAACAAGTACGAACATATGTATAAAAAATGTCGAATAGTATCTTGTCTTATTGAAAAGGTTTTAGTACACTGTAAGGTAGACAACATGAAGGAGGAAAAGATATGCCAATGTGGTTAGGTATTCTAGTGGGCGTAGTAGCACTAGTAGCAGGCGTGGCTTTAGGATTTTTCATTGCCCGCAAATACATGATGAATTACTTACAAAAAAATCCACCAATTAACGAACAAATGCTAAAAATGATGATGATGCAAATGGGGCAAAAACCTTCCCAAAAGAAAATCAATCAAATGATGAGCGCGATGAACAAGCAACAAACAAAATAAGCGCCAAAGGGCACTCTTACCGAGTGCCCTTTTCTTTTGGGTACAAAAGATATTTAAAACTTTTAAAAATTCTGTATTTTTGTTACACTGAAAATATCGCTCATTTTAAGGGAGGAGGATAAATATGAAAGTGTTTTTTAATTTAGCTTGGTTTTTTAAACAAGAAAAACGGGCATACATAATCGGAATTATTATGTTATTTGGTGTCGCGCTCCTTGAACTTGTAGCGCCAAAAGTAATTGGGATTGTAGTAGACGAAATTAATAATGGAACATTAACGTCTGAAAAATTGTTGAAATGGGTCATTCTGTTAGTAGCTGTAGGGATTACGATGTACATATTACGTTACTTATGGCGTATTACGATTTTTGGATCTTCTTTAAAACTAGCCCGTCAATTACGAAAGAATTTATATGAACATTTCACAAAGATGAGCCCATCCTTTTATCAATCACGTCGTACGGGCGATTTGATGGCACATGCGACCAATGATATTCAGGCGATTCAGCAAACTGCTGGGTCAGGTGTTTTAACACTCGTTGATTCATTAGCTGTTGGAGGGTGTGTACTCGTAGTGATGGGATTTACAATTAGCTGGAAGTTAACGTTATTAAGTTTAATTCCGATGCCAATTGTAGCGATTTCTACAAATTATTATGGAACTTTATTGCATAGAAGATTTCATAAAGCGCAGCAAGCGTTTTCTGAAATCAATGATAAAGTACAAGAAAGTATGAGTGGGATGAAGGTAATTCGCTCGCTTGGGCAAGAGAAAGAAGATTTACAAGCATTTCGGAAGAAATCGGAAGATGTTGTACATAAAAATATGTTAGTTGCACGTATTGACTCGTTATTCGATCCAACGATTGCTCTTATTGTCGGGTTTTCATTTTTAATCGCAGTTTGTTACGGATCACTATTAGTTGTACGGGGAGAATTAACTATAGGTGAATTAGTTACATTTACAACATACTTAGGGACTCTTGCGTGGCCAATGTTAGCTTTTGGATGGCTGTTTAATATTATGGAGCGTGGACGTGCTTCATATGATCGTGTGGAGAAAATACTTTCACAAACTTCGGAAGTAGTGAATAGGGAACATGCTATAGATACTATAGTATGTGGTGATGTTTCATTCGCTGTTGATTCGTTTTCTTATAAGAAAAATGAACTCTTAAACTTAAAAGATATTTATTTTAATTTAAGAAAAGGTGAAACGTTAGGAATTGTAGGACGTACCGGTGCAGGGAAGACGACGTTGTTAAAATGTTTAATTCGCGAGTATGACCATTTTAATGGTGAATTAAAAGTTGGTGAGCGAGATATTCGAGATTTAACACTTCATGGTGTGCGCTCTGCAATTTCATACGTACCGCAAGATCATTTTTTATTTTCAGCGAGTATTGGGGAGAATATTGCTTTTGGAAAGGCCGATGCTACATATAAAGAAATTACCCGTGCTGCTGAGATTGCTTGTATTCATAATGATATTATTCAATTTCCAGAAGGATATGACACGGTAGTAGGTGAAAGAGGAGTTTCGCTATCTGGAGGACAAAAACAGCGGATTTCCATTGCGCGTGCGTTATTAACAAATGCTGAAATTTTAATTTTAGACGATTGTTTGTCAGCTGTAGATGCAAAAACAGAAGAAACAATTTTAACTGCACTGAAACGAGAAAGAGCAGAGAAAACAACGATTATTACTGCGCACCGTTTAAGTGCGATTCAGCATGCAAATCTTATTCTTGTTGTTGATGAAGGAACGGTTGTGCAGCGAGGGACACATGAGCAACTAATGAAAGAACACGGTTGGTATAAAGACATGTACGAAAGCCAGCAGTTAGAGGCGTTAGTTGAGAAAGGAGGCGTATGATGGCTGAGAAAAAGCAGAGCGATTTAGGGAGATTGCTTTCCTATATGAAGCCATATAAAGGTTTATTATCGTTAGCATTTATATTTCTAGTTGGCGCAACTGTAACTGAAATGATGGGGCCCTTCTTAATTAAACAATTTCTAGATGAACACTTGGTACCACGTAATTTCGAACAATCAGCGCTAGTTACTTTATTTGTTGTGTACATAATTGCTCACTTATTAAAAGTATTATTTACGTATTTGAATTTATTGTACTTTCAAAATATTGCTTTTAAGATTGTTCAAGATATGCGTGTTGAAGTGTATGAACATGTTCAAAAGTTATCATTAAGTTTCTTTGATCGTACGCCGATTGGTATGCTCGTATCTCGTATAACGAATGATACGGAAGCGATTAAGGATTTTTATGTTAGTGTACTATCAACATTCGTGAAAAATGTAGTCTTTTTAGTGGGGATTTTAGTAGCGATGTTTTTACTAGATGTAAAATTAGCGCTATTTTCTCTCATATTAATTCCAATTATGTTTGCGATTATGGTACTGTATCGCCGGAAAAGTGCAGCTTTTTATTTAGAGGTACGTAATCAACTGAGTGTATTAAATGCAAAGTTAAATGAGTCCATTCAAGGGATGAATATTGTTCAAGTGTTCCGGCAAGAAAAGCGGATGAGAAAAGAGTTTGAAGAAGTGAACAACAAGCATTATAGTGCTGGACGTCGTACATTGAAATTAGATGCATTACTTTTACGTCCAGCAACAGACCTTGTTCATATTGTAGCAATTGCGTTAGTTCTTGGTTTATTTGGAATTGACGCTTTAAAGAGTCCTGTTGAAGTAGGGGTTTTATATGCTTTCGTTAACTATATTCATCGTTTCTTCCAGCCGGTAAACGAGATGATGATGAAACTATCTTTCTTCCAACAAGCGCTCGTTTCATCATCGCGTGTATTTCATTTAATGGATGATAAAGATTTAGCTCCTGTTCAAATGGGGAGTGAAAATCCACGAGTAGTTAACGGGGAAATTCAGTTTAAAGATGTTACTTTTTCATATGATGGAAAGCGTGACGTTTTAAAAAATGTATCTTTTCACGTAAAGCCAGGGCAAACGGTTGCTTTCGTTGGACACACTGGTAGTGGTAAGAGTACAATTATGAATTTATTAATGAGATTTTACAATATTAAATCAGGTAATATTGTAATAGACGGAGTGGGTTTAGAGAAGTTTGAAGAAAAAGAAATTCGAAAGAAAATTGGTCTTGTGCTGCAAGATGCATTTTTATTTGCTGGAAATGTAAAGCAAAACATTCGTATGTATAATGAAGAGATAACGGATGAAGAGATAGAAGAAGCAGCGCGATTTGTACAAGCGAATACGTTTATTGAAAAATTACCAGAGAAATATGATACAGAAGTAGTCGAAAGAGGAGCTGCGTTTTCTAGTGGTCAAAGGCAATTAATTGCTTTTGCTAGAACGATAGCAACTAATCCGAAAGTATTAGTGTTAGATGAAGCGACGGCAAATATTGATACAGAAACAGAGGAGGCTATCCAAACGGCATTGCAGCAAATGCGAAAAGGTAGAACAACGATAGCGATTGCACACAGATTGTCTACAATCCAAGATGCGGATCAAATATTTGTTATGCATGAAGGGGAAATCATAGAAAGAGGAACACATCAAGAGTTGCTTAGTAAACAAGGACTTTACTATAATATGTACTTACTACAAAATAAAGGGAGTTTGCAAAAGGCCTTGTAATTACAAGGCCTTTTTTGAGGTGTTAAAAGTGTATTAATGGAGTTTCTGGTGGACGGTGTAGTTTCAATTTCACTTTTTTCTTAAACATCTCGACAAAATGAATATATTAGAACTTTATTACTATAGCATAAACGTCGTGTCCTCTAACTGAAGTTGTACATGTGGATGGACAGCGTGGACAGCGTGGCAGTACACAGATTCTGGTCAAATTTCAGGAGTAGGGAATTGTGATATCAGCAGCTGTTTCATTAGAAGCTTTACAAGGAAATGGAGCAAGTGGTGGAGGTAATATTTCCACGCCTAATAATGCAACACCAGTATACGGAGTTGCTGTAATTAATGGAGATAATGTAAATTTACGAAGTGGACCATCTTTACAGTCTAGTGTAATTCGCCAATTGAATCGTGGCGAATCATATGAAGTTTGGGGAGAACAAGATGGATGGCTCTGTTTAGGGACAAATCAGTGGGTATATAATGATTCAAGTTATATTCAGTATAAACATTATGTGGCAACTATTACTGGCGATAATGTGAATCTGCGAGACGCTCCATCATTAAACGGGAATGTTATAAGACAGTTACATCATGGTGAATCATATCGAGTATGGAGTAAGCAAGATGGATGGCTTTGCTTAGGGACAAATCAATGGGTATACTATGATTCAAGTTATATTCAATATGGTGTGCAATAAAGTAAAACTTTAATTGATGAGGATTGTCCAC
>NZ_JAKUGX010000035.1:0-50383 GCF_022664195.1 Bacillus cereus group sp. BfR-BA-01316
CCCCCGCCCTCGGCACCATATGCGCCCGTAGCTCAATTGGATAGAGCGTTTGACTACGGATCAAGAGGTTAGGGGTTCGACTCCTCTCGGGCGCGCTTTTATTAACGGGAAGTGGCTCAGCTTGGTAGAGCACCTGGTTTGGGACCAGGGGGTCGCAGGTTCAAATCCTGTCTTCCCGATTTTCCCAAAAACATGGGGCCTTAGCTCAGCTGGGAGAGCGCCTGCCTTGCACGCAGGAGGTCAGCGGTTCGATCCCGCTAGGCTCCACTTTGTTTTTTATATGTCGGAGGTATACCCAAGTTCGGCTGAAGGGATCGGTCTTGAAAACCGACAGGCGGCGAGAGTCGCGCGGGGGTTCGAATCCCTCTACCTCCTCCATTTATTTTTAAAACATAATATCGTCGCGGGGTGGAGCAGTACGGTAGCTCGTCGGGCTCATAATCCGAAGGTCGCAGGTTCAAATCCTGTCCCCGCAACCAATGGTCCCGTGGTGTAGTGGTTAACATGCCTGCCTGTCACGCAGGAGATCGCCGGTTCGACCCCGGTCGGGACCGCCATTTTATGTTGGCTCGGTAGCTCAGTCGGTAGAGCAGAGGACTGAAAATCCTCGTGTCGGCGGTTCGATTCCGTCCCGAGCCATCATTTTTTTATTTTTTTTTTATTTTATGCCGGCTTAGCTCAATTGGTAGAGCAACTGACTTGTAATCAGTAGGTTGGGGGTTCAAGTCCTCTAGCCGGCATCATTTAGGGGCATAGTTTAAAGGTAGAACTGAGGTCTCCAAAACCTCCAGTGTGGGTTCGAGTCCTACTGCCCCTGTAAAGTATATGGGCCTATAGCTCAGCTGGTTAGAGCGCACGCCTGATAAGCGTGAGGTCGATGGTTCGAGTCCATTTAGGCCCACCATATATATTCCGCAGTAGCTCAGTGGTAGAGCTATCGGCTGTTAACCGATCGGTCGTAGGTTCGAGTCCTACCTGCGGAGCCATGGCCCGTTGGTCAAGTGGTTAAGACACCGCCCTTTCACGGCGGTAACACGGGTTCGAATCCCGTACGGGTCATAAAAAAAAGAGTCAGCATATTGCTGACTCTTTTTTATTATGTATAAGCCTCTTTTTATCACCTTATTTTCCTGAAATAAATAAAGGGATTTAGGAAAAGCTATGGTATGTATTAAAAGGAGGAGATGAAAAATGACACAAGTTAGAGAACTTATGAGTACTCATATCGTACATTGTACACCATTAGACAATGTATATGAGGCAGCTTTAAAAATGAAGGAAGAATCGGTTGGATTGATTCCTGTTATTGAAAATAAACAAGTTGTGGGGCTTGTTACTGATCGAGACTTAGTTGTTCGTGGGATTGCTGAAAAACATCCTGGATCTAATCAAATTACAAATGTAATGACAACAAACATTGTTTCAGTTTCTCCAAATGATTCTATTGAAAAAGCTACAGAATTAATGGCACAATATCAAATTAGACGGTTACCGGTAGTTGAGAGCGGTCAACTTGTTGGGATGCTAGCACTAGGTGATTTAGCTATAAGAAAATCAGCAGATGATCAAGCAGGGTTTGCTTTAAGTGAAATCTCAGAGCATACGGAATAAATTATGTATAAAGATCAGATACATTATTCTAGTATATACGGATTAAACTAATATGTTAGCGTGATGTATCTGAGACATTATATAATAAGTATAGAGTCAATATTTTTGACAGTTTTTTCAAATTTGTCATTCCTAATTTTTAATAAGAGAAAAAATGATATACTGAGAGATATAAGTATTATGACAGGTTTTGAATATAACAATATTTATTTTTAGTGTTGTAATAATGAATTAATATTTCCTACGTAGATAAAGTGAAACTTTAATTATTGGGGGTTTTGTCCATCCCCCAATGATTATTAGTTGAACCAATCGGGCTTTTACGGGCAGTTTTATCTCCCACCTAACTTCCTCGCATTCACTGAATTTTGAGGTGGGAGTCTTACTGCCCGTTAATGCGGGATAAAAAGGGAAGGGGAATTATATGAGGGCTGTACAGGGCGATCCAAATTGGAATTTGGTTACAGATACATATATAGAACCAAATAATTTCGCTGAGTTATTTTCTTTGCTTGTACCTTGTCATCCAAAAGGTGAAGGGAAAGAGCGAACTATATTAGTATGGAAAGAAAAAGAATTTTATAAAGAAGAAAATTTAGCGGCATTTATCGTATATGGCATGAATAAAGTAAAGAATTTACCGCAGTTTCATAAAGATGGAATTCCAACTCTAGTACGTATTCTTCGTTTATGTCAAGAGATTGGTTGGTATGAAGAGGCAAATGCTTTTATGATAACCCAAGGGCTAGATGAATTTGTCCAAACTTCATTGGAGTATGAAACATGGGATCTTTTGACGAAAGCAGTTGCTTTAAACTATTTAATTATTAAATATCGTATTGGTGAATTAACAGCTGAGGATGTAGAAATTTGGAATCGAGTTAAATTTAATGAGAAATGTATAACAGATTGCAAACATCTATTATCTCATAAAGAAGTATTGGAATTTACATTCTTTTATATATGTAAGCGAGCGAAAACACTATCAAAAGAGCAATTAAATAGTGATATGATGAGTCTGGCAATGTATTGTAATACTTTTGTGTATGATTTATATACACATGACTTATTACGAAAGTATCGTAAGTGTACAGACTTCCTATCATATTATGGACCTAGTCAAGCAGTTTTAGCTTGTCAAAGAGCTGTACTTTCACAAATTTCCGATCGATTAGACCCTTTAAAGACAACTCATGTAGATGATTATTTATATGTGATGAAAGAAATGATGGAGCATATGACGATAGGGGTAATGGATCGGTATGGTCATTTTATTGGAAAGTTACTATCATATGTACCATTTTTCGAAATGATCCAAGTTCCACAGCATGCATATTATTGTGAAGAATTACTGTATATTTGTAAGGGAATTGAATACAAAGAAGAAATACTACGCAATTATATATTTATACAATTACATGATTGTTTACCATCATTCTTTAAACTATTTCTTAAAAATAAGCGTTATGCAACGATTCATGATATTCTTTTCTATTGGTGCGACGATGAACAAAGAATGAGCCTAGAGAAAAAATATAATCTTAGTTTTATTTATGAAAAATATGCTTGTGGATAAACCGTATTTTACATATTAAAAATTAATATAAATTAAAAAGGATCTCAAGTTTATGTGAGATCCTTTTTTGTTAGTAAAACAAGGAGAAAGTAACTAAGATAAGAAATAACATTCCATAAAGGAGAAATTGTGCAGTATAACTTCCTTGTATACCAAAAAAAGTATTCATTTTTTCATATAAATTCAATATATATTTCATTGGATTATCTTTGAAAGATTGGTACACAGTGTCTCCTCTTTCTAAGCTTCTTGTTCATGTTTTTGGTTATTAGGAACATGAATGTATCTAGCTATGAATAATAAAACACCTATAAGGAATACAGGAAGTACGGTAGATAAATAAAAACCATTACTAATTATATTTGTTATAAGAGCACTCAAAAGAAAAATTGCATTATAAATATGGGCAATTCTTTGTTTTAGCCGCATTTGTAATGCTTCCATAATGATTTCTAAAGCAACAAAAGCAATAATAATAGATAAAAATACAATGTTCGTATTATAAATGATTAAACAACAGATTAAACCTAAAAAGGCCAGGTATTCAATAAATAGAGGTATATTGCGCGGCATATAATTTACCTAACTAAATATGGCAGTGGGTTTACTGCATTTGTTTTTTCAAAATTCCATTCTCCATTATGTAATTCGAAATGGAGATGTTGCCCGTATGAATGACCTGTGTTTCCCATATGACCTACTAATTGTCCAGTTTGTACTTGATCACCAGCTTGTACAGTGCGATCCTTCATATGAGCATAAACTGTTGTATATAATTTCCCATTTATTTGATGGGCGATGAACACGACATTGCCGTAGCTAGCCGAATAATAAGATTTCACAACTTTACCTGCAGCAGCAGCTTGAATAGAGACATTTCCTTGTGCTGCTATATCTATACCATAATGCATTTGCTCCCAGCGCATATCAAAAGTGGAGCTGATTTTCCCTTGAGTAGGGAATTTGAAAACTGCTGGAATTGATGCAGGTTGAGCTGTTTTAGCTTGTGCTTGATTTTGCACTACATAGTGTTTTGCTACATATCCGTATCCTGTGCCAAAACGAATTTTATACCAAGTACCTACCGTTTCTACTACTTGTACTTGTGTACCATTTTGTAATGAGCCAAGTAGAGTGCTACTTGTACTAGCATTGCTACGTACATTTAATTTTGGTGTTGCAACAGTATAAGAAGGAGAACCTTGTACAGTTACACCTTTTACTAGAGGTGTGGATCCATTAGATACAAATGTTTTTTGTGCGTATCCAATTTGACCGTTATGTAATATTTTGTACCAATCCCCTTGTTCACCTTGAATGGTAATGAATTGACCATTTGGTAATATATCTAGAATAGAAGACTCTGTATTAGGTTCAGAACGAACGTTTAATGCGTTTGCATTTACGATATATTGATACTTTGGTTGAACATTTTTTTTGAATAGAATTGCATCTTTTTTCATATAGCCTGTTTTGTTGTTAACAGATACTTTATACCAATCTTGAGTTGTCTCAAGAATAGTAACAGGGCTATTAAATCGAATGTTATCAATTATTGCACTGTCTGCATGGTTATTTTGATGTAGTGCAACGTTGTCAATTTTTACATATCCAGTTTTTACTGTAGATGGTTGCTTAGCAGCCGCTGTTTGTATATCGGATTCTCCCATAGAAGGAAGTAAAGAAGCAATTGCGATAGTAGTTGCTGTTAAAGCTGTAGCTTTCATATTCATGTAATAAAGACCTCCTCTAGTTGTATAGTTGTAATTTTATTATAGTATAAAGATATAATATATTGGTCGTATTCACATAAATGTAATATGAAATCAATAAAAATAATGTTAGAAGAGAGATTCGTATATAAATATTGTATATATCATTTGTGGGGGTGCATTTATATTTGTTTAACACGTTAAGATTTAATTCGCAATTAAGAAAATTAAAACAGTTGATGATGTCTTATGGCGGTGTTATACTGACAGTGATAATTTTATAGTTTGCTAGGAGGGCTGGTGTTGCCAGCTGAGAGTAGGGCCGTAAGCCTTTGATCCTTTTTATTACCTGATCTAGATTATGCTAGCGTAGGGAAGCAATTCGGACATTAACAATGAGTCCCCGTTTCTTTGCGTATAGAAACGGGGCTTTTTTATTTGAAAATTTCATATTAACACCACTAGGGGTGCTTTTCGTGCTGAGAGAGGAATAATCCTTAACCCTTACAACACCTGATCTAGATAATACTAGCGAAGGGAAGTGGAACAACGAATAAATTATAATTTTATTTGCTGTAACCACTTCTTATATACAGAAGTGGTTTTTTTATTGAGATAAATAGATATATAGGAAGGGGAATTATTAATGAAATTTTGTGAAAGATTATTTGATACGGTGCAGCCTGTTTGGGAGAAAAGTCATAATCATCCGTTTGTAGTAGGTATGGGAGATGGTACGTTGGAAAAAGACAAATTCCAGTACTATATTATTCAAGATTATTTATATTTGTTAGATTATGCAAAGCTATATGCAATTGGGGTTGTAAAGGCAACGAATCCACAAGTTATGGCAAAGTTTGCAGAGCAAATTGATGGGATTTTAAATGGTGAAATGACGATTCATAAACAGTATGCAAAAAGACTTGGCATTTCTGCACAAGAGATGGAATCTGCGAAACCATCTGCTAAAAATTTAGCCTATACAAATTACATGATGTCTGTATCTCAAAATGGCACGCTTGCAGAATTAATATCAGCTTTACTTCCATGTATGTGGAGCTATTGGGAGATTGGAAAGCGTTTAAATGATATTCCGGGAGCAAGAGATCATGAGTTCTTTGGAGAGTGGATTCAAGGATATAGTTCTGAAGAATACGGTAACCTTTGTATTTGGTTAATAGATTTATTAAATGAAATGGCAGTTGGAAAGTCAGAGAAAGAACTAGACCGATTAGAGGAGATTTTCTTATATTCCAGCCGATTTGAATATTTATTCTGGGATATGGCTTATCGTAAGGAGATGTGGGGTTTTGAGGAGCAAGAGCATACTACGGTTTCATAATGTTTCCTTTCATTATGATGAGAAACCAATCATCGATGAATTAAATGCTTCTATACAAGATAAAGAGTTTGTAAGTATTATCGGACCGAGTGGATGCGGGAAAAGTACTTTATTTCGCCTTATTACAGGCTTAGAAGAGGCAAGTACTGGACAGATAGAGCTGACAGAAACAAAGAGTCATTCTGTAGGGTATATGCCCCAAAAAGATATGCTCTTGCCGTGGAGGACGATTATTGAGAATGCGGCTTTACCGCTAGAGTGCCAAGGTGTGCAGAAGAAAGAAGCACAAGTAAAAGCGAAAGAACTGTTACATAAATTTGGTTTACAAGGGTACGAGAAAAAATATCCGAAAGATTTATCTGGTGGTATGAGACAACGCGTATCTTTTATCCGAACTTTATTAACAGGCGGGGAGATATTATTGTTAGATGAACCGTTTAGTGCATTGGACGCTTTAACGAAGGCATCTTTGCAAGAATGGTTGTTTGAACAATGGAAAGAGTGGGAAAAAACAATTTTATTTATCACTCATGATGTTGAGGAAGCATTGTTTCTTTCTAATCGAATTTTGGTTGTAGAAAATCAACCGATAGCAACTTTAACTGAGCGAATTGTGCCGCTTGATCGTAACCGAACAAGAAAAGATTTATATAAGCCTGAAGTGTTAGCGCTTAAAGAAGAGCTCCTTAGTATGTTACAAAGGCAGGTACTTGTATGATGAATCGTTTGAAGGAGCTATTACCTGCCCTAACAGTAAGTGGAATTTTACTTGCTCTATGGGAAGTAGGAGCAAGAATTGTAGATGAGATGTACATTTTGCCATCACCTTCTGCAATTGTAATGAAGATATGGGCGCTGAAAGATATATTATTTACGGTTCATTTACCTGCAACGTTGTACGTCGTTTTAATAGGCGTTGTTATTTCTATCGTACTGGGCGTAGGGCTAGCAATGTTAATGAATGCGAGTACGTGGATGGAAAGAGCATTTTATCCATTATTAGTAGCTTCACAAACAATCCCGATTACAGCACTTGCGCCGCTATTTGTTTTATGGTTTGGATATACCATTTGGAGCAAGGTTGTTGTCACAGTTTTAATTACATTTTTCCCAATTGCGGTAAATACGTATGATGGACTGCGTAGTACGAATAAAGAATGGGAGGAGCTCTTAGTTACGTATGGTGCAACGAAAAAAGATATTTTTCTAAAGCTAAAATTGCCATCTGCTCTTCCTTACTTTTTCTCAGCGTTAAAAATTGCAGTTCCGCTTAGTGTTATCGGGGCAGCAATTGGAGAATGGCTCGGTGCACAAGCTGGGCTTGGATATTTCAGTAAAAGAATGATGACGCAGTTAGACGGAGCTGGTGTATTTGCACCAATTGTATTGTTATCATTATTAGCTATTTTCTTCGTCATACTTGTTTCGATATTAGAAAAGAAATTTATTAGTTGGAGGAAACATTCATGAAATTATTAAAACGCATCTTTGTGTTTACATTATTAGTTGCAATGATTGCAGGATGTTCGAGTAACTCGGCATCGGATAAGAATAAATCAGAAAAAGAAATAACAGTAATGCTTGATTGGTACCCCAATGCGGTACATAGCTTTATTTATACGGCAATTGAAAAAGGATACTTTAAAGAAGAAGGAGTCAAGGTGAATATTAAATTCCCTTCTAATCCGACTGATCCATTAACGCTAGCAGCAGCAGGGAAAGTGACAGTTGGTTTGTATTATCAACCAGATGTTGTCATGGCAAAAGCAAATGAACAAATTCCAGTGAAATCAATTGGAGCTGTCGTACGTTCGCCGTTAAATCATGTTGTATCGCTGAAATCAGCAGGTATTAAGTCACCTAAAGACTTAGAAGGAAAAACAGTTGGATATTCTGGAACACCTTTAAGTGAAGCATATTTAAAAACGATGGTAAAAGAAGATGGTGGTAATCCAGATACAGTAAAAGTAGTCGATGTTGGATTCGATTTAGTACCAGCGTTAATTACGAAAAAAGTGGATGCTGTAACAGGAGCATACATTAACCATGAAGTACCTGTCATGCGTCATGAGGGCCATGAACCAGCGTACTTTAATCCAGCTGATTACGGTGTGCCGAATTATCATGAGCTTGTGTTTGTAACAGGTGATAAAACTTTGAAAAAGGATAAAGAAGCATTACAGGCCTTTTTACGTGGTGCGAAAAAAGGATATGATTTCATGAAGAAAAATCCGGATGAAGCATTAAATATTTTATTAAATCATCAAGAAAAAGAAAACTTCCCACTAGTACCAGAAGTTGAAAAAGAAAGTATGAAAATTTTATTAGAGAAGATGGAAACGAAAGATGAGCCATTCTTATCAGATTCAAAAGAGTCATGGGAGAAACAAAATAAATGGCTGAAAGAAAAAGGAATGACGAAAGAAATCGTTCCAGCCGATGAATTATTCGAAAACATTTTAAAGTAGGCGAATGAATATGAAAAATGAGCTCCATGTAATCTCAAATGGTCACATGCCATTCGAAGAGTTAGTGAATGTAGCGATGCAAATTGAGAGTGAGATTGATTATTTGCATATTCGTGAGCGTGAGAAAAGTACGAAGGAATTGTATGAAGGTGTGGAAAGTCTTTTGGGGAAAGGCTTTCCGGCATCGAAGATAGTGATAAATGATCGAATTGATATTGCTATTCTATTAAATATTCCGCGTGTGCAGCTAGGATATCGAAGCGCAGATGTAAGGTCGGTGAAAGAAAAGTTTTCTTATTTGCATGTTGGCTATTCAGTACATTCTTTAGATGAAGCGATAGTGGCATTTAAAAATGGAGCGGATTCACTCGTTTACGGTCATGTATTTCCAACGGCTTGTAAAAAGGATGTGCCAGCAAGAGGATTAGAAGAAATTGCTCATATGGCAAGATGTTTATCCATACCAATAACTGCAATTGGTGGAATCACTCCTGAAAATACAGGTGATGTTCTTGCAAATGGTGTAAGTGGCATTGCTGTTATGTCCGGGATTATAAGCAGTAGTAATCCGTATAGCAGAGCGAAATCTTATAAGGAATCAATAAGAAAGTGGGCGGAAAAACATGTGTAAGAAGTATGATGTAGCGATTATTGGCGGAGGTGTAATTGGTAGTTCAGTTGCACACTTTCTAGCAGAAAGAGGGCATAAAGTAGCGATTATAGAGAAACAAAGAATCGCATCTGAAGCTTCGAAAGCAGCTGCTGGTTTGCTCGGTGTTCAGGCAGAATGGGATGAATATGATCCGTTGTTTGAGCTTGCTAGAGAAAGCCGTGCTATATTTCCACAACTTGCAGCAGTTTTACGTGAAAAGACAGGCATCGATATTGGGTATGAAGAAAAAGGTATTTATCGCATTGCCCAAACTGAAGAGGAGAAAGAAAGAATTCTTCATATTATGGATTGGCAACAGAAAACAGGTGAAGATTCCTATTTTCTAACGGGGGATCGTTTGCGGGAAAAAGAACCGTTTCTTTCCGAGTCAATTATAGGGGCTGTATATTACCCAAAAGACGGTCACGTTATTGCGCCAGAGCTTACGAAAGCATTCGCACACTCAGCAGCATTTTCTGGAGCTGACATATATGAACAAACAGAAGTATTTGATATTCGAATTGAAAATGATACAGTGACTGGGATTGTTACGAGCGAAGGCATCATCACATGCGAAAAAATCGTTATTGCTGGAGGGTCATGGAGTACGAAATTACTACATTACTTCCATAGTGATTGGGGTACATATCCTGTTAAGGGAGAGGTTGTTGCAGTAAGAAGTAGGAAGCCGTTATTGAAAGCTCCTATTTTCCAAGAAAGATTTTATATCGCCCCAAAGCGCGGTGGGCGTTACGTAATTGGAGCAACGATGAAGCCTCATACGTTCAATAAAACTGTACAACCAGAAAGTATTACTTCCATATTAGAGCGTGCTTATACAATATTACCTGCTTTAAAAGAAGCAGAATGGGAAAGCACATGGGCAGGATTAAGGCCACAATCAAATCATGAAGCTCCTTATATGGGAGAGCATGAAGAAATAAAAGGTTTATATGCTTGTACGGGCCATTATCGAAACGGCATTTTATTAAGTCCTGTTTCAGGTCAGTATATGGCTGATTTAATAGAAGGAAAGCAGGAGAATCACTTGCTAGATTCATTGCTTTCTAAAACGGTTTAGAAAGGGGATGGAAGTTTGAATTTAAAAATTAATGGTAACCAAGTTGAAGTACCAGAGAGTGTAAAAACAGTAGCTGGGTTACTTACACATTTAGAGTTAGATAACAGAATTGTTGTAGTAGAACGTAATAAAGATATTTTACAAAAAGATGATCATAACGATACATCTGTTTTTGATGGAGACCAAATTGAGATTGTAACTTTCGTAGGAGGCGGTTGATTATGTTAAACATTGGACCATTTTCATTTCATTCTAGACTTTTATTAGGAACAGGGAAATTCTCTGATTTTGATGTGCAGCAAAAGGCAATTGATGTTTCTGAAGCTGAAATTTTAACATTTGCAGTACGTCGTATGGATATATTTGATGCAAAGCAGCCTAATTTATTAGAGAAACTAGATGTAAAAAAATATACGTTATTACCGAATACAGCAGGAGCAAAAAATGCTGAAGAAGCTGTTCGTATTGCAAAATTAGCAAAAGCTTCTGGGCTTTGTGACATGATAAAAGTAGAAGTTATTGGTGATGATAAAACGTTATTACCTGATCCAGTAGAAACATTGAAAGCATCTGAAATGTTACTGGAAGAAGGATTTATTGTACTTCCGTATACATCTGATGATGTTGTATTAGCACGTAAATTACAAGAACTTGGTGTGCACGCGATTATGCCAGGAGCATCACCAATCGGATCAGGACTTGGCATTGTAAATCCATTAAATTTAAGCTTCATTATTGAACAAGCGACAGTACCAGTTATCGTTGACGCTGGTATTGGTAGTCCAGCTGATGCGGCATTTGCAATGGAATTAGGAGCAGATGGCGTGTTATTAAATACGGCTGTATCAGGAGCAAAAGATTCTATTAAGATGGCATCCGCGATGAGATTAGGTATTGAGGCAGGCCGTTTAGGGTTTGAAGCAGGTCGTATTGCACGCAAGCGCTGTGCAACGGCAAGTAGTCCTTTAGAAGGAATGAGCGTAGTTGAATAATCGATATTCTCGCCAAGAACTATTTTCTCCAATCGGGGAAGAAGGACAACAAAAGATAAGTGAAAAGCATGTACTTATTATCGGTGCGGGTGCATTAGGTAGTGCAAATGCAGAAATGTTTGTAAGAGCAGGTGTTGGCAAGGTAACAATTGTTGACCGTGATTATGTAGAATGGAGTAATTTACAAAGACAACAATTGTATGCAGAAAGCGATGTAGAGAATAATCTTCCGAAAGCTGTAGCGGCAAAGAAACGTCTAGAAGAGATTAATAGTGAAGTAAGAATAGAAGCTCTCGTTCAAGATGTAACGGCTGAAGAATTAGAAGAACTCGTTACAAACGTTGATGTAATGATTGATGCGACTGATAATTTCGAGACACGTTTCATCGTTAATGATATATCGCAAAAATATTCTATTCCGTGGATTTACGGAGCGTGTGTAGGTAGTTACGGCCTTTCTTACACAATTCTTCCTAGTAAAACGCCATGTTTATCTTGTTTGTTACAATCGATTCCGCTTGGCGGAGCGACGTGTGATACAGCGGGGATTATATCGCCTGCTGTATCTCTTGTCGTTTCTCATCAAGTAACGGAAGCCCTGAAACTGTTAGTGGAAGATTACGAATCACTTCGAGATGGACTTGTGTCATTTGATGTATGGAAGAATGAATATTCATGTATGAATGTGCAAAAACTTCGTAAGCATAATTGTCCATCGTGCGGTGAGAATGCGTTATATCCATATTTAAATAAAGAAAATACATCGAAAACAGCAGTTTTATGCGGAAGAAATACAGTTCAAATTAGACCACCGTATAAAGAGGAAATCGATTTTGAACAATATAAAAAACTGCTGAATGGTCGCGTGAATGATTTGAATGTAAACCCATATTTATTATCATTTTCTGTTGAAGAAAAGAGATTAGTTGCCTTCAAAGATGGGCGTGTACTTGTACATGGAACGAAAGATATAAGTGAAGCGAAAACAATTTATCATCGCTATTTTGGATAGAAGAGGATGAGAGAGATGAAAGTAAATAAAGCTTTAACAATTGCTGGATCAGACAGCGGGGGCGGTGCTGGAATTCAAGCAGATTTAAAAACGTTCCAAGAGCTTGGTGTGTATGGAATGACAGCTATTACAGCAATTACTGCTCAAAATACGCTTGGCGTTCAAGGGGTATATCCTGTTTCTTTAGAAGGAATTACGGAACAGCTGAATTCAATTGGTACGGATTTAACACCAGATGCTGTGAAACTAGGGATGCTATTTAGCAGTGAAATTATTCAAATTGTTGCAGAACATATTAAGAAATTTGGCTGGAATAATATTGTACTAGATCCTGTTATGATTGCTAAAGGTGGTGCGTCATTATTACAACAAGAAGCAGTACAAGCATTAAAAGAATATTTATTGCCACTAGCTACTGTTGTAACACCGAATGTTCCGGAGGCAGAAGTGCTAACTGGGATGGGGATTCAAAATATAGAAGATAGTAAAGGAGCTGCGAAAGTATTGCATGAATTAGGGGCTAAATATGTTCTTATGAAGGGCGGGCATGCAGAATATCAAGGTAATGAAGTAATTGATTTACTCTTTGATGGAGAAGAGTTTATTGAATTTAGAAGTGAACGAATTCCTTCGAAGCAAACGCACGGAAGCG
Organism: Bacillus cereus group sp. BfR-BA-01316; assembly: GCF_022664195.1. Taxonomy (NCBI): domain Bacteria; kingdom Bacillati; phylum Bacillota; class Bacilli; order Caryophanales; family Bacillaceae; genus Bacillus; species Bacillus cereus group sp. BfR-BA-01316. The sequence continues at coordinate 13,099 of NZ_JAKUGX010000035.1, forward strand.
GATGTACATTCGCCTCTGCAGTTACAGCAGGACTTGCTAAAGGGTATTCAATCGAAGAAGCAGTTCAAGAGGCAAAACAATTTATTAGTATAGCGATTGAAGAGCCGTTGAATATTGGAAGTGGTCATGGACCAACGAATCATTTTGCATATAAGATGAATAATACACGTGTATAAAGACATGAGAAGCCAGTTTGTTAACTGGCTTTTTTTATGTTTACTTTTTCCAAATACAGGAGTAATATATCAGCCAGAATACATTTTTTGTAATACGCTGAGTCCAATTGTATGGAGCGGAGGAACCAATTTGTGCGTCGTCACTAGGGGTGAATCTTTCAATTTTGAAAGTAGGGCTACTCTCAAAGTCCGAATCCGACAGCTAACTTCGTAAGCGTTTTGAGAGAGGATGGTGCCCTGATGGATACATCACTTCATCGATCTGATTAGTATAGGAGAATATCAATCTATGTTTGAGTTCTTTTATGCTAAGGAGGATGAGGTATATGGAATTAACGCTTATTTGTGTTGGAGAAGAAAATAAGGTAAAGAGTTTAAGAGAGCTAGTAGCAGTTCAGCATGAGTTAATTATTTTTACAGCAAATGAAGAGATAGCAGCTGAAGTTAAGGGTTATGGATTTAAATCAGCTTATAGCTGTAATAAGGAGCAGGATTTTACTAGTATTTGCGAGCGTATTAAGAAGGTGATTTTACTAGGAGATGAGCTTCCGATAGTTAGTTTCTTCACAGAACGCATTCGTTTTTCTTTTCAAGCGCCTATTACTGTTGTTACAAGGAATAAACGATATCCGGCCAGGCTCTATGAAACAATTGGAGCTAAATTTGTCGTGTTTACAAATTGTGATAATATTTCTTTTTTATTTTTTGAATAGGACGGGGGAAACGAAGATGAAGGTATTGTTACTAGGAGATATAGCGAATCGTTGGGGGGTATCGGTAGAACGAGTTCAAGAATTGGTAGTGCTCGATCCTATTTTTCCAAGGCCATATATAATATTGCCATCGAAAGATGCTTTATATTTAAAAACAGATATTATCGAATATGAGCAGCTACATGCAGAACTGTCACAAGTTTATATTCGAGGGAGAAATTTACGTGCATTTTTGCGTGAAGAATAAAAGTTGAATGAAAAGAGAGCGAATGCTGAGTGCAACAAGCTATGCACCTCATGTCATTCGCTCTTTTTATTTCATATTTAAAAGATCATTTCTATGAAAAAGAAAGAAAAGACAAGAAAATAGATGAAAGAACATTAATAATACTCAATGTAAGCGTTTAAACGGCAGAATATTTTCTTATTTTAAGTAATTCACCTCTTTACAAGTTAAATATAGAGGAGTATATTTACTCTCATAAATCATTCATAAAATTTCCAAAAAAACCTAAAATCGCTGAGTTCCAGAAATGGAGCGGGGGAACCAATTTTGTGCATCGTCACTTGGGGTGAATCTTTCAGTTTTGAAAGTAGGGCTACTCTTTAGGCCCGAATCCGACAGCTAACCTCGTAAGCGTTTAGAGAGGAGGTTTACTTTGTGTTGTTCACTTCGAACACTAAGTAGAGCTTAGTGTTCTTTTTTTGATGAGTAAATGTAAAATTTTAACAAAAAAGTGAGGGATAGCTATGTTAGATGTTGTAATGATCGGGATATTTGTTGTATTAGTTGCATCGATGGCAAGCCTGGCAAGTTGGTCAGATAAAGTTGTGAAAGAAGGGAAGCAATCATGATGATTGCCTTATCGGTTATTGTTGCAGCGATTACGGTGTACTTAGTGTACGCATTATTAAATCCAGAAAAGTTTTAATTAGGGGGAATCATTCATTATGATTTGGGTTGCAGTTGTTATTACAATGCTCTTGTTTATTTTAGTAGCAAAGCCAACGGGGATTTATTTAGAGAAAGCTTTTCAAGGTAGCAAAATGCTAGATAAAGTATTCGGGCCTTTTGAAAAACTTATTTTTAAAATTACGGGTGTAAAAGCATACAATCAAACGTGGAAACAGTACGCATTATCATTAGTTTTACTCAATGGATGCATGATTGTTGTCGTATATTTCATTTTCAGATTACAAGGTGTGCTGCCGCTAAACCCAGCACATATTGAAGGAATGGAGCCTACGCTCGCTTTTAATACAGCGATTAGTTTTATGGCTGATACAAACTTACAGCATTATAGCGGTGAAAATGGTTTATCTTATTTATCACAATTAGTCGGGATTACATTTTTAATGTTTGCGGCACCAGCAACGACGTTAGCACTCGTTATGGCGTTTATAAGAGGACTCGCTGGAAAAGAACTTGGTAACTTTTTCGTTGATTTTACGAGAGCTTTAACGAGAGTTTTTCTTCCTATCGCATTTATTGCGGCGTTAGTCTTTGTCGCACTTGGTGTACCACAAACGTTAGACGGGGCAGTTACAGCACAAACAATTGATGGTGCGAAGCAAAGTATTTTACGTGGTCCAGTTGCATCATTGGTTTCCATTAAGGAACTTGGAAATAACGGCGGTGGATTTTTTGGGGCAAACTCTACGCATCCTTTTGAAAATCCAGGACAAATGAGTAATATTTTGCAAATGATGCTTATGATGTTATTGCCAACAGCACTACCATTTACGTACGGACGAATGGTAGGAAATAAAAAACAAGGACGTATCCTTTTCGTTTCACTATTTATGGTGTTTTTACTAGGGTTTATAACGATTACTACAGCTGAATTAAATGGGAATCCAGCGTTAAATGGAATGGGTATCGAACATGTACAAGGAAGTACAGAAGGAAAAGAAGTACGATTTGGAACAGTATTTTCTTCACTATACGCAACAGTAACGACAGCTGCTGAAACAGGGGCTGTTAATACGATGCATGATACGTTAACACCGATTGGTGGGTTAGTTCCACTCGTAAATATGATGTTAAATACAGTATATGGCGGCGTTGGAGCAGGTTTTGTGAATATTATTATGTATGCGATTATTGCAGTCTTTATATCTGGGTTAATGGTTGGACGGACACCAGAGTTTTTAGGTAAGAAAATTGAAGGGAAGGAAATGAAATTAATTGCGGTAACGATTTTATTTCATCCATTGCTTATTTTAGGATTTTCAGCATTAGCTCTTTCAACAAGTTTAGGAACGGATGCAATTTCTCATTCAGGTTTCCACGGTTTAACGCAAGTTGTATATGAGTATACATCGTCAGCTGCGAATAACGGATCTGGATTTGAAGGCTTAGCAGATAATACACTGTTTTGGAATATTACAACTGGTTTAGTTATGTTTTTAGGGCGCTATTTCAGCTTAATTACGATGTTGGCTGTTGCAGCTTCACTGAAAGAGAAGACGGTAGTACCAGAAACAGTCGGAACGTTCCGTACGGATAATAGTTTATTTGGTGGCATCTTCATCGGAACGATTGTAATTGTCGGTGCATTAACATTCTTCCCGATGTTAGTACTCGGCCCGATTGCAGAATTTCTTACATTGAAGTAATGGAGGGTAAATGATGAGACCGGTAGTAGTAAAAGAAAAACAAGTGAATGAGTCACAAATACATGTTGTAGAAGATGAGGTTAGACAAGCGAAAACGATGGATCGTGATATCGTGACACATGCGATGAAACAATCCTTTGCAAAATTGAATCCGAAAGTAATGATAAAAAATCCTATTATGTTCGTTGTGGAAATTGGATTTATAATAACGTTACTTTTATCCTTTCTTCCAAGTAGCTCTAGTAGTGTACCAGGGTGGTTTAATATAACAGTTTCTCTCATTCTATTATTTACAGTTTTATTTGCTAACTTTGCAGAAGCGTTAGCTGAAGGTCGTGGTAAAGCGCAAGCAGATTCTTTAAAACAATCGAAAAAAGATGTATTTGCAAATGTTGTAAAAGAAAATGGAGATATTGTTCAAGTTTCAGCAACTGATCTGAGAAAAGGTGACGTTGTTATTGTAAAACAAGGAGAAATGATTCCGAACGATGGCGAAGTAATTAAAGGATTAGCGTCTGTGGATGAATCTGCAATAACAGGAGAATCAGCTCCTGTTATAAAAGAAGCAGGTGGAGATTTTTGTTCAGTAACTGGCGGTACGATGGTCGTAAGTGATGAGATTACAATTGTCATTACGAGTAACCCTGGTGAATCATTTATCGATAAAATGATTTCTTTAGTAGAAGGAGCTGCTCGTCAAAAAACGCCGAATGAGATTGCTTTAAATACAGTATTAACGAGTTTAACGCTTATTTTCTTAATCGTTGTTGTGACGTTGCCGATTTTTACAAATTATCTAGGGTTTCAAATTGATACAGCTGTACTTGTAGCGTTGTTAGTTTGTTTAATTCCAACGACAATTGGTGGGCTATTATCAGCGATTGGTATTGCTGGGATGGACCGTGTGACAAAGTTTAATGTGCTAGCAATGTCAGGGAAAGCAGTAGAAGCTGCGGGTGATATTAATACAATTATTTTAGATAAAACAGGTACGATTACTTTCGGGAACCGTATGGCACATACACTGCTTCCTGTAGGAAATGAAACGATTGAGCAAGTAGGAAAATGGGCTGCGATTAGCTCAGTTTTAGATGAAACACCAGAAGGTCGATCAGTTATAGAATATGTACAAACGAAATCTATATCATATAGTAGAGAACTTGCAGAACAAGGTGAATTTGTTCCATTTAAAGCAGAAACGAGAATGAGCGGTGTTGATTTACAGGATGGAACGAAAGTGAGAAAAGGTGCTGTTGGTGCTGTGATTGAATGGGTTCAATCACAAGGCGGAACGATTCCGAAAGATGTGAATCAAAAAGCAGATTTAATTTCAAAAGAGGGCGGGACACCACTTGTAGTTGCAGTGGATGATCGTATTTACGGTTTAATTTATTTAAAGGATACAGTAAAACCTGGTATGCGTGAGCGTTTTGAACAATTGCGCCAAATGGGAATTAAAACGGTTATGTGTACAGGGGATAACCCATTAACGGCAGCAACAATTGCAAAAGAAGCAGGGGTAGATGAATTCGTTGCCGAGTGTAAACCAGAAGATAAAATTGCGGTTATTAAAGCAGAGCAAGATAAAGGGAAACTTGTAGCGATGACAGGTGATGGTACAAATGATGCCCCGGCATTAGCGCAAGCTGACGTTGGATTAGCGATGAATAGTGGTACGACAGCTGCAAAAGAAGCAGCAAATATGATTGATTTAGATTCGAATCCAACGAAAATTATTGAGGTTGTAGGAATTGGTAAGCAATTGTTAATGACACGCGGTGCGTTAACGACGTTTAGTATTGCGAATGATATTGCGAAATATTTTGCTATCATTCCAGCGATGTTTACATTAGCAATTCCGCAAATGGAAGCATTAAACATTATGAAATTAACATCACCGCTTTCAGCAATCTTATCAGCATTAATATTTAATGCAGTTATTATTCCGTTACTCATTCCGTTAGCGATGAAAGGTATTGCGTATAAACCAATGAGTTCTAATGCACTACTTAGTCGAAACTTACTCATTTACGGACTTGGCGGAGTGATCGTTCCGTTCATTGGAATTAAAGTAATTGATATGATTGTCGGCTTGTTCATATAAGGAAGAGGGGAAAAAAGATGGCGAAAAAACAAAGTATACTTTCACCAATTATTCGTATTACTTTTACATTTCTAGTCTTGTGCGGCCTTGTATACCCGTTAATTGTAACTGGTATTGCGCAAGCGGTAATGAAGGATAATGCGGATGGAAGTCTTATATATAATGATAAAGATGAAATAGTTGGTTCAAAATTAATCGGTCAAAATTTCACAGATCCACGTTATTTTCATGGACGTGTCTCTAGTATAGAATATAAAGCAGAAGCATCCGGTTCAAATAACTATGCACCGTCTGATCCAGATTTAGCAAAACGAGTTGAGAAAAGTATTGAAGACTGGAAGAAACAAAATCCAACCATTCCAGTTACAGAAGTACCGATAGATTTAGTGACGAATTCGGGTTCAGGGCTTGATCCTGACATTAGTCCAAAAGCGGCTTCTGTGCAGGTAGATCGCATCTCGAAATTAACGAATATTCCGAAAGAAAAGCTGGATCAATTGATTAAGGATCAAACGGAAGGTGCTGCACTTGGCTTGTTTGGAGAAGATCGCGTGAACGTCTTAAAGTTAAATTTAGAATTACAGAAATTAATGAAATAGTAACAGTGCTACCTCAATCTAACGGATTGAGGTAGTGTTGTTTCGAAAGAAAGGTTGTGAGTGTTTTGTATGCGGATGACTATAAACCGACGTTTCAAAGGCGAACACCAGAAGAGTATTTAGAATACATTCGTCAACAAAATCGTGGGAAGTTAAAGCTATATGTAGGAGCGGCTCCAGGAGTAGGAAAAAGTTATAAAATGCTATTTGATGCAAGAGAGATGAAAAAAGACGGTATTGATATTGTAGTTGGTTTAATTGAAACACACGGTAGAAAAGAGACGGAAGAAGCAATTGCTGATTTAGAAAAAGTTCCTTTAAAAGAAATAGATTATAAAGGAAAAGTATTTTATGAACTTGATATAGAAGGAATTATAAAGCGGGCACCACAAATTGTTGTTGTGGATGAACTTGCGCATAGTAATATTCCCGGGTCGAAAAATAAGAAACGTTACATGGATGTGCAGGAATTGTTAGATGCCGGTATATCTGTATTATCAGCATTTAATATTCAACATTTAGAAAGCGTTCACGACATTGTAGCTCAAATTACGAATGTAAAAGTACGAGAACGAATTCCGGATTTTATTTTGCAAAAAGCAAATGAAATTCAGCTTGTTGATGCAACGCCCGAGGTATTAAGGAAGAGATTAATAGATGGAAAGATATATAAAGAGGAAAAAATTCAACAAAGCTTACAAAATTTCTTTACGCTTAACAATTTAGGGGCACTACGGGAATTATCGCTTCGCGAAGTTGCAGATGATATGGATGAGAAAATTAGCCAAACTGTTATAGAACCGATCGGTGTGAAAGAAAAAATTCTCGTTTGTGTACAATACAGTTCAACAGCAGAGAAATTAATAAGACGGGGATGGCGCATGGCAGATCGGTTAAACGCTGAAATGTATGTCTTAAACGTAGAAAGGGAAAATATAGATTCTATTTCAGCAGGGAAAAAGCAAACAATTGAAGAGTGGAAATCGCTAACGAATCAATTTGATGCGAGCTTTGTGTTAGAAGAGGCGAAAGGAAGAAAGCCAGCGGATGTTATTATTGAAGTCGCGAAAAGACTACAAGTGACGCAGGTTTTACTCGGGCAATCGGCAAGAACACGATGGGAAGAAATTCGAAAAGGTTCTATTGTAAATGAAATTATGAGGCAAACGAAGTATATTGATATTCATATTGTTGCTGATCAGAGGGCGTAAAATAGAGACCACCTTTCAGGTAGTCTCTATTTTACTTTTTGTACAGTATGAAAATTTAATGTTTTTATTGTGTATCAGACTAGTGGAAGAAAAAAATTTTCAAGCCTTTTGAATATAGTTTCTGAAAGAACTCATATATAATAGAAAAAGATACTTAACATAGTGAACAATTAAAGAGTCAATATATAGAGAAAGAGGAGAGAGTAACATGCTTGAAAATACGGGTTTAGTATTAGAAGGCGGAGGTATGCGCGGTGTATATACGGGCGGGATTCTAGAATACTTTATGGAACAAGATTTGTATTTTCCATATGTAATCGGTGTATCAGCTGGTGCTTGTCACGCAGCGTCGTATCTTTCCAGACAAAGAAATAGAAATAAGACAGTAAATATTGATTATGCATCACATCCGCAATATTTATCGTATAAAAACTTGTGGAAAAAGCGTCAATTATTTGATATGGATTTCATTTTTCATGAAATTCCAGAAAAGCATGTACCGTTTGATTTTGAAACATACTTTAATAGTCCAGAGCGTTTCCTTGTAGGAACAACAGATTGTGAAACAGGACAACCCGTTTATTTTGAAAAAGAGGGAACGAATGATGATGCGTTAAATTTATTGCAAGCGTCTAGTTCATTGCCTTTCATTGCACCAGCAGTAAATTACCGAGGTAAGCAATTGTTAGATGGCGGGATTTCAGATCCGATTCCAGTTCGTAAAGCACAGGAAGATGGATTTGAAAAATCAGTCGTTATTTTAACGAGAAATCATGGTTATGCGAAGAAAAAATCAAAATTTGGTTGGGTTGCAGCGAAAGCTTATAAAAAATATCCAAACCTTGTGAATACGATGTTGACGCGTTATGAAGTGTATAATGAAACACTTCACTACATTGAAAGAGAAGAACAAGCGGGTAATTTATTTGTTATTAGACCAGAAGTTCTGCTTCAAGTAGATCGTATGGAAAAAGATACAGCAAAGCTACAAAATTTATATGAGCAAGGCTATGAAGATGCGAAGAGACAATTTGCAGATTTACAGGCGTTTTTGCAAAAATAATAATTAGGCTGTGGAGAAGATTGTCTCTGCAGTCTTTTTTATTTATGAAAAAATCCCTCTTTATGAGGGATTTTAATGTGGTAAGAATACCAATTGATAAGCGAACAAGATTCCGAATAAATACACAAGTGGGTGAACAGTACGGAATTGTCCTTTTGCCACTTTCATAAGTGGGTATGAAATAAATCCAAGTGCAATACCTGTTGAGATACTTGATGTAAGTGGCATGCTTAAGATTACTAAAAATGCTGGGAATGCTTCATCGAACGTATCCCAATCGATATATCGAACTGAACCCATCATAAGACTACCAACGATGATTAATGATGGTGCTGTAATAGCTGAAACGCCAGAAACAGCGCTCACTAAAGGTCCGAAGAATGCTGCTACTGCAAAGAGTACAGCTACTGTAATTGTTGTTAGGCCAGTACGACCACCAGCTGCAACACCAGCAGATGATTCAATGTAAGCTGTTGATGGTGTTGTTCCGAACATAGCTCCAATTGTTGCTGAGAATGAGTCAGATAGAAGAGCTCGTCCTGCTTTTGGAAGCTTTCCGTCTTTCATAAATCCGCCTTGTTGTGCAACGCCAAGTAATGTTCCTGTTGTATCAAATAGTGTAACGAGGAAGAATGAGAACACAACGCCGTATAATCCGTAATTAATTACATCAGAAACAGCAGTAATTGGATTTGAAACGATAATTCCTTCTGGTAATCCAGGCATTGATGTAACGCCATTTGAAAATGTTAATTGACCTGTGAAGTAAGCGATAATACCAGTTAATAACATTCCGATAAATAGTGCCCCGTTTATATTTAGAGACATAAGGACAATTGTAATTCCGAGTCCAGCTAATGCTAGTAAAACAGGAGGAGAATGAAGATCACCAAGTCCAACTAAGTTAGAATCATGTTTTGTAACAATTCCTGTTAAGCGTAAACCGATAAAAGCGATAAAAAGACCAATACCAGCAGTCAGTGCATGTTTTAAGTTCTCAGGAATTACTTCCATTAATTTTGTACGGAAAGATGTAAATGATAACAAAATTAAGATCATACCTGCTACGAATACAGCAGAGAATGCAATTGCGAAAGTCATGCCTTCATGTGCTTTTACAACAGAGTAAGAGAAGTAAGCATTTAACCCCATACCTGGTGCAATTGCGATTGGTAAGTTTGTAAAGATTGCCATAAATAATGTTCCGACAACAGCGGCGATAATTGTAGCTGTAAATGCTTGTTCAAATGGAACGCCTGCATCCCCAAGGATGACAGGGTTTACGACAATGATATATGCCATTGTTAAAAAGGTAATAATACCTGCCATAATTTCAGTTTTAATAGAAGTTTTATGTTTTGAAAGGTTAAACATATAAACATCCTTTCTTTTTACGAATGATTTTCACAACAGTTATATATAATATTCGTTTTTAAATCATTTTGCAAGAGTTTTGCATAAAAAGTTTAGAACAATTCATATTTTATGTCTTAAATTCGAATATTAACCGTAAAGAAGCATGTGAATTGCCGTTTTTTAATGTGTAAGTACTTTTGGATATTGTGCACATTATAAGGAAAAGGAGTTGAAGGAAGTTATGCCACAGCAAAAAAACTTTTTAACAATGCCAGCGCAACATCAAAATAAACAGCCTGGTATTGAATCGTTAATGAATCCTCTTCCAAAGTTTGAAGATCCAAATTATAAAGGAAGCGAAAAATTAAAAGGAAAGAATGTATTAATTACAGGGGGAGATAGTGGGATTGGACGAGCTGTGTCCATCGCTTTTGCAAAAGAGGGAGCAAATATTGCGATTGCTTATTTAGACGAGGATGAAGATGCAAATGTGACGAAACAACTTGTTGAAAAAGAAGGCGTGGATTGTGTATTACTGCCGGGGGATTTGAGTATTGAACAACATTGTAAAGATATTGTGGAAGAGACCGCCCGGCAGCTGGGGAGTTTAAATGTTCTTGTGAATAACGTCGCACAGCAATATCCGCAGCAAGGACTAGAGTATATTACAGCAGAACAGTTAGAAAAAACGTTCCGTATTAATATTTTTTCTTATTTTCATGTTGCAAAAGCAGCGCTCTCCCATTTAAAGCAAGGGGATGTAATTATAAACACAGCATCTATCGTTGCATATGAAGGAAATGAAACGTTGATTGATTATTCTGCAACGAAAGGAGCAATTGTCGCTTTTACAAGATCGTTATCTCAGTCGTTAGTACAAAAAGGAATTCGTGTAAATGGAGTTGCACCAGGACCAATTTGGACACCGCTTATTCCATCTAGTTTTGATGAGAAAAAAGTATCACAGTTTGGGAGCAATGTTCCTATGCAAAGACCTGGTCAGCCGTATGAATTAGCGCCTGCATATGTATATTTGGCGTCTAGTGATTCGGCATATGTGACGGGACAGATGATACATGTAAATGGTGGAGTAATTGTGAATGGATAGTTTTCATTTATAAGAGCAAAGTAAAGTTAATTGTATTTTTCATGATGTTAGTGCTAGGGAGGATTTAGATGAAAAAAGTCTGGTTTATCGTAATCCTATTTTTCTGCCTACCAGCTAGCGTATTTGCTAATACAGATCATTTAATATTAGTTAACCTTACGACGAATCAGCTTTCTTTTTTTGAAGATGGAAACTATACTAGAACATTTCCGATAACGACAGGAAGAGACAGGACCCCCACGCCTGAGGGTGATTTTTGTATTATAACTAAATATAAAAATAAAGAATACCATCGTAAAAAAATACCTGGGGGTGCACCGAATAATCCTCTCGGTACGAGATGGCTAGGTCTGGATAAAAAGGAATATGCCATTCACGGGACAAATCGTGAAGGAACGATTGGAAGTCGGGAATCAAATGGTTGTATTCGAATGCATGATCGCGATATACAGTGGTTATACGACCGGGTACAATTACAGACAAAAGTAATTATTTCTCGTTTTCATACGAGTCCCGAATATGAAGCTTATAAGCTTGGTTATCGTGTTGTGAGCTGGAATGGTCGTAAAGTAGAAGAAGAACAAATTGGAATGCTTACGTTAGTAGATCGTGTAAATATATATTGGCAAGAGCCAAATGGACAATTGACGAAAGTAAAAACGGTATTGCCAAATGAAAAATACAAAGTGTATTCCAAACGAAAAGATGGAACCTATTATATAGGAAACAATTTGTATATTGTAGAGGAAACGGGAGAAAAAATTCGTTATGAGCAATTACCTTATTCGATTTTAAGTAATATATATAAGCGGAAATATAATATTCCATAATAGCTACCGTACATAGGCGGTAGCTTATTTGTGATGTGGAAAATGAAACAGCAACTATTAGATTTTGCTGAATATAATACATTACAGATTGGGGAGGCGGTTACATTATGAAAAGTGAATTTGCATTTAAAATTCTCTTAGTAACGACCTGTTTATTTATCGTGTATTTGTATGCGTTTCTTGTCTTTTCTTTTTATGTTCCATATGTTGATTTAATATTGTTCTTCGGATTTATTTGGGCATTTGTTAAAGCGAGGGAAGGGGAGAAGAGTATATACCGGCGCATTACTTTGTGCGGGACGGTCCTTCTTGTTATTTTGTACTTTTTTATGATGCATGATTTTTGGAGGGGAATGTAAAAAGCATACGATTAATCGTATGCTTTTACCTCTGCCAATGATGGAAGTGAAGCGATTGCTCCGTAGTTTGTACATGTTATGGCACCTACTTTATTTGCAAAAGAGACAAACTCGGCTAAATCTGTGAATTTTTGAGGAAGCGTTTGTTCATTTTTAGAAATTTGATACAACATCGCTCCGACGAAAGCATCACCAGCACCAGTTGTATCTACTTGTTTAATAGAAATAGAAGGTACAATGATTTGAGCTTCTTTTGTCGCGAGAAGAGTACCGTCTTTTCCAAGTGTGATAGCTACAACTTTAGCCCCGTAATTTAATAATTTCAGTGCTGATTGTTGTAGATTAGTTTCTTTAGAAAGCATCGTTGCTTCTTCTTGGCTTACTTTTACGAAATGTGCGTGTTTTATAAAGGATAGGCAATCTTGAGAAAATTGTTCTACATCAGTAACAAGTGCATCTCGATAATTTGGATCAAAAGAAATAAAATGATTATTGTCTTTTGCATATTGTAATAGTTGAAAGTACGTTTCTTTTAATGGACTTGCTAATAAGGCCGTTGCCGAACCGAAATGTATTAGATCATTACTTTTTATTTTTGCTAAATTAATTTTATTAAAGGTGTATTGACCATCAGCCCCACGCATAAAAATAAAATCGCGTTCACCATCTTTATCGATAGATACGAAAGCAAGCGTTGTTTGTTTATCTTTTATGAGCATTGAAGTGTCAACATGAGCACGTTGTAAAGTTTGTTCTAGAAAATCACCAAATGGATCATTTCCTACTTGTCCCATAAATGTAGCATGTCCACCTAATTTTGTAATAGCAGCGGCAACGTTAGCTGGAGCTCCACCAGCTTTCTTTTCAAAATCTGTACCGTCTACTAAAGAAACATTGGAATTTCGGCAAACGAAATCAATTAATAATTCACCTATACAAAAAACATTTCTCATATAATCCCTCTTTTAAGTTTATATTGTGTAATTGTAAAGTTTAGTTTTGCATCTGAAAAGATTGCGATATGATGTTTCATGTCTTTTCGCGGAAATACTCTAGACGTAAAGACAGTGGAACCATCATATAAGAAGATTTCTACGATGCTATTATCTACAAATATTCTTAGGTCTATCGTATCTTGAATATCAATTTTTTTACAGCGTTCATATCCATATTCTCCGCCAAATTGGTGATGGAAGTTGCTTCGGTCTATGGAAACAGTTCCTTTTTCACGGTTAAATGTAATCGGGAAAGAATCTTCTTCATTATGGAAGAGAGAAAGGCCAAAGTTATTCGCATCATCTGTTTTAAGAGTTACAATTAATTCATATGAGCATTCATGGCCAAGGGTCGCCAGTACGTTTAATCCAGTTGATATGTCACCTGAAATCTCTTTTTTTGTTGTTCTTAGTTTTTTTAGTTCTGAAACTGGTTTTTGTTTTAATATATTATTTTCTAACGTTAGTTCTCGTGGAAGTGTTAAACAATGAGCCCACATATAATCATCAGAAGGGTATGTTATTTCGCTTGAGCCCGCCCAAGCAAATAAAAGGCGGCGTCCAGATTGATCTTCTAAAGTTTGAGGGGCATAAAAGTCGAAACCTTTATCAACTTCGTAATACGAATCAATATGGAAATATAAATTTTCAATATCGAAATTTCCGATTGCATATATGACATTATATACATTTTGAAAATTTTCCTCGTCTCTTTCAATTCCTTGAGGTGAAAAGAGCAGCACATCTTTCTTTGGAAATTGGAAATAATCTGGACATTCCCACATAAATCCGAATTCTTTTAAGTTTGTTTTGATCTCACCTTGGAAAATCCAATTGTATAGGTCTAGTGACTTATATAATAATAGTGTCCCCGTTTTATTTTCACGTTGTGCACCAAGCAACATATAGTACGTATCGTTATTTTTCCATACTTTTGGGTCACGTACATGCTTCGTATATCCATCAGGAATCATATCAATAACAGGATTATTACTATATTTAGTCATCGTATATTGAGAATCCATCGTTACCATACATTGTTTAGCATCCCGAGAATCATCAGGTTTCTTTATATTCCCTGTATATAATAAGTGAAGAATCCCATCTTTTATAATAGAGCTACCAGAATATGCGCCGTGTGACTCATAGCTTTCGGTAGGGATAATGGCTACAGGCATTCGTTCCCAGTTAATAAGATCTGTTGATTTTACATGCCCCCAATGTTTCATTCCGTGAATCGGGCCAAATGGATACCACTGATAAAAAACATGATATTCATCATTGTAGTATGATACACCGTTAGGATCATTCATTAATCCATATGGCGGATGAATATGATAAATCGGTTTCCATAAATCTTGATTTGCAATTGTATATAAAGAATTTAATTCTTCTTTATTGGATTGCAGTATTGTTTTATATTTCGACATAGGTTTTTACCTCGTTGTTATTTACTTTCTTTATATAAAATGAGAGTGGCAACAAAAGCAGTAATAACTGCAATAGCGAAGCCGATTACATAATGAATCACATTCATCATGCCAAGCGGTGCAACAATTGTAAGCATTGGAATACCTGTTAAACCGTATGCATTGGCTGCGACTTGCATCCAAACAACGTAAGCGCCTCCAATTGCGCCACCAATAGCAGCTGCAATAAATGGTTTACCAAGTTTTAAATTGACACCAAAAATAGCTGGTTCTGTAATTCCTAAAAATGCTGACGCTGCTGCTGGAATTGCGATTTCTTTCGTTTTTTTGTTTTTTGTTTTGAAATAAACTGCTAAAGTAGCTCCGCCTTGGGCGACGTTAGCCATTGACCAAATAGGGAGTAAGAAATTGACACCGATATCTTTATTAGCAAGTAAGCCAGCTTCAATAGCGTGGAAGCTATGGTGTAAGCCAGTAAGAACGATTGTTGAATATAGACCACCGAATATAAGACCAGCCACTGGTCCTGCAAACTGATAAATAGTATTTAAAAGGTACGTAATACCGTCACCGATTTTATATCCAATTGGTCCGATAATAATAAGTGATAAAAAGCCAGTTATAATAATTGTTAAGAACGGTGTAACTAATAAATCTAAAGAGTTCGGAACTCGTTTGCGGAGTTCTTTTTCAATTGTACTCATAACGTATACGCATAATAAAATAGGTAAAACAGTGCCTTGATAGCCAATCATATCAATATCCATACCGAGGAAATGTAAAACAGTTGGTTTTGCGTTTGCAAGAGTCCAAGGATTCGTTAAGTTTGGGTGAGTTAATATACCACCAATAACTGCACCTAAGAAAATATTTCCTCCAAATTCCTTGGCTGCACTAACACCGATTAAAATAGGTAAAATAACGAAAGCTGCACTTGAGAACATATCAAGTAATTGGATAAGTGGGTGATCGCCAGGAACTAATTTAAACGCTTTCAACATTCCGAGTAGTCCCATAAGTAAACCACTTGCAACGATGGCTGGAATAATTGGAACGAAAATATTGGATAACGTTTTTGCTAGGCGAGTAATCGGATTCATTTTTTTCTTAGGAAGATCGTTTGATGCCGTAGAATCAAGTTCAGTTATTCCGATTAGTTTTGAAAACTCATCATACACTTTGTTTACTACGCCAGTGCCAAAAATAATTTGGTATTGCTCATTCGTTGCGAAAGCACCTTTAACCCCATCAATGTTTTCGATTTCTGACGTGTTTATTTTTGTTTCATCTTTTAGTACAAGACGAAGGCGAGTAGCGCAATGAGTAGCGCGAATAATGTTTTCTGTTCCTCCGATGTTCTGTAAGACTTGAGCTGCAATTTGTTTCATATCCATAAAAATTCCCCCTTACTATATACTTTGAGTTTGTGGAACCGGTTCCGTTTTTGGTTAAAATAAAAAACAGGGACGTGATGTAAAAATCCTGTTTTTAAAATGTGGAACCGGTTTTAATTTTATTATAAAGCGCCTTTAAATTTTGTCAACGCTTTCTTGAATTTTTAATGTATAGCGAGAATGTAATATTTTAGGGATTGTTTTATTTTCAACAAGCTGCGAAAGGGAAGTAGCAGCAAGCTTACCAGCATACTCATAGTCAAATGCGATTGTCGTTAAGCTAGGGTGTACCATTTCAGAAATATCATATCCACCGAATCCTACTACAGATATATGATTTGGTATGGAAAGGTGATTAGAATGAATTACTTTCATGGCTCCAAGAGCGATATTATCTGTAGCGCATACGATAATAGTAGGACGGTTGTTATCTAAAATATGTTGTACTTGTTTCATCGCATCTTCTATTTTGAAAGTTGTTTCGTAGTAAGAAACGATGCAAGTAGGTTCTAAATTTTCAATGGCTTTTTGAAAACCATTTTTTCGATTTACACCAACAGAAATATCATCTTTTTCTACTCCTATATAAGCGATATGGCGGTGTCCTTGTGATAATACGTATGCTCCTAGCTCATAAGCAGCGTCAAAGTCATCGTGAACGAGGCAATATTGATTCTCATATTCTTGACCAACAAATAAAATAGGGGTAGTAGAATTAGCGATGATGTGTTTATGCTCTTTTGTTAAAGTTTTTGTTAATAAAATTATGCCAGCTACTTTTTGCTTTATAAAGTTTTCCATTGCTTGAATTTCTGTTTCAATTTTTTGATTCGCATTTGCAACAAGCATCTGATAGTTATTTTCCTGTAAAGCATTATCAATACCAATAAGTGTTTTTGTTGTAGCGAAGGAGTCTAATCGGGGGATAATAACGCCAATTAAATTTGTTGTTTTCGCTTTTAAACTTTGCGCAAATGTATTTGGAGAGAAATTCGTTTCTTGAATAATACCTTCAATTTTCTTTTTTGTTTTATTACTTACATAGCCACCATTTAAGTAACGAGAGACAGTACTTTTTGCAACCCCAGCTAATTTGGCGATATCTGCAATTGTTTTAGCCATAGTATTCCACCTTCATATTCATAAAAAACTTTTAATTTTATTATAGGGAGAATTAAAGGTTACGTAAACAAGAAGAGAAGAAGAAAAAACCACCTCACGTATATGAGGTGGAATAAGTGTTAATATTTCGGTTTAAATGTATGACAACACGTTTCTACACTCGTTGTTACAGAACTTTCAAGCGTCTCGTTTGTTAAAGTAGCGCTTGTATACGAACTGTTTTCAATTTGACCTGCTTCTTGTGCATCAGGTTGAACAACGATTGCACTTGCTTGACAAAAATTACCTTGTCCCCAAAATGAGCAATTGGAAACAGAGCATTTCACTTCTGGCATAAAACCCCCTCCTTATACATTAGTGTGGGATTTTACGCCCATTTCATGTGTAGAAGGAGTTTCCTTTTCTCGTTATTTCTTCGTTTGCTCAAGCCATTCTTTTAATTTGTCTTTCGGTTGTTCGCCGCTAATACGGCTCACTTCTTTGCCATCTTTAAAATGAATGATTGTTGGAGTACCTTTAATTTTATAGTCATCCCAAGGAGCATCTAACTTTTCAATATCCATAACTTTCATATCGATATTCAAGTCTTTAGCCATTGGTACTACAATAGGAGATAATTTTTGGCAATGAACGCAAGATGTTTGATAAAAGTATACGGTTTGTTCTTTTTTCTCTTCTAAATTCTTTTGGAGATCTGAAAGAGAAATTTTATTTGTGTAGTAGTCAGGACCGTCTGTTGGACTACTAGTAGTATTATTAAGTTTTTGACTTTGACTTGTCGATGCGTTTTTCTTTTCCATTTGTGTTATAGCAGTCAGTGCTGCAAACAAGGCGATAATAATACCGCCAAATATAAGCATTTTTTTCATTCTTTCATCTCCTTATTTGTTTTTAATTACAATAAAGCTACAAATAGCGATTGTGATAAAGCCGATAAGAGCTAAAAACGGGATTGTCACAAAGCCGAACCAATTTATGTATTCTCCCGTACAAGGTACGCGTCCGCAAGCTGCTCCTGCAGCTGATAGTGCTGAAACTTTTTGAATTGCATAATGATATAAAGAAATACAAGCACCAATACTTGCAATTGGTAAGGAATAACTAGCAATACGATAATCTTTTTTTACTACAGCAATGCCGAGCCATAAAACGAATGGATACATAAAAATACGTTGATACCAGCAAAGGACACAAGGCTCAAATTTCATGATTTCGGAAAAGTATAGGCTACCTAGCGTAGCAATAAAAGAAGCTCCCCATGCAGTAAATAAAGCATACTCTTGCTTTTTTTCTCGTCCCATATTTTATACCTCACTTATAATAGTTACATACTAAATTATAGTATGAAGTAGTACAGAAAAGAAAGAGAAAATATGTTTATCAATAAAAGTTTTGTAAAAGAAAACTTTTATTGATATAAAAATGTTCAAAAAAGCGCCATTCTCTAAGAGAGAATAGCGCTATATTTTACATTTGAATTTGCTCTACTACTTCTTCTACATGTGACTTCTGGGATGCATGGTCAATGTATTGAAATAGGAGCTGCAATTGTTTGTCAACTTCTGGTAATTCTTTACTGTATTGATAAGCGTGTAAAAAGTGTTCAATACGCTTAGAAAATAGTTGATCACTCGTTTGAACCATTAAAACGAGTAGTTTATCCCAATTACAGCAATACGTGTAATAGAGAGCTTTGTCATAGTCGTTATATGTTTGCACTGTATACCCTCCTTACTGAGGAGTTATATATAGTGTGTGACAAGCGAGGAGAAATACACTTGAAAGAATTTGTTAAGAAAAAAAGTGAATGAAAAGAAAAAAACGAGGAGTCTCCTCATTTTTTAAGCTTTTGGCATTGGCGTAGGTGTTGGTTTCCCATATCCTTCTTTGTATTTATTATCAATATAATTACGAATTTCAAGCGTTGATTTTCCTTTTTGTTTCATCGAAGCAGATTCAACTGCGATTTCTAAGCAATTTACACAAGTTGTTGCATGGGAATCCCAAACAACTTCACCATTCTTTTTGATTTCACGAATAAAGCAATTTTTATTATTTTTATGTCCTACACTTTCACCACACCCGCAGTAACAAGGAATCCAATCCAATAGTTCAGCATTTTGTCCAGCGACAGTATAGATGTCTTTCATTTGTGGATCAAGTTTGTCTAGGAAGGCCGGAAGTGTGTCGACTCCTTTTGTCTTTTCTTGAATGTCAGCTTGCTGAGTATGTGATGCATGGTCATGCTCTTCTTTTGATTCAGAAGATTTTTTTTCATTTGTACCAGTACTCCCGCATCCAGTAAGAATTAAGCTCAGTACTACAAGTAAAGAAAATACATACTTTTTCATTCGCTTGTCCCCTTTACAAATGTATTAATAAAATTGTATCAGAGATTATGGTGTGTCGGGTGAAGATTTTTTCGACTGATTTTTGAAGCGCCATCGTAGTGAATGGAATAGAAATAAGATTGGGATATAAGCGTATACAATATACAATCCAGCCTGAGATAGTACGGTATTTAATGTATTGATACTTTCGCGGTTTGTGAAAAACAAGGATGAAATAAATATAGTTGTGATAAAAAATGGCAGTGTAATGTTAAATGGTATGCGAAAAGATTTCTTAGTAATGCAACAAGAAGACCAAATTGTTAAACAAAGATTAGGCAAAATAATAAGAAACCAGATGAAAATAATTATGTATTCAAATCGCTGAATGAATGGGACTTTAATAATTTTTAGCATCGTTAAAGTAGGCCAAATGGTATGATGTAGTTGTCCTTGGCTATAGTACATGAGGGACACGATTGCTAGTACTACATATAAAATAGTTGTGAAAGCAATCCCGCCATGTGCC
The DNA here is from genome assembly GCF_022664195.1 of Bacillus cereus group sp. BfR-BA-01316. Lineage (NCBI taxonomy): Bacteria > Bacillati > Bacillota > Bacilli > Caryophanales > Bacillaceae > Bacillus > Bacillus cereus group sp. BfR-BA-01316. Next base: position 33,037 of record NZ_JAKUGX010000035.1, read on the forward strand.
CATTTATGTAGTGATTTCCCCTTTTTAATAAGTGGGTAAAAGATAAGGATTGCTTCAAATCCGAGAAATTCTAATGCAGATGCTTTCGCTGAATATAGAATGTCTGCAGGTGAATGAGTAAAAATCGGTAAAATATTACGGACATGTGCGTATTTCATAGGAAAAACTAAGAAGAATAGTACGAAAATTGGTATTATGACGCCCCAAAAACACATTCCTGTTACAGAGCGGAAGCCACCTTTTATTACGTAATACGTCACGAGTAAAAATAATAATGTTAATTTCCAGGGTTTAATTGTAGGAAAGACCCATACTTGAATGACTTCGATATATGTACGAAGCACAGTAAGGCAAAATAACAGAAGATATGCAGCAAAGCACATAGACAAAAAGGTTCCAATCCATTTTCCGAAACATGTCGTATGAATGGTCATCAAATCATTGTCTTTATCTAACATTTTTAACATGCAAAACAGTACGATATGAGTTAAAACACCAGCAACAATAAGGGAAATCCAAGAATCATAACCAGCATATTGTGCAATAATTCGTTGATATCCTAACACACCTACTCCGATTTGAAGGGAGTGTAATAGAAGAAATGCGAAATAAGGGGAAACAGTATTTGTTTTATTTTGTTCAGCCATTATAGCACCTCACTATTCTCCGATACCAGATTGAACGACATTGATTTGTACGTGAACAGCAACATCTACATTAGGGTACATGTCTTGAATTTGCTTTATAGTCCATTTTCTTGAATGACTACGAATTTCTTCCCGTATCCCTATCGGATCGACCTCTTTTTCTTGGAATTGTTTTATTAATTCGTTTAAATGTTTCTCAACTGTTTTTTCTACATGTTTTTTTATGTAAGTTATGTTTTCGTTTTTCGCTAAATCAAGCCAGCTTGGAGCGCTTTTTATGAGTCCGTTTAATTTTAGTTGAATATGAACTTTCGGCATGTCACCAGTATCGGAAATGTAACAAACGCTCTTTCCAGATAAGTTTTGAGTGGCAATTAATCCTTTATGGTTACCTTGCTGTATTGGAACTTCGTAACGTCCATTTTTAGTTGGGTTAATGAGTAATTTGAATAAAAAAGATCCTTTTTTATCTGTATACATAACCACTTTATCCTTTTTAAAAAAAGCAATTCCTTTAATGGAAGCAGACTTGTCTTCTGCAACTTGAATGTAAGGAAGAAATGGATCGCAACCTGATGAATAAAAGTTATATAAGAAAATATTTAAAGCTGTCCGAGGAATTGTCTCGGTTTCTATATTTTGCTCCAGTAAATCAGACAAATATAGCGATCCATTTGTTTTGACATGTTTAAGTAGTTTTTCTGTTGAACCATCTACAAGTGCTAGCTGCACATCTCGGCCAATGTTAGGATCACGTTGTAAGTTGTTAATAACATCCCGAATTCCACGTTCGCCAAATGATTTTCCAAATAGGACAACACGCATTTGACCTACAGCGATAGTATGTGGCGATTTGGCGTTTAGGAGTGAAGAGATTGTTTCAATGGTACCAGCGGTAGTTGACTGAGTTTCTGGTTTGGATTGCACTCCTTTTGTGTAATCCGGATATAAAATCGTCCCACGGAATTTTTTATCTTTCGTTATATCGAATCCACCCACATGAATAATTCGCTGCGTATCAACTATATTCGTTTGTGTACAGCCGGATTGGAAAATTAAAATGATAATGGAAAAGCATAGTAAAATATTTTTCATTTTTCCTCACCATCGCGTTTTTCTTTCGCTTTGTTTGGATCATAGCGCCATTTCTTTTTTGGTCTCAGAAAAGAGGCGCGTTCTGCAGTTTGACTAAATGGTAAGCGCAGGAGACCTTCTGCTGTCCCTAAACCGCGAAATGGATATAAAGGTAATAAATAAGGTGATCCAAGTGATTTTAAGCGAATTAAATGAGCTAATATGAATACGAATCCTACAATGAGACCTAAGCCCCCAAATGCACCAGCTAAAAGAATAAGTGGAAATCGTAGTATCCGGATAGTAGAAGACATTTTTACAGTTGGTGTTGTAAAAGAAGCGAGTGCGGATAAAGCAACTGCAATTAATAAAATGGTACTCGTTAAAGCAGCCTGAACAGATGCTTGGCCAATTACAATCCCGCCAACGATGCCGATTGTTTGTCCAACTTTTGTAGGTAATCGTGCTCCAGCTTCACGGAGCAATTCGATTGTGATTTCTAAAAAAAGTGCTTCTAAAATGGGCGGAAAGGGTACATTAGCTCTTGAAAAAATAATCGGACCTAGTAAATCCGCAGGAATCATTTGATAGTGATACGTTAATACAGCTGTATAAATAGCTGATGAAAATAGCGAGAATGCTGCTCCGAAAAAGCGAACCATTCGAAGAAATGAGCCTGCTATCCATGGTAAATAATAATCTTCTGGAGAGACGAAGAAATCGAGTAATGTCGCTGGTCCAGCTAATGCATATGGTGAACCGTCTGTTAAAATGACAACTCCTCCATTCAATAATGCATAAACGGAGCGATCTAAACGCTCTGTAGGGAGTAAAACAGGGAAGGGAGAGTTGCTGTTATCACTAATAAACTGTTCAATCATAGTCGCATCGAAAGGGACATCAAAGTCAATGTCTTGTAGGCGCTGCATTGCAGTATTAACGTGCTGTTCATTCGTAATGCCTTCGATGTAAGCAACTACGACTTTTGTTTTTGATATAGAGCCAACTACAACTTGTTTGAAAACTAATTGCTCCGTTACAATATTCCGGCGAAGTAAGTGTATATTTGTATCAATATTTTCAACAAATCCAACTTTTGGACCGATTACACTATATTCATTTTCTGTATCGTTATATAACCGTGTACCTAAAACTGAACTCTCGGCACGAATAAGTGCATATTCAACTGCTTGAGAATCATTTTTCAGCTGTATAAGTACATACCCACTTAATAATTTTTCACGAATATCATCAATAGAAGGATTAGTGACAATCTCCTCAAGTGTGACGATATTTGCTATGTCACTTATATTTTCAATGTGATCTAATTCTCTTTTAATAGGTGTTAAAATGAATCGATTAATGAGGAGTGATTCGGCTGTAGATTTATAATAAAACAAACACAATGTTCCATCGTCTACTACGTTATAAGACACGAAATCACTGGATTCTTTCATAGTGTGGATAAACTCCGGAATAGAACAGAGTGCTTTTTTCTTCTTTTTAGATGATAAACGAAACATTGCTTCACCCCTTACATACATCATTTGCTTATGTTAGTTTTTGGGAAATGCGGGAATTTATACTTGGAAATTGAAAGTTCATAAAGAAAAGGAAGAGTATTGAATATCTCTTCCTTTTTGGCAGGCTAATTTGTTTTCTTTTCTTTAATAGACTTCACTAATTTAATCATTTCTGCCCGTATATCTTCTTTTTTAACATTTAATTTTTCCGCAATTTGTTTAATATCCATCCCATCTTTTTTCATTTTCAGTACATCATCGAGAGAAGTATTACTTTTTTGAGCGATGATTGTTAATACCGTGAGCTGACGTAAGCCTATGTTATACTCCTTCATTTTTTGTTTTAGTCCATCTGGTGTGGACTTTTGCATATTTGCTAATTCTTGCAGTAGTGCTTTTTTCGTTTCTTTATTCATATGATGCTTTTTCAATTTACTTGGATCTACACCGAAATGCTCGGCTGTTTTCTCCCAAGATTTATTTTGCTTATAGTAAGCTAAAACGTCCTTAATTTCTTTTTTACTTATTCTTGCAATGTGAGCAGCTTTCCAAATTTCATGTTTGTTATAGCCGAGTTTTTCTAATGATTGCATTTCTTCTTCTGAAACTGGCTTATTATGGTGCATGGTTACTTCTTTTGGCGTGGCAGCGGAAGCAGAAGCAGGAAAGACAGATATCCCGCACAATAATGCTGCCATAGTCATACTTACTACGATTTTCTTGTACATATAAACTCCTCCTAGATGGATAATGTGGAAAACTTTACACTTATCATTTCCATAAAATATGAAAAACTTGTGAACACACTAAGTTTTTTTATTCACAACGAGAAATTAATTTTTTAGCTGTTTTCCAACATAAAACATTGATTAATAGTGAAAAACTAGGTTATAATCGAAATTGAAAATCAATATCAATGAAAATGTTATACATATAGATGAAAATAGGGGAGAGATACATATGACTACATATACTTCCATCGCAAACGTTATTAAAGAAAGACGTTCTGTTCGTACATTTACAGATAAAGAAGTAGACAAAGAGCTATTAATTGAACTATTAAACGATGCAACATGGGCACCAAATCATAAACATCGCGAGCCATGGAATTGTAAATTATACATTGGAGAAGGCCGTCAGAAATTAGTAGACGCAGTATTAAACTCTTTCACAGAAGAAGAAAGAGCGAAACGCGGCAAAATTTTATCTGACCGTTTCTTAAGCACACCTGCACAAATCGTTGTGTACATTAATGAAGATCCGCGTCAAATTCAACGTGACGAAGATTACGCTGCAACATGTGCATTTATGCAAAACTTCCAATTACTTGCTTGGGAACGCGGCTTAGGATGTGTTTGGAAATCAGGTGGATTAAATTACAATCCACTATTTATAGAAGGAATCGGTTTAATAAGAGGTCAACGCATCGTTGGAATTCTTCACATCGGCTATTTCGATAAAGCACCAGAAGGAAAAGCTCGTACACCGATTACGGAGAAGATGGAGATTATTGAAGGTTAATTTGGGAGGCATTCTCGTTTTTGCGAGGGTGTCTTTTTATTATGCAATCAATCCTCATGAAAGCTTGTTCCTCATCATACACTTTCTTAAGGGAAAGTGTAAGGAGGGAAAATAATGAGAGCAAGTGAAGATAAAGCATTGCAATATGCGATTGCGGAAATTACGGAAATTGCGACTGGATTTGGGCTTGATTTTTATCCGATGCGTTATGAAGTATGTCCAGCGGAAATTATTTATACATTTGGTGCATATGGGATGCCGACGAGGTTTTCACATTGGAGTTTTGGAAAGCAATTTTTCAGAATGAAATTACAATACGATTTAGGACTTAGTAAAATTTATGAACTCGTTATTAACTCTGATCCATGTTACGCCTTTTTATTAGATACGAATTCTTTAATTCAAAATAAACTAATCGTGGCGCACGTTTTAGCGCACTGTGACTTCTTCAAAAATAATATTCGTTTTTCTAATACGAAACGTGATATGGTGGAGAGCATGTCAGCAACAGCTGAACGTGTGAAAGCATATGAGCATAAGTACGGAAAAGCAGAGGTAGAAACGTTCTTGGATGCAGTACTTGCCATTCAAGAACATATAGATCCATCACTTATGCGCCCGAAACTTGCATGGAGTATTGAAGATTTAGAAGAGGATGTAGAAAAGAAAAAGATATCACAGTACGATGATTTATGGAATTTAGATGATCGAAACAAAAAGAGGGAAAGACCTAATATGCATAAAAAGAAGAAAATCCCTCCGCAACCAGAAAAAGATTTACTCCTCTTTATTGAAGAATACAGCCGTGAGCTAGAAGAGTGGCAGCGCGACATATTAACGATGATGCGCGAGGAAATGTTATATTTCTGGCCGCAGCTTGAAACGAAGATCATGAATGAAGGCTGGGCTTCCTACTGGCATCAACGCATACTTCGTGAAATGGACTTAACATCTGGTGAAGCAATTGAATTTGCGAAATTAAATGCAGGTGTCGTACAGCCATCAAAAACAAGTATTAATCCATACTACCTCGGTATTAAAATGTTTGAAGATATTGAAGAACGCTATAACAATCCGACAGAAGAAATGAAGCGACGCGGTGTGAAGCCTGGTTCTGGTCGTGAGAAAATGTTTGAAGTACGGGAAATTGAATGGGACGTATCGTTCCTAAGAAACTACTTAAATAAAGAACTCATAATGAGAGAAGATATGTATTTATTCCAGCGCCAAGGTAAGGAATATAAAGTAATTGATAAAGAGTGGGAACCTGTGCGTGATCAACTCGTAAATATGCGTACAAATGGAGGTTTCCCGTACTTAGTAGTGGAAGATGGAGATTACTTAAAGAATGGGGAATTGTACATTAAACATAGCTATGAAGGAATCGAGTTAGACTTAAAATACTTAGAAAAAGTATTGCCGTATCTTCATCAGCTATGGGGAAGAACGGTGCATATGGAGTCGATTGTGGAAAGTAAGGGCGTTGTGTTTTCTTATGATGGGAAGATGGTGCATCGGAAGTATGTGTGATGGAAAGAACGGACATAGAATGCTGTGTCCGTTCTTTTTTATTTGGAACAAAGTTAAATATGCTATTCTTGAAGAAAGGGAGTTACATATAGAAATGGAGCGATTCAAGTGAGCAAAGTAGGGGTATGTCAGGTGGATATTACGCCGCCTTTAGGTATTGATTTTATTGGATACCATAGAGATACAGGAATTAATAATATTGAAGAGCAAATTTACGGGACAATCTTTGTATTTGAAAAAGATGAAGTGAAGACTGTATTTATAAGTATTGATAACATTGGAATGTTAGTAGAAGATACGAATATTATTCGTGAACAAGTAGCTAATGAGCTTCATGTACCATTTGAGCAAATAACAGTTGTTTATACGCATACTCACTCTGGGCCGGAAACAGTCGGTAATCATCCTTTAATAAAGTCGTATAAAACGATTTTATTAAATAATGTAGTGCACGGTGCTGTTACTGCAAATAACAACATGAGATCATGTGAAGCTGGATGGGGTGTTACGACAGGTGATATTGGAGTAAACCGAAGAGAGAGAACATCTGATGGAAAAGCGAAGATGGGCATAAATATAGATGGCATTGTGGATAAGCGAATTGGTATGTTAGCAATGAGAGATGCTGAAACGAAGGAGCTATCTGGGATAGTAGTATTTTGTACTGCACATCCGAATGTTTTAAAAGGTGATAGTGATGTATTATCAGCGGATTATCCTGGAATGACGAGAGAGATTCTTGAGAAGATAGTAAACTGTCCTGTTATTATCGTTCAAGGTGCTGCTGGAAATGTGAATGCGAAATACCGAGGCTCAAGGGAAGCGTTAAAACAAATGGCTTACACACTTAGTGGACATGTATTAACGATGCTACCAACAGTTACATATAGCCCAATTGTAAAATTAAGAACGATTTCGAGTACGATACAAATGAAATTGAAGGATATTCCTGAAATTGATGAGATAAGAGGAATGGCTCGATTAGCTGAGAAGCAGTGGGGTGTGAATACTGACGAGTGGCTTACTATCATTTTAAATAAGCATGAACAAAATTTTCGGCAGTTAAGTATTGATTTAGAAATTCAATTGTTTCAAATTAATGACGGGATGTTCTCTGGTATACCGATGGAACCTTTTTCAGAAACTGCTTTAGAAATGAAAGAGTGTCTTCAAAATGAACTGGCTTTCTTTTGTGGATATACGAATGGATATATTGGTTATTTACCAAGCAAAGAGGAATATGCATATGGTGGGTATGAAGTGGAATTAAATCCTGTTGTGTATGGGCCGGTAACGAGGTTGCTAATGCCGCCAGAGGAGAATACAGCAGAGTTGATCATGCAGAGAGTTATGGAATTATATAATGCATAAAATATGGATATCTCATATATTTAGCACAAAGTTTAAAGCAATCAATGATTTTAATAAAACTGTAGAAAACAAATCCATTTTGAAAAAGACTAATCAAAATGGATTCGTTTTTTATATGGAGTTTTTATTTACCAAACAGGTCGTATGCTCGATGATAATTTCCCTGTATTTTCTTTAGTAACAAATGTTGTTAAATCTTCTTTAAGCATTTGCATTCGTTCTGCACCTATGTTTTCAATCCATCGCTGTTCTATTTCAGCTACTATTTCTTCTTTTACTTTCATTACTGACAAACCACGTTCGGTTAGAACGATGATTTTACCTCTTTTATCAGTAGGATGAGTTTGGCGCGTGACATAACCACTGTTCTCCAGAGAATCTACCATTTTACTTATGGCTTGTTTTGAAACCCCTAAATATTCAGCTAGTTCTATACCTGTTGCTCCATTAGGAAGGATGCGTTTGAACATAAAACCATGCGCTGGTCTAATATCTTCAAATCCCAATTCACTTAATCTGTCATGTAGTTCAGTAATTAATGTACTGAAAGATAATGATAAAAGTGATGTCAGGTCTAATTCATTAAATGTTTGATGATCCATGTATATAACCTCCTCACTTATAGTCAATCAAATTGACTATAAGTGAAATCTATTGTACTATACAGGATATAGTCAATCAAATTGACTATATGATAGTGATAGAACAAATAATGATTTATCTAAATAAAATCAATGAATTATGGAGGTTTCACATGGTTAATATCGTTAAAATTAGAGGAAGTGTATTTGCACCGTATGCTTCGCTGAAACCTATTCAGGATCCTGCAACAGGAAGAGTGTTTGAATATGCCGGAGATGCACGTGAGTTTACACCATACGCTGTGAACACAAAGCGTTCAAGATTAGAACAAGAAGTGAATATTGATTTTTATAAAAGAGAAATTTTCACATATACAGATGCTTGTATCGTTACTGTGAAAATTACAAATCCAGATGGCTCAATTGAGTATCAAAAAGGAGAAACAAGTACAGAAAACATTGCATGTACAAATATTGTATGGGGTGAAGATGAAGTTTCATTTGAAATGAGAGCAAGTGCAAGTAATCCGTTAAACGCGGCAGCACCTGCAGCTGATTATTTTTTGACTATACGATTTAATGAAAGTGGTACTGTGCATGTTGAAGGTGTACATGATGGTTTCCCTTGCTATGAATTTTATAAACAAATAGACTTTGGTTCATTTGAATTAATATATACACATGATTTCAGGGAAACGGATGATACCCCAGCAGCACTAGCTGGAGAAATGGAATATAGCTTTAAAACGAAAATCTAGATATAAATATAGCGCTATTTTTTAGAAGGAAGTAGCAAACGTAAAAGAGAAAGCTATTGGTTCTGGGACCGAAATTGTGGTCTATTTTATTCAATAGTATGCAGTATATAAAATTAGAATTATAGGGGTGTTTCTTATGACGAATATCGTTAAAATTAGAGCTAGTGTATTTATTCCAATGTCTTGGACGGAACCGAGTAAGGATGTACAAACAGGGAGAGTAATACAATTCGAAGGTGATTCACGTGAATTTACACCACATGCGGTAAATACTATGCGCTCTAGAGTTGAGCAAGAGGTAGTAGTAGATTTTTATAAAGAAGAAGTGTTTTCATATGCAAACACGGGTATTACGACAGAGAAGATTACAAATCCAGATGGTTCTGTGAATAAAAGAACAGGAAAAGCGAGTACTGAAAATATTGTGTGTACTCATATTGCATGGAATTCTGATGGTGTACAATTCAAAATGAGTGCAAGCGCTAGTAATCCGTTAAATGTGTATGCACCACCTGTAGATTATTTATTAACTGTATGTGTGAACAAGGATGGTAGTATCGATATTCAAGGAGAGCATGATGGATTCCCTTGTTATGAATTTTATAAACAAGTAGATTTCGGTTCATTTGAACAAATTTATACACATGATTTTAGAGAAACTGGTGATACAGCTGAAGCTTTAGGTGGAGAGATGGATTATAGTTTTACAAAGAGATTATAGGAAGTAGGATAATGGAACGAGTGATTACTTCATTAGAAAAGGAAATGAATTAGTTGGACTACAATGCAGTATAGTTGAGAAATGCAAAAGCCAATAAAATCAGTGGCTTTTGCATTTTTGCTATACCTCAGAAGGTTTCAAAAAAACAAACCACTTTACAATATACCCTTGAGGGTATATGATATTATACAAAGTTACAAAGTAATGTATAATATAGTTATAATTACGGAGGTGTTCTACAGTGGAATATAATCAAGATATGAAAAATAGATTGAAACGTATTGAAGGTCAAGTTCGTGGTGTGCTTCGCATGATGGAAGAGGGAAAAGATTGCCGAGATGTTATTACACAGTTAACTGCATCCCGTTCTGCGCTAGATCGTACAATTGGACTCGTTGTTGGAACAAATTTAGAGCAATGTTTGCGCGAGCAGTTTGAAAAAGGTAATGGCTCAAATGAAGAGTTAATTAAAGAAGCTGTTCAATTACTAGTAAAAAGCCGATAATCTGTCAAACATATGTGTTGACAGATTTTCAAAAACATTTTATTATACCCATGCGGGTATATGCATATAAGTTATGGAGGAATTGATTATGAGTATAAAAGTGGATATGAGTTTAGATTGTAAAGGTTTGGCTTGCCCGATGCCGATTGTGAAGACGAAGAAGGCGATGGAAGGATTGGCATCAGGACAAGTAGTTGAAATTGAGGCAACAGATAAAGGATCTACAGTAGATATACAAAGTTGGGCGAGTAAAGTGGGGCATCAATATATCGGGACGAAACACGAGGGCGATATATTGATGCATTATGTGAGGAAAGCACATGAGCATGAAGTGAATGAAGTTGTGAAATATCCTCATACAATTACGAATGTAGAATTACAGGATATATTATCTTGCGGAGAAGAGTGCATCGTACTAGATGTTCGCGAAGCAGCGGAATTTGCTTTTGGTCATATTCCATCCGCTATTTCGGTGCCACTAGGTGAACTAGACAGTGCATCGTTAGATCAGACGAAGCAAATTTATGTTGTTTGCCGAACTGGTAACCGTAGTGATATAGCGTGTCAAACGTTGAAAGAAAAAGGTTTTTCAAACGTGAAAAATGTCATTCCAGGTATGTTAGAGTGGCAAGGGAATATAGAGAAGTAAATTTTTAAAAATTAAAATATACCATGGGGGGTAAAAAATGAGTGTTAAACCGTTACAAGCAAAAGATATAGCAGAGAAAGTTTTATTTGGAGAGTTGTTTATTTTAGATGTTCGGAATGAAGCGGATTATGAAGAATGGAAAATTGAAGGGAAACAAATTTCTTCAATGAATAAACCGTATTTTGATTTATTAGATGGTGTAGAACATATTGTAGATGAATTACCGAGGGAGAAAGAGATTTTAGTTGTATGTGCGAAAGAGGGTTCTTCTCAGTTTGTCGCAGAGCAATTGCTAGATGAGGGTTTCAATAATATTTATTATTTAGCTGGCGGTATGAAAGCTTGGAGTGAGTATGTGAAGCCGGTAAAGGTAGGGGATGTACAGGGCGGGGGAAGTATATATCAATTTAATCGTCTTGGAAAAGGATGCTTATCTTATATGGTAGTTTCAAACGGTGAAGCAGCAGTCATTGATGCGGTGAGAACGATTGAAGCATACGAAGATTTTGCAAAAGAACATGGAGTTACTATTACTAACGTAATGGATACACATCTACATGCAGATCATATTTCTGGTGGGCATAAGTTGGCTGAAAAAGTCAGTGGTACGTATTGGTTACCTCCAAAAGATGCGGAGGAAGTTGTTTTCTCTTACGAACCGCTAGTAGAAGGCACTGTTATTACGGTAGGGGGTACCCTAATTAATATTGATGCACTATACTCACCAGGGCATACGATTGGAAGTACATCCTTTATTATCGATGAGACGTATTTATTATCAGGTGATATTTTATTTGTAGATTCAATTGGTCGTCCCGATCTTGCTGGGAAGGCGGAAGACTGGGTAGGGGATTTACGAAATACTTTATATAAGCGATATAAGGAATTATCTCAAGAGTTAATTGTTTTACCAGCTCATTATTCAAAAATAAGTGAAATTGATGAAAATGGGATTGTAAGTGCTAATTTAAAACAATTGTTTGAAGTGAATGCAGGATTAAATATTAAAGATGAGGATGAATTCCGTAAAATTGTAACGGAGAATTTACCACCGCAGCCGAATGCTTATGAAGAAATTCGTCAAACGAATATGGGGAAAATCCATCCGAGTGTGGAAGAAGAGCGTGAAATGGAGATTGGTCCAAATCGCTGTGCAGTTCATGAATAATGATATAAACAAAAAATGGAGGTATAGATGATGAATGTAAAACAAGTATTAGATGCGAAAGGTTTAGCATGTCCGATGCCGATTGTAAGAACGAAGAGAGCGATGGATACTTTACAATCTGGAGATGTGTTAGAAGTACATGTAACGGATAAAGGGTCGGTAAAGGATATTACAGCATGGTCAAAAACAGGCGGTCATGAAATAGTAAAGCATAATATAGAAGACGATGTGCTGAAATTTTGGATTAAGAAGGCATAGGGAAGAACTAGTTTTGTAAAGGCGGAGAGGGTGGTTATATGAATACAATATTTAGTACGCTTTTCATTGTACTTGCTGCATGGTTTGTTATTTCACGTTTTTTACCGGTGAAAGGTGTTCAAAATATAAATGGAAAAGAATTAAAGAGTATAGCGGGAAAAAAGGGAAAACAATTTATCGATGTTCGTACAGTAGGTGAATATAGAGGAAATCATATGAAGGGATTTCAGAATATCCCGCTAAATGAGTTAGCTAGTAAAGTAAATCAGTTAGATAAAAATAAGGAAGTAATAGTTATTTGTCAGAGCGGGGTGAGAAGTAAACAAGCAGCAAAAGTATTAAAGAAATTAGGATTTCAGCGCGTTATAAATGTTTCAGGCGGTATGAACGCTTTGTAAGGGGAAAGTAGTATCGGTGTAGCTAGATAATTTGAGCCTTTTTACAACTTTTAAAATACCCCTATAGGTAATTAGGAGGAGAACAACATGGAACAACAGAAGAAAACGACGATTGTTTTATTTAGTGGAGATTATGATAAAGCGATGGCAGCTTACATTATTGCGAATGGTGCAGCCGCGTACGATCAAGAGGTGACTATTTTTCATACTTTCTGGGGTTTAAATGCCCTTAGGAAAGATGAGCATGTGAAAGTAAAGAAAACGTTTATAGAGAAAGTGTTTGGGAAAATGATGCCGCGCGGCGCTGATAAGATGGGATTATCAAAAATGAATTTTGCTGGTATGGGGCCAAAAATGATTAAAGGTATTATGAAAAAACATAACGCAATGCCTTTGCCAGATTTAATTGATATGGCGAAAGAACAGGGAGTTAAGCTTGTAGCTTGTCAAATGACAGTAGATTTATTAGGGTTAAAAGAGGAAGAGATTATGGAAGGGGTAGAGTTTGCAGGAGTAGGTGCATATTTAGCAGATGCTTCGGATGGGAATGTGAATTTATTTATTTAAATCACCTTCTTTTTAGAAGGCAGGGGATACAATATGAGTTTAACAGTACTACTTTTTATTATTGGGTTTATAGGTTCGTTTATTTCAGGAATGGTTGGGATTGGCGGTGCAATTATTAATTATCCGATGATCTTATACATTCCAGTATTGCTAGGATTTGCTGGATATACATCACATGAGGTGAGTGGTATTACAGCGATTCAAGTATTCTTTGCAACTTTTGCAGGCGCGTGGGCGTACAGGAAAAGTAACGATATGGATAAAACGTTAGTTGTGTATATGGGAGCTAGTATATTAATAGGAAGCTTTGTAGGTAGCCTTAGCGCGAATTTATTAAATGAGCATGCTGTAAACATTGTTTACACATTATTAGCTACTATTGCGGCTATTATGATGTTTATACCAAAGCGAAGCGATCGTAAGGGATCAGAGGGAATTATGTACAATAAATGGCTAGCTAGTTTGCTAGCGTTTAGTGTAGGAAGTGTTTCCGGCATTATTGGGGCCGGTGGTGCATTTCTTTTAGTCCCGATTATGCTAGTTGTTTTAAAACTACCGATACGTACGACAATAGCAACATCTATCGCTATTACTTTTATTTCCTCGATAGGAATTACTACTGGGAAAGTGATTACTGGACAAATAGTTGTTATTCCGGCTCTTATCGTTGCGATAGCAAGTTTATTTGCCGCTCCTCTTGGGGTGAGAGTAGGGAAGAGAGTGAATCAAAAAGTTTTGCAATATGTATTATCTATTTTAATTGTAGGAACTGCGATAAAGATGTGGATTGATATGATATTGAAGTAAAAGGATGGTGCTGCTTGCAGCCCATCCTTTTATTTTATGCCCAAATAACTTTCATTAAGTTCTTATATTCATCGTTTGCCAGTTTATATAGCATTCTCGTATGTTCAAAGACAAGTGCAGGATTAAAGTTTGGTTCTGAGAATGCAAGAGATGTTGAAATATCAATTGCATTTTGTTTGTTTAGCGTGAATTTTGCAAATCGATAAGATGTGTTTAATTCATTGATGACATGTAAAATGTCATTTTTTGATGTTGAATCAGGTACAAGAGCAACATTGAAGCAGTATATATCCACAGCAGGATGTTCGTTTTGGAAAGCAGCGATAAGTTGAATTTTTGCGCCAGCTTCTGTTTCTAATCCTACTGAGAAATGTACAGAACCATCATTTTCATCTATATTTTCTTCCATGTATATATCGTTTGATTTTAAGTACTCTTTAAAATCTGAAATGTTATGTTTTACTGCAGCTTTCATATGTGTGAGCCCCCTGATAATTGGAATAGATTACTATTATTTATTATAATTTAAAAATATTAAAAAAGATAGTTGGAAAGTTCTGATTTTTAATTTTGAAAGAATTAAAAAGAAGCAGTGCTCTACCTCCATAGAGCACTGCTTCACTTTATTCATTGTCATTAGACGATGTTTCTGTATCTTCACTGTTATTCTTATTTTGAGTTTCATCGTTACTTGATTCGCGTTCACTCGTATTTTCAGACTTAGATTCTTTTGTTTTCTCTGAGCTTGTTTTTTTTGAATCAGAATCAGATTTTGTATAGGCAGGTAGTCCAAGGTGACTACGAAGTTCGTTTGTAACATTAGCTAATTCTTTTTTATCTGGATTGTAGTAGTAAGTTCGGCCACCACCAGGAGACTTACTACATGTATCATCACCTTTTGCCATGTAACAATCTTCACCTTCAATTTGTAATTTCTCAATTGAAGAATCTGCTCCATATTTATAGAATGAAAGCATATCGTCGAATGTTAAGTTTGTAACGAATTGTCCGTTAATATCATCAATGATGTTACCAACTTTTGTTACGGATCCAACGCTTGTTAGTTTCTTTAAAATGGCTTCGATAACGAGTTGCTGACGTTGTCCACGCATCGCATCACTATCAATGTGTCGTGTTCTAGCCAGAGCAAGAGCCTCTTCGCCATTTAACTTTTGAACACCTTTTTGCAGGTGAATTGCCTCAGCATTATCATTGCTATCTTGCTCAGTAAATTCAACTGGTACATCAACTTCAATACCGCCTAGGTCATCGACGATTTTTATAAATGATTTAAAGTTAAATTTTACAAAGTAATCGACGGGAACATTCATTAATTTTTCAACTGCATCAATACTAGCTTGTGGTCCACCATCTTTTCCGTTTTTAGTAGAACCAAATGCATGAGCGTGTGTAATTTTATCTTTTTTCTTTTCCACTGGAATATAAGTATATGTGTCTCGTGGAATACTTAATAGCTTTACAGTTTTGCTATCTTTATTAAAGGTTGCAAGTAATAATGCATCCGTTCTTATAGCTTCACCATATTCTTTCCCGCGGACATCACTTTCATCAACACCCATTATTAAAACAGATACATTATTCGTAATAGGTTTTACAGCTTTATCACGTAAATCAGATTTATCACCGCGCGCTAAATCGTGAGCGGCATTTCGAATAGCAGAAGATGCTTTATTTACTAAAAACCAAGTATAACCGCCACCTACTATTAAAACTAATAGAATAACGCTTATAATAATTTTGGTTTTTTTCTTACTATTTTTCGGTTTACTTCGTGTATTTTCTTGCAAAGGTGGGTTTTGCTCCATTTCTTGTACTCCTTCATTTGGATTGAAATACGACACTCATATCCACTTATTATAATGAAATTTAGCGAAAAAAAACATTACAAATCATTTACATTCCGTAAAAATTCAATTTATTTATAAAAAGTCAGATTTTCTATATTTTATTTTAAAGATGTAGAACAAGTATAAGGTGTTTTAGTAGAAATGAAAATATGTATTGTGAGAAAGTGATAGAGAAGTAAGATTTGTTGAAATATAGCCAAGAAGAAGCGATTCGATTTATATGCATTTCTTATATAATAAAGAAGGATTTTACGGATGAAGGAGAGAGAGCATAATGAATTATACATCATTCCGAGCGATGGTCGTGAAAGAAAAGGAAAATAATCAATTTGAAAGAACCTTTGTTGAGAGAGAAGTAAATAGTTTACCTGAAGGGGACGTAGTAATACGTGTTCATTATTCTTCATTAAATTATAAAGATGCCCTTTCAGCTACTGGTAATAAAGGTGTAACGAGAACATATCCTCATACACCTGGAATCGATGCAGCGGGAGAGGTTGTTAGTAGTGGAAATAACGCCTTTCAGGAAGGCGATCAAGTTATTGTAACTGGATATGATTTAGGTATGAATACTTCTGGTGGTTTCGGGGAATATATTCGCGTGCCATCATCTTGGGTCGTTCCCTTACCAAAAGAAATGTCTTTGAAGGAAAGTATGATGTACGGGACAGCAGGTTTTACGGCTGCCTTATCGGTATATAAGCTTATTAGAGCGGGAATTACGCCTAATATGGGAGATGTTTTAGTGACTGGTGCTACGGGTGGAGTAGGTAGTGTAGCAGTTAGCATTTTAGCGAAGCTAGGATATAACGTAGTAGGATCAACTGGGAAAATGGAAGAAGAACAGATGCTACTACGTCTAGGAGCGAAACAAGTTATTCATCGTGAAGAATTGAATGATAAGTCCGGGAGACCGATGTTGAAGAGTGTATACGCAGGTGTTGTCGATACAGCAGGTGGAAACATGTTAGAAAGTTCTTTAAAGGTAGTTAAGTATGGAGGCTGTGTAACAACGTGTGGTAACGTAGCAGGGCATGAATTAAATACAACTGTATACCCATTCATATTGCGAGGGATTAGCCTTTTAGGAATAGATTCAGTTCAATGTCCAGTAGATATGAGAAGAGAAGTGTGGGCATTGCTAGCCGGTGAGTGGAAAAATTCAGAGCTATTATCTTATACAGAAGAATGTACATTAAAAGAATTAGATGAGAAGTTTGCACTTATACTGCAAGGAAAGTTAAAAGGAAGAACGGTTGTAAAGATGAAATGAAAAAAGAGACGCTCAAATTAATCTGTACCCTTTGTAAAGGACATTTTGAAAAAAGTTAGGCAACATCAAGAAGATGATTTCTGTATCCAACAGGAGTCATCTTTTTTAAATTCCATTGATATCTATAA
>NZ_JAKUGX010000036.1:0-48576 GCF_022664195.1 Bacillus cereus group sp. BfR-BA-01316
GTTCATCCTGAGCCAGGATCAAACTCTCCAATAAAGTTAGTTTGTCTAGCATCTAAAAATAAAAATTGACGTTCACGTTGTTTGTTTCGTTCAGTTTTCAAAGAACTTGTCTGTCGCTCAGAAGCGACTTTATTAATATAACATTTCGTTATATTTTCGTCAACAACTTTTTTCAATAAGTTGTTTTTCGTTTGTTTCTTATGTTGTCTTCCGTGACAACGAATATAAATATACCAGTTTGATTATTAAAATGCAATAGTTTTTCTAATAAAATTTTTAACTTAGTAAAAAAGCATAAAAACAGCACCTTTCTTCTATATAAGTATAGTTTTTTAATCTGGCATCCATTTAACGAGCAACAATCTCGCTTTCCTTTTAATAGAAGGTTTCTCTCCCCTCAAATAAAGAAAATAAAAAAAGCTTTGGAGAAATCTCCAAAGCTTAGTCTTGTTTATGGCGCATAGCTGGGAATAATAGCACGTCACGAATAGATGGTGCGTTTGTTAATAACATAACAAGACGATCAATACCGATTCCTAATCCGCCCGTAGGAGGCATACCATACTCAAGAGCTTCGATATAGTCATCATCCATCATATGAGCTTCATCATTACCTTGCTCACGCTCTTTTAATTGAGCTTCAAAACGTTCCTTTTGATCGATTGGATCATTTAACTCAGTGAATGCATTCGCATGTTCACGAGCAACAATGAATAATTCGAAACGATCTGTGAATCGTGGATCTTCATCATTCTTTTTCGCAAGTGGTGAAATCTCTACCGGATGACCGTAAATAAATGTCGGTTGAATTAACTTATCTTCTACTTTTTGTTCGAAGAATTCATTAATAATATGACCAACTTCCATTGTATCTTTAATTTCTACACTATGCTCTTTTGCAAGTTCACGCGCTTCTTCTACACTCATCGTCTTCCAGAAATCAGCTCCAGAGTATTGCTTAATTGCATCTACCATATGAAGACGTGTCCATTCTGGCTCTAAATTGATTTCTTGATCACCGTATTGGATTGTTGTTGTACCTAGTACTTGTTTCGCAATATGAGCAACCATGTTTTCTGTTAGTTTCATAATATCTTTATAATCAGCATACGCCTCATATAATTCAATCATTGTAAACTCAGGGTTATGACGTGTTGATACACCCTCATTACGGAATACACGGCCGATTTCATAAACTTTTTCTAATCCGCCCACAATAAGACGTTTTAAATGAAGTTCAATTGCGATACGCATATATAATTCCATATCTAACGCATTATGGTGTGTAGTGAAAGGACGAGCAGATGCTCCACCTGCAATTGCATGCATCATAGGCGTTTCCACTTCAAGATAACCATTATCGTCTAAGTATCTTCTCATCTCACGAATGATTTTACTACGAGTAACGAATGTTTCACGACTTTCCATACTTGTAATTAAATCTAAATAACGTTGACGGTAACGTTGTTCAATATCTTTTAATCCGTGATATTTATCCGGCAATGGACGAAGAGATTTCGTTAATAGCGTAAAGCCTGTTGCCTTTACTGAAAGTTCTCCAACATTTGTTTTAAAAACTTTACCTTCAATACCTACTAAGTCACCTAAATCAGCTGTCTTAAATAATTCATACTCATCATCACCAACAGCATCTTTACGAACATAGATTTGAACTTGTCCGTGTAAATCTTGAACGTGCGCAAATCCAGCTTTTCCTTTACCGCGTTTTGTCATAATGCGACCAGCGATAGAAACAGAGATTTCTTTCTCTTCTAATTCTTCTTTAGAGAACTCTCCATATAAGCTTAATAAGTCATTTGTTGAATTTGTGCGTTCAAATCGTTTACCGAACGGATCGATTCCTTGTTCACGTAAGTTATGTAACTTTTCACGACGAACAAGCAATTGGTCGTTTAATTCTTCGTGGTTCATGTTATCCATGATATTGATATCACTCCAGCTCTATTAAATTTTACAATATATACAGTATAGCATTTTCTACTCAACTAGAAAAACTGCCAGCAACCAACTGGCAGTTCTTCTTTCTTTCACGTAATTATAGGAAGTGTATAGAAGAATGTCAATCTCCTATGCCCCCTTATTAACCAACATAAATTGTTTGTTGTTTCGCTTCTACTTCTTCTACAAATGCACCTAATAAATTCGCAAGGTCTTCACGTGTGTTACAAATATTGATACCATTGCGCACACTCGCATTACCACGAACACCTTTTAAATACCAAGCTGCATGCTTTCTCATCTCTCTTACAGCGACATTTTCGTTCTTTAAATCGATAAGACGATCTAGATGCAACATACATACATCAATTTTCTCACGCACTGTTGGTTCCGGCATTAATTCACCTGTCTCTAAATACTTTACCGTACGATAAATCATCCACGGGTCTCCAAGAGCAGCGCGACCAATCATAACTCCATCTACACCAACTTCATCAAGCATACGCTTTGCATCTTGCGGTGTTTCCACATCACCATTTCCGATAACCGGGATATTCACAGATTGCTTTACTTGTTTAATAATATCCCAATCCGCTTTCCCTTCATACATTTGCACTCGTGTACGTCCATGAACTGCTACAGCTTGCCCACCAGCACGCTCAACAGCTCTAGCGTTTTCAACTGCGAAAATATGATCTTCATCCCAACCAATACGCATTTTAACTGTAACTGGTTTTTCAACTGCATCTACAACTGCCGCTACCATCTCATATATTTTATTTGGATCTAAAAGCCACTTTGCTCCCGCATCACACTTAGTGATTTTCGGTACTGGGCAACCCATATTAATATCAATAATGTCTGCTGTCGTATATTTATCTACGTATTTCGCAGCATCTACAAGAGTTTCTTTCTCTCCACCAAAAATTTGTAAACTTAATGGCTTTTCTCTCTCATCGATATATAACATATCTAATGTTCTTTTGTTATTAAGTAATATTGCCTTATCACTTACCATTTCAGCACAAACTAAACCTGCACCAAATTCTTTTACTGTCAAACGGAATGCAGAGTTACACACTCCCGCCATCGGTGCTAGTACAACTGGATTTTTCATCTCAATATTTGCAATCTTTAACACCCGACTTACTCCTTCCTTTACGGTCACTTTGGCATCAATTCGTCTATTGAAACGTTTAATGTTTTAGCGACTTCTACTACAAAATCTTGGGAAGGTGATCTATTGCCCCTCTCAACTTCACCTAAAACCGATACAGATACCCCTAATTCTTTCGCAAAACCTTCTTGCGTATAGCCTTTTAGCTTTCGAAAAGCACGAATGCGTCTTCCCCATTTTTCTGCTTCCATACCGTTACTCCCTCTCGCCTTTTCATTTCTTCTACTTGTGAACGTGAAATGTTTTGTTTTATATCTTGATTAATCTCTAACAACGGAACGATAACAAAAGCTCTTTCGAACATCCGCGGATGCGGAACAATAAGATTCTCTGCTTCAATATTTTCTTGATTATATAGTAAAATGTCAAGGTCGATGGTCCTCGGGCCCCATCTAATTTCCCTTTTTCTTCCTAGGTCATTCTCTACCTTTTGTGTTACTTTCAATAATTCTTGCGGTGATAAATTGGTAGAAATTTTTATAACTAAATTTAAAAAGCAATTTTGGTCAGTATAGCCAACCGGATCAGTTTCATATACAGACGAAACATCATCAACTTGGATATGCTGGTTTTTATTTAAAAACTGAATTGCTTCAGTTAAATAAATATAACGCTCCCCAATATTGGAACCTAATGCAATGTACGCTATATTATTCATGGACGTTCTCTCGTAATTTCTACCGCTACAGCACGATAATGTCCCGGTATCGGCGGATCCGGTTTAATTACCTTAATTGTACACTGTGAAATACTCTCATATTGTTTCAATATATCTGTAGCGATATTTTCAGCGATACTCTCTACAAGCTTATACGTTCTATCTTCAACAACTTTTCTACACAGTTCGAAAAGCTCCCCGTAATTGACAGAATGCTCTAAGTCGTCACTTTCTCCTGCACGTTTTAAATCCAACTCCACCGTTAAATCCACTTTAAATCTCTGACCCAATTTATTTTCTTCTAGGAATACACCATGATAACCGTAAAACTCCATATCATGGATATAAATTTTATCCAATTACTTTGCCCCCTTACCAATCATCGCGTCCATCATCTTAGCCATACGCGCCATTTCTTTCACATCATGAACACGGATAAACTCACAGCCCTTTTCAATACCAAGACAAACGGTAGCGCCCGTTCCTTCAAGACGTTCCTCCACTGGTAAATCTAACACATGGCCAATAAAGGACTTTCTTGAAGTACCTAAGAGAACTGGGTAACCCAGTACATTTAACTGTTCTAAATTACGCATCGCTTCTAAATTTTGCTCAGGTGTTTTCGCAAAACCGATACCTGGGTCTAAAATAATATTCTCATCTCGCACACCCGCGTCTTTAGCGATTTTAATACTTTCATACAAATCAGCAATCATATCAGCCATTAAGTTGCGGTATTTCATATTATCTCGGTTATGCATTAAGATAATGGGCACATCATAATAGGCTGCAACTTCAGCAATCTTCGGTTCCGCCTTCGCTCCCCAAATATCATTAATAATATGAGCACCAGCTTCAATCGCTTGTTTCGCAACCTCAGCTTTATACGTATCAATAGAAATAGGTAGCTTTACTTCTTTTGACACTGCCTGAATCATTGGAACAACTCGCTTTATTTCTTCTTCTACTGAAACTTTAGCGAAACCCGGGCGAGTAGATTCGCCGCCAATATCAATAATATGAGCACCTTCATTTTTCATTTCTTTCGCATGTCGCACCGCGGCATCTACTTCGTTGTAACTCCCACCATCAGAAAATGAATCTGGCGTTACATTTAAAATCCCCATAATTAATGTCTTTTCATTTAAGTTCAATGTATATTCGCCGCAGCGCAAATCATAATCCCACTTCAAACTACACATCTCCTCTTCGCAATTCATTTCTGCTCCACAATTTTTCTCTCTGCACTCCATAAAGATCCATAAGTCTTTTTGTAACCACTCCCACTTTACCCGGGAAATCTTTCTCCTCTATACGATAAAGGGGGACAATCTCTTGAATAGAGTTCGTTACGAACACTTCATCCGCTGAAAGCAATGCATCTTTTGTAAAGAAACCTTCCTTTACTTCTATACCTAGTCCTTCAGCAGCCTTTATAATAAACGCACGAGTGATTCCGTTTAAAATCCCTGTTTCTAATGAAGGAGTATATAAAATATCTCCTTTAACAAAAAAGAGATTCGAAACAATACCCTCTGCAACATAACCTGTTTCGGTAAGAAAAATGCCTTCCTTATTCACAACATTTCCAATTTCGCGTTTCCCTAAAATATTATTTAAATAATGATGGGACTTCAAGCGAAATGCACCCTCTGGTGTATTTCTCACTTGCTTTAAAATAACTCCTTCTTTTTCCACTACATTTCCTGGAGCTGCTAAAGGTTTTATAAAAACAATAACAGACGGTTCTTCATATACTTCCGTTTGTAATCCTATTTCATCTATACCCGCCGATACATTTAAGCGCACATATGCATGCTTTAACCCATTCTTAACAAGTAGATTCTTTAAAATAAGCATCACTTCATCTTTTGTCATTGTCCATTTGATTTGCAATATATCGAGCGCATCCACTAAGCGTTCATAATGATCATCCAATAAAAAGGAATGACCATTATAAATACGAAATGTCTCAAAAACCCCAAGCCCATATAGGTAACCGTGGTCATACGGAGAAATTTTCGCTTCACTCGCTTCTACATACGCGCCATTTACGTAAATTAACACGATGTCACACTTGGGCTATATTTGCGAATGAAATTCTGTAGCAACTCTTTCCCGTGAGAAGTCATAATAGATTCCGGATGGAATTGTACCCCTTCAATCGGCAACGTTTTATGACGAAGCGCCATAATTTCACCTTCTTCAGTCCAAGATGTTATCTCTAAACAATTCGGTAACGTCTCTTTTTTAACGATAAGAGAGTGATAACGTGTCGCGGTAAATGGATTTGGAATATCAGAAAAAATCGTCTGCCCATCATGATGCATTAAAGATGTTTTTCCATGCATCAAACGCTCTGCCCTGACAACATCCCCTCCAAATACTTGTGCAATTGATTGATGTCCAAGACAGACCCCAAAAATCGGAAGCTTACCTGCAAAATATTTAATAACATCCATACTGATTCCCGCCTCATTAGGACTACATGGACCTGGCGAAATCATTAAAAAATCCGGTTTCATATTCTCAATATCCGAAATAGTCACTTCATCATTACGCTTAACAACAAGCTCTTGTCCAAGTTCTCCAAGAAACTGCACTAAATTAAATGTAAAAGAATCATAATTATCAATCATTAATATCATTTCTCTCACCTAACCGTTTCTTCGCTACTTTCTTTTGCACGCCATAAAGCGATTGCTTTTTTTAACGACTCTTTATATTCATTTTTTGGATTTGAATCAATTACAATACCCGCTCCAGCTTGCACATGCGCTTGTCCATCTTTAGCAAGTAGTGTTCGGATTACAATATTCAATTCCGTATCTCCAGAATAACCAATCCAACCAATTGAACCCGTATAAATTCCTCGGCGAACAGGTTCTAATTCTTCAATAATTTCCATCGTACGTATTTTCGGGGCACCGGTAATTGTCCCACCAGGAAATACAGCCTTCACCAAATCGAAAGCATCTTTATCTGCTTCCACCTCACCACGCACATTAGAAACAATATGCATAACGTGTGAGTATTTTTCAATTACCATAAATTCATCTACTTCAACAGTGCCATATTTACAAACCCGGCCCAAGTCATTTCGTTCTAAATCCACAAGCATTACATGCTCTGCTCTTTCCTTTTCGTTTTCAATTAATTCTTTCGCTAATTCCTCATCCTCTTGCTCACTTGCTCCTCGAGAGCGCGTACCGGCAATTGGCCTTGTACTCACTTCCTTTCCTTGCTTTTTAATTAGCAATTCAGGCGAAGCACTAACAATTTGAAAATCTCCAAACTCCAAGTAACCCATATATGGAGATGGATTAATTTCACGAAGACTTGTATATATTTCTAGTGGATGTGTTTGTAATGTTCTTTCTTGTCTTGTCGACAAGTTTACTTGAAACACATCACCCGCTCCAATATATTCTTGAATACGTTCAACGGCCTTCATAAAGCCCTCTTCCGTAAAAGCGACTGCTTCATTTTTCTTTTCAGGAGATTCAAACGGCATAGTCACTTCGGGGGCTTCTTTCATCCAAAGACCCTTCCATTCATTTAATCGTTCTTCTGCCTCTTCACACTCATCTACATAATGCGTAATAATCCATAATACTCTCTCCTGTTGATCATACACAAACACGTCATCAAATAACAAAAAGAATATGTCAGGTATATTAATATCATCCTTCGCAAGAGAAGAAAGTTTTTCAATATAACGGATACAATCATAACTAAAGTATCCAATTGCCCCACCTTGAAAAGGTGGGTACTCCGGATTATAATCCGTTTTCCATTTCTCCATATACGCTTGCATTAAATCTAATGGATTCCCTCGTTCTATTGTTTCCTTACCACTTTCACTTATATGTAACGTCTCATTCTTACCCTGAATTACCGCTACTGGATCCAGCCCAACAATGTTATAACGACCACCACGTCCACTTTCTAACAAAATATGTTGCGGCTTATCCTGAGAAAGAAATTTATATTGCTTAAAGAAATCTAACTGATATGGAATAGAAAGCGCTAAAGATTTTCTTCGTTGCATATCAACACCCCGTCTTCTGTTATCCCACCCTCTTAAGCCAATCAACTCAAACTACATAAAATTATTTATATAGAGAATGATTATACTTGAGGGCTAGTGAAAATAAATTAATTATACTACTTCTTATTTTACATGAAGTTTTCTAGTCATTCACTCTTTTCCTTTTTCCAATCAAAAAAGAAAAAGCATCCTTTTTTAAGGATGCTTTTCAAATCACATTCAATTATGACTCAAATTGATAAAGTGGTGTACTTAAATAGCGTTCACCGTTACTTGGGATAATAACAAGTACCTTTTTCCCTTTACCTAATTTCTTCGCAACCTCTGTCGCTGCATAAACGACTGCTCCCGAAGAAATACCAACTAAAATACCTTCTTCTCTAGCCACTCTTCTCGCATATTCGAACGCTCGCTCCGTTTTCACTTGAATAATTTCATCATATACCTCTACATCCAATGTCTCCGGAACAAACCCCGCTCCAATTCCTTGGATCTTATGTGGACCCGGCTTTCCACCAGATAATACTGGTGAATCCGCAGGTTCTACCGCGTAAATTTTGATATCTTTATAAGCATCTTTCAGTACTTCACCAGCACCTGTAATTGTTCCACCTGTACCAATACCTGCGATAAACGCATCTAATTGATCCCCCATCTGTTCAATAATTTCTGGACCTGTTGTTATACGATGGATTTCTGGATTCGCTTGGTTTTGAAACTGTTGTGGTATAAAGTACCCATGTTCTTCTGCTAATTCAGTTGCCTTTCGAATTGCCCCGCCCATTCCTTCAGGTCCTGGAGTCAATACTAATTCAGCACCGTAAGCGCGTAATAAATTACGACGCTCAATACTCATTGTTTCTGGCATTACTAAAATTGCCTTATATCCTTTAGCAGCTGCTACCATCGCTAAGCCAATACCTGTGTTACCGCTTGTCGGCTCAATGATTGTATCGCCCTCTTTTAATAATCCTTTATTTTCAGCATCTTCAATCATAGCTAACGCGATACGATCTTTAACACTGCTCCCCGGATTCATAAATTCTAATTTTAAGTATACATCTGCGCTGTCTGATTCTACGATGCGGTTCAACTTAACGATCGGCGTTTTCCCGATTAATTCTGAAACTGATTGTGCCACTCGCATTCCTGTCACTCCTAACACCGAGTATTTTTATTGGTTTTATCTATATTTAGATTTTGTCAGAAAATTCCCTGTTTGTCAATCTATTTGGGTGGCTGATTCTCCAGCTAAACTTCTTTATTACAGGTTCTCAATTAGACTTGTAATATCTTCTTTAGCGAATTTATATCGTTCATTACAGAAGTGACAGTGAACTTCCGTCTCTTCTTCTTCTGCACGAATTTGTTCTAACTCCGCTTTCCCTAAACTAATTAGCACACTTTCAATGCGCTCGCGTGAACATGTACAATTAAATTGAACATCCATTGTTTCTAGCACTTTCACTTTATCTTCTCCAAGCACTTCATATAGTAGCTCTTCTGGAGAAAGCCCTTGTTCAATCAGTTGTGATACAGGAGGAATTTTTTGCAAACGCTCTTCAATAAATGAAATTGTTTCTTCCTGCGCACCTGGCATAATTTGAAGAATGAATCCACCCGCTGCCAATATGCTATCATCACCATTTACGAGAACACCGACACCTACAGAAGAAGGTGTCTGCTCAGAAACCGCGAAATAATATGTGAAATCTTCCCCTAGTTCTCCTGAAACAATTGGAGATTGACCGATAAACGGTTCACGCATACCGATATCTTTAATTACCGTTACAAATCCTTCTGTACCTACCGCTTGATATACACGTAATTTTCCTTGTTCCGTTCCCTCAAAATCAACATGTGGATTCGTTACATAACCACGTACATCCCCATTTGCATGAGCATCGACTAAGATAGGACCAATCGGGCCGTTACCCTCTACTTTAATCGTTAGCTTCTGCTCGCCTTTTAACATAGCACCCATCATTGTACCCGCAGTTAAAGAACGACCAAGTGCCGCTGAAGCTGTTCTCCATGTATCATGACGTTTTTGCGCCTCACTTACTGTATTTGTTGTACGTACACTATAAGCACGAACCTCTCCATTAAACGCTAACGCTTTTACTAAATAATCTTTCATACTTATTTATTCACCCTTCTCATGTTGTAAATTTGCATTACGTTCATATAACATATACAAACCTTTTAACGTTAAAAACGGATCTACAATATCAATTACATTTGATTCTTCTGAAATTAATTTTGCTAATCCACCTGTTGCAATAACTTTCGGCTCTTGCTTAGCTTCTTCTTTCATACGCTTAACAATACCTTCCACTTGTCCAACGTATCCATAAAGAATACCTGATTGCATTGCACTTACTGTATTCTTCCCGATAACACTACTCGGTTTTGTAATTTCAATACGAGGAAGCTTTGCTGCTCTGCTATATAAAGCCTCTGCCGAAATCATAATTCCTGGCGTAATGACACCACCCATATAATGCTTCTCTTCGTTAATATAACAATATGTAGTAGCCGTACCAAAATCAACAATAATAAGCGGACTTCCATATAAGTGGATTCCTGCTACTGCATTTACAATTCGGTCCGCGCCTACTTCACGTGGATTTTCATATTTAATATTCAAGCCAGTTTTTATCCCAGGCCCCACTACAAGCGGTTTAATTTTAAAATACTTTTCACACATACGCTCTAAAGCGAACATAATTGGCGGTACGACTGAAGACACAATAATACCTTTCACATCTTCAAAAGAAAGACCTTCATGCTCAAGTAACTGCTTTACAAGCATCCCATACTCATCTTCTGTTTTATGACGATCTGTTTCCATGCGCCAATGCTGACGAAGTTTCCCCTCTTCAAACACACCTAGTACTGCATTTGTGTTCCCTACATCCAATACAAAAATCATATTCTCACCACTTAT
Source organism: Bacillus cereus group sp. BfR-BA-01316 (assembly GCF_022664195.1). Classification (NCBI taxonomy): domain Bacteria; kingdom Bacillati; phylum Bacillota; class Bacilli; order Caryophanales; family Bacillaceae; genus Bacillus; species Bacillus cereus group sp. BfR-BA-01316. The sequence goes on from NZ_JAKUGX010000036.1 coordinate 10,796, forward strand.
CTTATTTAATCTATATTTGTGCAGTATGTATAAAACTTATAAAAACATCATATCACACATACTTATATAATCAGTTTTTCTATACTCATCATTGTACAAAAAGATTACTCTCTATTTCAATTTTTAATAATAGTTTCATTTAAATTCTTTTGCCACTTAAATTCATTTCACAAAAAAAAGGAGTGACTATTGTCACTCCTTTTTTTCTTACTTATCTTCTGTATCTTCATCGTCTTTCTTCATATTGATGTTTACTTTCACATCATCTGAAGATGTTGGACGCTCAGGTAATCTGCCATAATCATATAAATGATTAATTTGCTCTGCATCTAATGTTTCTACTTCAAGTAACGTTTTCGCGATAATATCAAGCTTATCTCGTTTTTCAGTAAGAATTTGTTTCGCACGAGCATAGCAGTCTTTAATAATTGTTTGCATTTCCACATCAATTTCATGCGCGATTGCATCACTGTAGTTTTGTTCTGAATGGAAGTCTCTTCCTAAGAATACCTGACCACCTTGTGAGCTACCAAATTGCATCGGTCCAAGCTTATCACTCATCCCGAATTCTGTAACCATACGTCTTGCAATACCAGTCGCACGTTGGAAGTCGTTGTGAGCACCTGTACTTGCTTCACCAAATACAATCTCCTCAGCTACTCGACCACCAAGTAAACCGGTGATTTTATCAAGTAACTCTGGTTTTGTCATGAAGTAACGATCTTCCTTCGGAAGCATTACCGCATATCCACCAGCTTGACCACGAGGGACAATTGTTACTTTATGAACGATATCTGCTTCATCAAGGACAACACCAATTACAGTATGGCCAGCCTCATGGAATGCAACAATATTACGTTCTTTTTCAGAGATAACACGACTTTTCTTAGCTGGACCTGCAATAACACGATCCGTTGCTTCATCGATGTCACTCATATCAATTTTCTTCTTATCTTGACGCGCAGCTACTAAAGCAGCTTCGTTTAATAAGTTTTCAAGATCGGCACCAGAGAATCCTGGTGTACGAGTTGCAATCGCTCTTAGGTTGACATTCTCATCAAGCGGTTTATTACGAGCGTGTACCTTAAGTACAGCTTCACGACCATTTACATCTGGACGATCTACTGTAATTTGACGGTCAAAACGACCTGGACGTAATAACGCTGGATCAAGAATATCAGGACGGTTTGTCGCAGCGATGATAATAATACCTTCGTTTGCACCGAATCCATCCATTTCAACAAGCAATTGGTTCAACGTTTGTTCACGCTCATCATGACCACCGCCAAGACCCGCGCCACGTTGACGTCCTACTGCATCAATTTCATCAATGAAAATGATACAAGGAGCATTTTTCTTTGCATTTTCGAATAAATCACGTACACGGGATGCACCGACACCGACGAACATCTCTACGAAGTCAGAACCACTAATAGAGAAGAACGGAACGCCTGCTTCACCTGCAACAGCACGTGCTAGTAAAGTTTTACCTGTACCTGGAGGTCCCACTAATAGAACACCCTTCGGAATACGGGCGCCAACTTCAGCGAACTTACGAGGGTCTTTCAAGAATTCAACTACCTCAACAAGTTCTTGTTTCTCTTCATCCGCTCCAGCAACATCTCTGAAACGAATTTTTTTCTTTTCATCATTGTATAGCTTCGCCTTGCTTTTCCCGAAGTTCATAACACGGCTACCGCCGCCCTGAGCTTGGTTTAATAAGAAGAAGAATAAAATGAAGATAATGACAAACGGAATGATGGAAGTAAAGAACGTTACCCAAGCACTTGTTTCTTCTGCTGGTTGATACTTAACTTCAGCCCCTTGCGCTTTATCATTAATTTTCTTTTGTAATTCCTCAGTATTTGGTGCATACGTAACAAATTGTTCTCCTTGGCTAGAAGTCTTGAATTGTCCCTTTACCTCAAACACACCATTTTTCGGTTGAAGCTGCACATTACGCACTTCACCTTTTTCAAGTTGAGTAATGAATTTATCGTAGCTAACTGATGTCGTTTTTTGCGTCGAACCATTAAAATAGCTTACGATCCCAATTACTACTAAGAATATTAGTAAATAAAAGATGGTATTACGGAAGATACGATTCATTCCTAACCTCCTCTCACGGCATAAACACTATAGTAAATCGTAACATAGAAAAAATTCCCTATACAATTGTAACGCCTATATTTAATTAATTTGAGTAAACACTTGGTTTTAATACTCCTACATAAGGAAGATTACGGTATTGCTCTTTATAATCTAATCCATATCCTACAACAAATTCATGAGGAACAGTAAATCCAACATAATCTGCTTTCAGATCAACCTTACGGCCTGTTGGCTTATCTAATAACGTAACAATCTTTACAGATTTCGCTTTACGATATTTAAACAGGTCTACTAAATAGCTTAGTGTAAGACCGCTATCAATAATATCTTCAACGATTAAAATATCGCGACCTTCTACAGAAGTATCAAGATCTTTTAAGATTTTTACTTCGCCTGTCGAAACTGTAGAGTGACCGTAGCTAGATACAGCCATAAAATCCATTTCAAGATATGTATCTGTTCTCTTTAATAAATCTGCCATAAATGGCATTGCGCCCTTTAGTACACCAATCGCAAGAGGTACTGTATTTTTGTAATCCTCTGCAATAACTGCACCTAGTTCGTGCACCTTTTCCTGTATTTGTTCTTCAGAAATTAATACTTTTTCGATATCTTGATTCATCATTTCATTATCCTCCCGGAAGACTCCTTGCTTTTGTAGTGAATAATCATGTATTTACCCTTCTTTGCTATCTCTTTCGAAGTAGCAAATGCAGATCGTTTCAACAAGGGCACCCAAATAATATTTCCACCTGCGTCACAAACGATCGGCCATTCTTCTCTTTTTTCTTTCGGTACTTTCGCTTCGATAAAAACAGCTTTTATCTTTTTTGTACCAACCATACCTTGCATTGACATGCGATCTCCATTTTCCCTAGACCGAATACGAAGTGGATACGATATATCATTATACTTAGCAACAAATACTGTTTCATTCATGTTACTCGGTATATCTTCGCTCACCTCTGTTACAAGTTTATCCCCATTCGGCAATATAATTGTCCCAGGTACTGATAAATCTTGCGAAAAAGGAGAAACAATTTCTTGTTTAAATCCAAAACTACATTCTTCGTATGTGCGAACAATTTTCAAACCACCTGGGAAATCTAGTGAACCTGAAGGTTGTGCCCGCTTAAAAAATTCAATCACCTTGTCAATATGTATAGAAGAAAGCGAAGATGGAACCTTATATTCATAAAGATAGTTTAATATTAGTTGAATCCCTCTTCTTTGTAAAGACATAGACATGGATTCAAAGGCAGGAATTGATAAGCTAATTTGTTTATCGCTTTTTTTTGTAATTACTTTATTCATTTTCTCAAAAGCTAATTCCTGCAAATAAGCCTCATCCTCTTGCATCTGCATGCTGAATTTTTGAAATTTCTCATGCATTTGTGGATTTTCTTCTTTCAAATAAGGGAGGACATATTTACGTAATCGATTCCTTGTATATACTTCCTTTTTATTACTCGGATCTATACGTGGAATAACTTTTAATTTATTACAGTAATCAACAATTTCTTCCTTAGTTACCCCAAGTAACGGCCTAATTAAATATCCATTATGAAAAGAACGCTTCACTGCAATTCCTGCGTATCCTTTCGGAGTACTCCCTCGTACAAGGCGCATTAAAATCGTTTCTACTTGATCATCTCCATGGTGACCAAGAGCTACATATCTCGCATCATATTTCTTCATTATTCTTTCCAAAAATGCATATCTGCATTCTCTAGCAGCAACTTGTGCATTCATTCCATATTGCTGTTGATATTGCGACACATTAATCCTTAGCGTTTCACAAATAACTCCTAGCTCTTTGCAAAGACCCTGTACAAACTGCAGATCCTCATAAGATTCATTACCTCTAAACATATGATCCACATGTGCTACTACAATTTCGAGCTGTTTTTCTACCCTTTTTTCGAACAAATAATATAAAAGAGCCAAAGAGTCAGGTCCACCAGAAACCCCTACAACAATTGTTGAATGTTTCTTTAATACATCATGCTGCTTTACAAAGTCATCTACTTTTTCAACAAATGCATCTTTCAACTTCGCAATCACCTTTCATTAAACAAGAACAACAACATTAGTTACCTTGTATATAATGGTACAACTTTTACAAACATTGTGCAAAAAAAAGATGTACAAAATTCACATTTTTATCTTACATCCCTCCTGTATATTTAACAAAGTAATCACATTACCTTTTTAATCAAAAAAACCTAGGTATCTACCTAGGTTTTTTTGATTATTTTATTGCGCCTGCATTCCTACTATTGGAATCGTAGCCCACTTCGGCATATTTTTCTTTACTTTCGCCACCACAATAGTCATATCATCATTTATATAACCATCACCAGAGCGAATCACTTCTTCCATAATAATATCAGCAATCTCCTGCGGATCCTCTGTTTGTAGTTCTTTAATTTTACGTTTTATCCATAATTCGTGATTCTCCACATGTTGCGCTCCCTCAAAAATGCCGTCACTCATCATGATAAGAAGATCACCCGTTTTTAATTGCTCACCAACCACATCAAATTCAACATCTTCAATGATTCCCATCGGCAAATTGCTTGCCTCAATTTTCAAAATATTATTTCCGCGTTTAACAAAACTCGGCGTCGATCCAATCTTTAAAAACTTCGCACTCGCATCCCGTAAATCTACCATAGCCAAGTCAAGCGTTGTATACATCTCCTCTGTCGTCCTTAAAGAAAGAATTGAATTGATGGACTTAATCGCTATTTCTTCATCAATACCTGATTGAAGTATCTTTTGTAATAATTTTACCGTTTCCCTACTCTCCATATGAGCCCTTTGTCCATTTCCCATACCATCACTAATCGCAAGTGCATATTTACCAACGCTCAAATCCATCATCGCGTAGGAATCACCTGAAACAAACCCACCACCTTTTGCAGCTGTGGCCAATCCTGTATCAAGAGAATACGTCTTCGCTGAACCAAATGATATTAAACTGTGCCCATTTGGATATGAGGATTTCTCTTCATGCTTAACGACGATATTCTCTTTTAAAATATCTGAAAGCATTGGAGCAACCAACTTCTCGCATTCCCCATGTTCATTAGATGCAGCTGGAATCAACATTTCAATATCAATGCTTCCTCTATCTAAACAATAAATATCAACATGCTCCACTTCGACACCGAAATCACGAAACGCTTGTAAAATTTGCTCCTCCTGTGCTTGATGGTTCTCTCTTTCTCGTTGTATCTCCTTAGCGAAATCTTCCATCACTTTTGATACACCTAGTAATTGCTCCGCTACAATTCTACGATTTTCCTTCATTTGTTTTCTTAATTTCTGCCCCTCATAGAAGTGATCTAATTCACCCGCTACTAAATCTGTTACTTTCTTTCCTCTCACACAATGCTTGTCCCATTCACGAACTAACTTCCGATTATGCTGCAGCGTTCCTTCTTCTGTTTCACTCATTATTTGTTTCATATAATCGTATGTTTTATCAAAATTAACTACCCAACATTGATCCTTCTTAAAGCATGTTTGACATGTTTTTGCAGTAATTGTACTTAAAAATAAATCAGCTTCTGTTTCTTTATCTTCCTCCTCCACATACCCGTATACAGAAAAGCTATTAGACAAAGCAGCAAATACATTAGCAAATTGATTGATTTTGTTTGCTGTAACATCGCGCACTCTTCTTAAATATTGTTGTTGATCTTGTGAATGTTCCTGTGTACCCGGCATAAATTTAGCAATACGATCCATAACAAGCTTCGGTGTTAATAAGAAGAAAACAATCGCTACACCAGATTCAATTAAAGTTGTTACAATACTTGTTTGCTTGTCTACATATAATGTAATTAAGCTTGTACCAATTAATAAACCTAAACTAACTCCTATACGCTTCCCTTCTTTTAACAATCCCCCAAGCAATCCTGAAAAGGCAAGGAGACTAAGTTGAGACAAGCTAGCCACATTCGCTAAACTTAATATTAACCCAGTGACAACTCCTACTGTGGACCCTGTAGCTGCCCCTGCAATAAAGGCAAATACTAATACTAAATATCTAGTGAAAATATGTTGAATAGAAGCATCATAAACAAACCAATCCGTTGTGCCCGTTAAAACAGATGCTAGTAATATAATTAAACAAACAATTTCTTCTGTTTCTAACGCTTGTTGCTTCCCTTTCCTTTCCACTAAAAGCGGAACACTTTGTAAAAATATCATCGTTAATACGAAGCTAAGCCCCGCTTCGATCGTACTGACGAGCAGATCATACATGGTGACGGTTTGCTGTGCAAAATATACAACAACTAAATGTGCGGTTAATGCGGAGATAAATACTTGGAATGGTACAAGTCCAACAGTTTTACGTGTAAACCGACTAAAGAAGATATTATAAATAAAGAAGGTGAAGATAGATGCAAAAGTAAAAAATAAATTATCTATTGAAACTGAAAGTGCTCCCCCCATTAGGGCTAAGAACGCGAGCGGCATTTTATCTCGCTTCATAACATAAACAGCAGCAAAAAACGGCAATGCAAACGGTAAAATGTTTGTTAATATATATGCTCGTCCCAAAAGAAAACCAATAACAGCAATAATGAATCCCCATCTAAAGAAAACTTGTTCAAACTTCATTCGCAACTTACTCGTCCACTTTATTGTTCCAAGCTGATTTTCATTCATCGCCAATGCACTTGTATTCATAGTAGTCCTTCCTGCTTTAGGCATATTTTTAACACCACCTGCATAGTTTAATTACTGTTATTATAAAAGATGATTATTGGGATTTTTGTCAAAACAACAGTTTTGACTTTTATAATCGTTCGACTTTTTATTCGAAATAAATCTACATATATACATAGTATTTAATTTATTCAAAGTAAGTTAAAAGAATGTTCAGAAAATATAGGGTGATTTTGTAGAAGTATTGTACGTCTTAATTTATATTTAACAAAAAAAGATCATGCAAATTTGCATGATCTTTTCAGATGACCCGTACGGGATTCGAACCCGTGTTACCGCCGTGAAAGGGCGGTGTCTTAACCACTTGACCAACGGGCCGTTAAATTAAATATAGCGGCGGAGGGGATCGAACCCCCGACCTCACGGGTATGAACCGTACGCTCTAGCCAGCTGAGCTACACCGCCATGTCGTCGTATTTAACGGACAATTAGTATCTTACATCAGATATGTTTTAAAGTCAACACATCTCAAAAACTTTTTTGAAAATATATTCTCTCACATAAAAAAGTACCCGAGTAATTACTCTGGGTACCTCTCTATATGTTAAGAATTAAACGGACTTATTATCCGCGACGTGCGCCACGGCCACCACGTTTAGATTCTGTGTTACGCTTTAAAGAAGTTAAACGATCTTCACTATCTTTTAAAAAGCGTGCCATCTTTTGCTCAAATGTTTCTTTTGGAGCTCGTTCGCTACCGCCACCGCGGTTATCTCTGTTGGAAGAACGATTATTACGTTGTGGACGTCCAGAACGTTGTTGATCACCACCACGTTGGTATTCACCACGCGGACGATCTCCTTCTGTTTTTTCACGTTCTTTCGCTTTCTTAATAGATAGGCCAATTTTGCCATCTTTTTCAACATTGATAACTTTTACTTCTACTTGGTCGCCTACTTTTAAGTGATCGTTAATATCTTTCACATAATTATCAGCAACTTCACTAATATGAACAAGACCTGTTAAGCCTTCTGGCAGCTCCACAAAAGCCCCAAAATTTGTAATACCTGTTACTTTACCCTGTAACTTGCTGCCTACCTCGATTGACATAAAAAAAATGCTCCTCCTTAGTGGTTAAAAAGTCAAATTTTACTTTATTATATATAATCCTAAAATGTAGTGTCAATAAGACATACTCTACTTAGAAACAGGAAAAATTATCTCCCCTTTTCCGGAGAAGAAATAATCCCTTCTAGCAATCTTTAAAACGTACTCTTCATCATTCAACTTTTGAACTTCATCTTTTAGATTCTTTTCTTTTTTCGTTAATGAATCCAGTTCTTTTTTCATGTCCTTAACTTTTGCTTCTTTTGCTTTAATGGAACTGTTTTGTTGATAAAACGTCACACTAACACTAGCAATAATTGTAAAAGCAAAGACAAGAAAAACCGCTAAACGGCGATAAAGTCGCTTCCTGTTCTCATCCGTTTGTATTATATGTTCTTTAACAGGATTTGGACTCTGTTTTTCGATTGTTCTTTGTCTCAGTTCCCTCATTTCCGAGGTCCCCCTAACTTCTTTTTTATACGCTCCCATAATTGGAAGATATATCCCTTCAATTTTGCTACATATTGCAGGAACCCTACATGCTTCATTATAAAAAGTTTAACACGATTAGGGAGAAGTTTCCATATGAGCGAAGCAATAAATCGAACAGGAGAGAAAAAAACTTTCCATATGAAAAGTAATATCCAAATCACCATTTTCCATAACACATGTCCAATTGAAAGCAGTATACGAAATAAGAATAATATAAATGCAATAAATAGCTGCGCTATAATAATAACAGGTTTTATCATGAGTAGCTGTATAATTCGAACAAAAAATTGTGTTGTTTGTACAAAAATATAGATGAGAAAATTTAACATCTTCATGTATAGTGCTTTCAATAAGCTTTGATATGCTGCAAAACCACATAGTAACGCCAAAAATACATATATACGTAGTTCGGCTTCATTCACACGCAGTAATACATAAAAAACGAATAATGCTTGGACAATCCAAAATAGTATATCCTGTATAAATACAAGCCAACGTTTACGCTCTTGGCGCTTTAAAAACCGTTGATATGTATCTAAAGAGACACCAATCCAAGCACCCATTCCAATCATTGAAAGCATTGTATACAACTGAATTGTTAGGCTCATTTAAACAACTTACTAAAGAAGCCTTTAGTTTTCTCCCCTTGGTTCTCATCAATATACAGCATCTCATGAACTTTCCCTTTAATTGATACAACACCCTTTTCTACATCTAAATTCTTCATTTGCAAATTTTGACCACGAATTGTTAAAAAACCCATTACGGTTTCAAGTAAAAATTCTTCGCTATCAAAACTCTCTACTTGCTTTACACCAGTAATATCGATTACACGCCTGCCACGCATGATAATATCATGCTCTACAGAAACATTTTGTTGATTAGAAGACATAGGTGAGTAACCATTATTCACGAAAATCCCCCCATAGCTTTATACTAGCTAATAGTAATGTATGAAGGGATAACCTATTTTAGAACAAGCCTTCTTCCGCTTTCACTTTTTCCTCACGAACGATACTATACATGTTTGCTGCATCTTCTTTTTTAGTTGTTTCTTTCAATTCATTTACTTTCACAGTTACTATTTTTTGACCGAAACGAATTGTTAATTCATCCTCTACCTTCACATCTGAACTCGCTTTTGCCACTTGACCATTAATCGAAATTCTTCCTTGGTCAGATACTTCTTTTGCTAATGTTCTTCTTTTAATTAAACGTGATACTTTCAAAAATTTATCTAGACGCATATCAAATCCCCCTATTGACGCTCTGTTTGTTTTGCCTCTTCCCATAAAACATCTAACTGTTCTAATGATAAATCTTGCATTTCCTTATTCATTTCAGCTACTTTTGCTTCCATGTATAAAAAGCGAGCCATAAATTTCTCATTAGTTGAACGTAACGCTTCTTCTGGATCTAATTTATAATGACGAGCTATATTAACAAATGCAAATAGTAAATCACCAAATTCACCTAGCATCTTTTCCTCATCCATGTTTACAACTTCTTGTTGGAATTCTTGCCATTCTTCTAAGGCCTTCTCTATCATCGGCTGCACATCAACCCAATCAAATCCAACCTTTCCAGCTTTCTTCTGAATTTCATAAGCACGCATTAGCTGCGGCAAGCTTTTTGGAATACCCGTTAAAACAGACTCTTTCACAAATCCCTTTTCTTGTTTTTTAATTTCTTCCCAATTTGCAATCACTTCATCAGCATTATTTACATCCGTATCACCAAACACATGTGGATGACGACGAACCATTTTCTCAGCTAAAGTCCGAATAATATCATCTATAGAGAACCAACCTTCATCCTCTCCAATTTGGGCATGAAGCATAACTTGTAATAATATATCACCTAGTTCTTCTACTAAATGATCATCATCCTCTTCATCAATCGCTTCTAGCACTTCATACGCTTCTTCAATTAAGTATTTCTTTAAAGATTGATGAGTTTGCTTTTTATCCCATGGGCAACCATTCGGTCCACGAAGATCAGCAATAATTGCTCTAAGCACATCAAACTGCTGATATAAGGACGCACGTTCCTTAACTGGCGGTACATATACACTCGTTAAATTATTTAATTCTGTTTCATGATCTAACATGTATAACGGTACCTTTTTCACTTGCTCGAATGAAGTCCCTGCAGCTGTTACGATATACAGTTCGTAATCATCTGGCAAAATCTCCATTAACGTTAGCTTCACATCTGAAGCAACGAATGCATCATACACTTGGCAAAAGATTAAATGTTGGCGTAATTCTAATTGCCCTCTTTCAAATGATGTAGCATCAATTAATTGGAACCCTTCAATCGGATCAATTTTTAGACTTGCAAACATCGGATCAAGGAAACTTTGTCCACCTTCAATTCGCACTTCAATATTTGCTACTTCTCCTTTTTCCAAAAGTAGCTGAACTGTTCTTTCTGCTACAAGCGGATGACCTGGAACAGCATAAATAATTTCTGCGCCTTTAGCTTGTTCTAGCAATGTATTCGCGATTGTTTCATATACGATTTCAAATGTATCATGTGCCTCATATACATTATCAAAGGCCGTATACTTTATACCTTCTTTCTCCAATTCTTCTATAACTGGATGTTCCTTCGTTCTAACAAACATATGGTCTGCTTCTTTTATCTTTCGATATACACCCATCGTTAACTGATCTAACTCACCAGCACCTAATCCTAAAATAGTAATGATTCCACTCACAACCAGTCACCTCTATCCACTCTTCTTCAATGAACCTTCTTTTTTCTCTTGTTTCATAACGGTTCCTAATTCTTCTTTTGTAAATACACGTAATTTTAAAATTAAAAACATATATGCTAATCCACCGATAGCTACACCTAACAGCGCTTCAAGCGTCGCAATTCCTCTATGTCCTGTATCCATTACTAATCCGGACATTCGCAACATACGCATAAAGATTATTAATACAAACCCCATACCGATACCACTAATAGCTACGCCTAACACATTCCGCCTATCAATAAGCGGCTCCGATACAGCTCGCATAAGTAACACACTATTTAGCAAGGCAATTACAATAAGCGCAACTAAAGTTGCAATTGCAGCTCCCTTTACACCAAAATACGGCATTAATATATAGTTTAAAACTAACTTCAAACAAGCTCCAAATACAACGAATATTGCTGGTTTTAATGTTTGTCCCACTCCTTGCAAAATAGAAGCAGTTGTAATTGACAATGAACTAAATAAAATAGATAAAGATAAAATCGATAACACATCTGATCCATCACTATTTTCAAACAACATAATATTTGTAGGTTGAATAATACAAGTTAATCCAATAGCAGCTGCAAATCCAATAACAAATGTTATTTTCATTGCTAATTTTACCTTTTCTTGAATAAATGAAAGATCTCCTCTTTCTTTCGCCGCTGTAATAATAGGAATAAGTGACAATGAGAAAGAAGTTGTCACAACAGTACCTAATTGCATAAGCGGGATACTTCTATCATAAACACCTTTTAGTATCTTTGCATTTTCAACTTGCTCTCCCGCGCGAATAAGCAAGGTATAAAAGGAAATAGAATCCGCCATTTGTATAAAAATAAGGACTAAATTACTAACACAAATCGCTAATCCCTGCCAAAAAAGGATTCGAATAATCCTTTTTTTACCTCCAATTCTCTTCCAACTTTTAAAGAAAATAGCCTGGAAATCATGACGCATATAAAGTAAAAGTACGATAATCCCAATAAGCCCGCCTGCAATTGAACCTAGCATAGCACCCGCACCAACTGTATATAAATCAAATCCATGAGCAATAAGGAATAGTGATAGAAATACAATAATAGAAACACGAATCGTTTGTTCAATTACTTGCGAAACAGCCGTCGGCATCATATTATTGAATCCTTGAAAATATCCTCTCGCTACAGATAAAAATGGCATTAGTAGGAATGAAAACGAAATAACACGTAATAATTTATCTAAATGTATATCACCCATAGCCGATGCAATTGTTTCGGCCCCAAAGAATAATGTGAAAAATCCTATAAAGCCAATTCCTAATAAAAACCAAAAAGATACACAAATAATTTCTTCTGCTTCCTTTTGTTTTCCTCGTTCTAATCTTTCTGCGACCATTTTTGAAATAATAATAGGAAACCCATAAGTAGCTAAAATTAAACAAAATCCATAAAACGGATAAATTTGTTGGTAAATATAAAAACCAATATCACCCGCTATATTTTGATATGGAATACGGTAAAAAGCGCTTAATACTTTCGTAATAAAACTTGCGATTGTTAATATAATAGCCCCACGCCAAAAGGCTTGGTACTTCTTCGCTTCCATACAAGAAAACTCCTTTTTCTATTCTCACCCCTCGTATTATATCACAAAGAAAAACTGGCTCTCCTTCATATTCCTTACATTCACTGCCTTCTTTCAACAGCAAAAATATTCAATGAAAAAAGGTAGCAAAGCGCTACCTTCATTCAATATACTTATATCTCCAAATAGTTAATTTCTCAAATAGAAATATCATAATTAGGAAAGATTGCTACTTATAGAAATTACACTTCGCTACTGCTCCATTTGTTTCGCTAAAAAGCTTGCAGCTGTATTTACTGATTTATGCTCTACTTCACTTATAATAGCCTCTTTAGAGAAGATAACGACAGCTCCGATTGGATCTCCATTTGCAATAATCGAGCCAATTGTATAAGAGCTAACTTTTTCTGTTACTCCATCAATAATTGAAATTTCGCTTTCATCTGTCATAATAACAGATTTACGTTCTTCCATTGTCTTCTCAATTAAATCGCCAACACTTTTATTTAAGTATTCTTTTTTAGATATACCTGCTACTGCGATAATAGAATCACGATCGCATACAAGTACATTATGTCCTAAGCTATCGTATAAAGCTTCCGTATATTCTTTTGCAAAATTACCTAGTTCACTAATCGGAGAATATTTTTTCAAAATGACTTCTCCATCGCGATCAACAAAAATCTCTAAGGGATCTCCCTCACGAATACGTAAAGTTCTACGAATTTCCTTTGGAATTACTACCCTACCTAAATCATCAATTCGACGTACGATTCCAGTTGCTTTCATTCTAATGCTGCCTCACTTTCTACTGATGATCAAAGTGGTGAATTTACCTGTTCATGTAAAAATCACCAACTGTTAAACATAGTATTTTACACATTAGTTCTTCTATGCACGTCGAATTATATTTTTTATCTTATATTAGGCATTTATTACTTCTTTTTTTACATCTGGTAAGCCTTTTAATAAATTTTCAGCAATTGTTAACCATTTCGATGTCTCTAATCCATTCGTTTTCATCACAATTTTCAATTGTGCCCCCTCCATACCAAGACCGATCATACGACCAAAACTACTTCCTAGCATGAATAATTTTCCACCATCTATATTTTGGCTCGCTTGTTCAGAAAACAGGAATGTTACTTCAAATTTATTTTGCTTAATTAACTCAATTTGTTCTTTCATCGCCAACACTTTAATGTTTGCAATTTGTAATAAATAACCAACTTCTTGTGGGTAATCACCAAATCTGTCGATCATCTCTTCCTGCAACTCTTCAATATCTTCAATTGCAGAAATACCTCTAAATTGTTTATACATCATAATTTTTTGTTTACTATCTGAAATATACGCATCCGGTAAATATGCATCTACTTCTAAATCAATTTCAACATTAACGGTATTTTCAACTCCATCTGTTCCTCTACGTTGCTCAATTGCATCTTTTAACATTTGAGAATATAGATCAAATCCGACAGAATCAATAAATCCATGTTGTTCTGCCCCTAACAAATTACCCGCACCACGAATTGATAAGTCTCTCATCGCAATTTTGAAACCAGATCCAAGCTCTGTAAACTCTTTAATTGCCTGCAGACGCCTCTCTGCAACTTCCGATAACACTTTATCACGTTTGTATGCAAAGTAGGCATATGCGACGCGATTAGAACGTCCAACACGCCCACGAAGCTGATACAACTGCGATAATCCCATACGATCTGCATCAAATACAATTAATGTATTTACATTCGGAATATCTACACCCGTCTCGATAATTGTTGTACTTACAAGAACATCATGCTGCCCTTCTAAAAACGATAGCATAACAGACTCTAATTCACCTTCATTCATTTTCCCATGTGCGTATGTTACACGAGCATCTGGAACTAACATCGAAATTTCATCTGCTTTTCTTTCAATATCCTCCACACGGTTATATAGGAAGTAAATTTGACCGCCTCTTGCCAACTCTCGCTCTATCGCTTCTCGCATTAATGCTGGATTATACTCTACTACATATGTTTGTACTGGGAAACGATTCTCTGGTGGTGTCTCAATAACAGATAAATCGCGCACACCAAGCATAGACATATGAAGTGTACGTGGAATCGGAGTTGCCGTTAATGTTAACACGTCAACATTTGCTTTCAATTGTTTAATTTTTTCTTTATGCGTAACGCCGAATCTTTGTTCTTCATCAATAATAAGAAGTCCTAAATCTTTATACGTAACATCTTTAGATAAAATACGATGCGTTCCGATTACAATATCCACCGTTCCATCTTTTAAACCCTTAATCGTTTCATTTTGTTGTTTTCGTGTGCGGAATCTACTTAGTAACCCTATATTAATCGGGTAATCTTGAAAACGCTCTCGAATTGTTTCATAGTGTTGTTGTGCAAGGATTGTTGTCGGTACTAAAATCGCAACTTGTTTTTCATCCATAATTGCTTTAAATGCCGCACGAATAGCTACTTCAGTCTTTCCATATCCTACGTCGCCACAAAGAAGCCTATCCATCGGACGTCCGCGTTCCATATCTTTCTTAATCTCTTCAATAGAACGTAGTTGATCCTCTGTCTCTTGATATGGGAAAGAAGATTCAAATTCTTGTTGTTCTGCCGTATCTGGTGTATATGCATAACCTTTCGAAGCTTCACGCTCGGCATATAATTTAATTAGGTCATCTGCAATGTCTTGTACAGATTTTTCAACTTTCGTTTTGACCTTCTTCCAATCATTTCCGCCTAATTTATAAACTTTTGGATCCTTACCTTCAGACCCTACGTATTTTTGCACTTGATCAATTTGTTCAATTGGAACGTATAACTTATCATTACCTTGATATTTAATATTTAAATAATCTTTATGAACACCATTAATCTCTAATGTCTCAATACCTAAAAATTTACCTATACCATGATTTACATGAACTACATGGTCTCCAACTTTTAATTCCGAATAACTTTTAATACGTTCAGCGTTAGATAACTTTTGCTTACGTTGTGATTTTTTAACTTTCTTATGAAAAAGCTCCTTTTCAGTAATGACAACAAACTTTTGCATCGGCATTTCAAAGCCTGCATGTAAATCGCCTACAGCAATTTGTAACCTTCCAGGCAATAAGATATCTGTGGCCTCTACAATGTCTGCATCAATATCATAATCACTTAAAATATGTTGAAGTTTTTTTACACGTTCATCATCTGTTCCAAGCACAACAGTCGTAAAGTGCCCTTCATTCCATCTATCAATTTCAGTTTTTAACAACTGCATCTGTCCGTGGAAATCTTGCATCGTTTTACATGTCACATTCACAATATTTTGAGGATGTGTGTGTGCTATATGGCGTAAGAATAACGTTAAATATACAAAACTTCTTTTTTTATTATGAAGAAACTCTTCAAACGAGTGGGAGAAAGATAAATCCTGAATAATTGTTCCTTCGCCAAGAAGTGAGATATACCATTCCGCTTCTTCTGTTTCAAGATGTGATGCTGTTTCTTGAATACGGGAAATCTCATCTAAAATTACAACACCGTTTTCTGGTAAATAATCTATCAGACTAGCAGGTTCTTTATAGAAAATAGATAAATATTTAAACATTTGTTCTATACTTTGCCCGTTTTTCAATATTTCAATTTCATGACTAACCGTCTCAAGCACAGTAGTCTTTAATTTATCATCGGAAAGCTTTTGCATCGTCTTAGTCAAACCTTCTTCAAGATGCTTAATTCCCGATTTCAATTCTTCCTGTGAAAATAAAAACTCTGTTGCCGGACCAAACCGAACACTTTCCCTTTTATCTTGAGAGCGCTGTTCTTCCACATCAAATAATCGAATAGAATCAACCTGTGTATCAAAGAATTCAATACGAAATGGTAATTCTTCAGTTAATGGGTAAATATCTAATATTCCCCCGCGCAAACTAAACTCTCCTGGAGCTTCTACCATCGACTTACGCTCATAGCCAATATGATGTAAGGTATGCAAGAGTGCATCTAAATCAATCTCTTGCCCTAGATTGATTTCAATTTGCCTTTGCTTCCATAATTCTTTTATTGGTAAAAACCTACGCAGTCCTGCAACTGGCGCTACAATAATCCCATTCTCTCCCGCAGCTAAGCGATTTAACACTTCAATACGCTGCGCCTTCAGTTCTGGACTTGCAACACCAACTTCCGATGCTATCAATTCATTTACCGGATATAGCCAAACATCTTTTTCACCAAGTAACGCCACTAAATCTTCATGTACTTTTTGTGCTTGGTATAAATTGTGCGTCACAATAAGTTGTGATTGCTTTGTTTTTTTATATAAAGCTGCCATTAATAATGACCGAGAGGATGTTGCCATACCCGATACAAGTTGTTCTTTCAACCCATCTTCTAGCCCATTAATAACCGATTGTATTTCTTCATTTTTATAAAATTGCTCTAATAAACCTATCATTTTCAAAACTCCTCTCAACATAAAGAGCAAGTTACTATATTTTATGCAAATATTTTGGAAAAAGAAAACAGAAAAATGCTTTGGACATGCCAAAGCGACAACATTTTATTGCAGAAATTTTTCATATTCATAATACTCTGGATAAGATGCGAGCGTTTCTTGACACGATTCACAAATCGTTTTTATATATATATTTCCATTCTCATGAAAATGAATCATATCCACTACTTCTTGCTCTGTTAGTTGAAACAAAACGTCGCTATATACTTTTTCTGCGATAATGGAGCCCACATTGTTTCCACAATGTCTACAGTAATAATAACCTTCCATACTAGCCTCCTAAATATCCAATTGCTACTAGTATGGGATAAAACAAAATAAAATATTCCAGATTGTGCGCTTAACTATTAAAAGTATTCATGATTTGGAGAAAAGGTTTATTTAACCATTCCTCACATGCATCTGCTGCATTTTCAATGGATTGATTAACGCCAGATATTTCTTCAGATGTAAAACGTCCTAATACGTAATCCACTACTTTCATCCCATTTTTCGGACGATCGATTCCCATGCGGATACGTTGAAATTCTTGTGTTCCTAAATGCGAAATTGTTGATTTCACACCATTATGTCCACCCGCACTACCTTTCATGCGAAGGCGTAATTTACCTACAGGAATATCTAAATCATCGTACATAACAATGAAGTCCTCGACATCAATTTTATAATAATCCATGAGCGGACGGATACTTTCCCCAGATAAATTCATATATGTAAGTGGCTTTAGTAAGATTACTTTTTCCCCATTAACAAAGCCTGCGCCAAATACCCCTTTAAATTTTTGTTCATTCAAAGAAATACTCCAACGTTTTGCAAGTTCATCGATCGCCATAAATCCAATATTATGCCTTGTTAATTCATATTCTCTACCTGGGTTCCCAAGTCCTACTATTAATTTCATTCTTGTACCACTACTTTCTTTTTTCGATACGAAAAGACGTAACCAAGCTTGGTTACGTCTCATTCTATCCAATTAATTGAATAATACACTTACAGATTCTTCTTCGTATACACGAATGATTGCTTCTCCGATTAATGGAGCAACTGAAAGTTCATGTACTTTATCAATTTTCTTCTCTTCTGGTAATACGATAGAGTTCGTTACAACTAACTCTTTAATATTCGAATTTTGAATACGCTCAATTGCTGGACCAGATAATACTGGGTGTGTACAGCAAGCATATACTTCAGAAGCACCGTTCTCAACAAGAGCGTTTGCCGCTAATGTAATTGTACCAGCTGTATCAATGATGTCATCAATTAAAATTGCTGTTTTGCCTTCGATGTTACCGATAATGTTCATTACCTCTGATACATTCGGACGAGGACGACGCTTATCAATAATAGCGATTGGCGCTTTTAGGCGATCCGCCATTTTTCTAGCACGAGTTACACCACCGTGATCAGGAGATACGATTACGATATCTTTAAGGCCTTTTGTTTCAAAGTAATCTGAAAGAATCGGTACACCCATTAAGTGGTCGATCGGGATATCAAAGAATCCTTGAATTTGTGGAGCATGTAAATCTAGAGTGATTACACGAGTTGCACCTGCTGTTTCAAGCAAGTTTGCTACAAGTTTCGATGTAATTGGTTCACGAGAACGCGCTTTACGGTCTTGACGCGCATAACCATAGTAAGGAATAACAATATTAATTGTTTTTGCAGATGCACGTTTTAATGCATCAATCATAATAAGTAATTCCATGATATGCTCGTTTACTGGGAAGCTTGTAGATTGAATAATGAATACATCGCAACCACGGATACTTTCTTCGATGTTAATTTGAACTTCTCCATCACTAAAACGATCAACAGAACATTTTCCTAGTCCTACTCCAATATGCTTTGCGATTTGCTCAGCAAGTTCCTTATTAGAGTTTAAAGAGAATACTTTCAAATTAGAATTTAGATATTGAGTCGACATCTAGATTAACCCTCCACATTATGATTTTTTCTTATTCAGCAATTGATCAACATAGTCTTCTTTGTTAACTTGACGTGCACGTGCTACTGATAATGCTTTTGATGGAACATTCTCTGTTATTGTAGAGCCTGCTGCCACATAAGCACCATCTTCAACTGTTACAGGAGCAACAAGGTTTGAATTACATCCAATAAATACCCCGTTACCAATTACAGTTTTAAATTTATTCTTGCCGTCGTAGTTCACCGTAATTGAACCACAGCCAAGATTCACGTCTTCTCCAACTTGTGCATCCCCGATATAACTTAAGTGTGAAGCTTTACTTCTATTACCAAAAACAGTTTTTTTGATTTCTACGAAGTTTCCAACGCGCACTTCATCTCCAATAACTGAATCTGGGCGAATATGTGCAAATGGACCAACCGATACTTCTGTACCAAGTTTGCTGTCATGTACAGTAGATTGACGAATTACCGTACGATCTCCAATTTCACTATCGCGAATTACTGTATGCGGTCCAATTTCACAATCAGAACCAATTACAGCGTTACCCTCAATAACCGTTCCTGGGTGAAGAACTGTATCACTACCAATAATTGCATCCGCAGAAATGTATGTGTTACTTGGATCAATAATTGTAACACCATTTACCATGTTCTTTCGGTTGATACGATTTTTCATAATAATTTCCGCTTGCGATAGAGCGACTCTGTCGTTAACACCTAACGTTTCATCGAAGTGCTCTGTTTGATAAGCTGATACAATATGACCTTCATTTTTTAAAATTTCAATAACGTCCGGAAGGTAATATTCGCCCTGTACATTATCATTTGAAACTTTAGAAAGTGAAGCAAATAAAGCTTTATTATCAAAACAATACGTACCTGTATTGATTTCTTTAATAGCTAATTCTTTTTCATTTGCATCCTTATGCTCAACAATCTTTTCAACATGACCATTCTCATTACGAACGATACGGCCATATCCAGCAGGCTCTTCTATGTACGCTGTTAGTACCGTCGCCATTGCCCCCGCTTCTTCGTGTTGCTGAAGCAATGCTTCCATCGTTTCAGCAGTTATTAGAGGTGTATCACCACAAATAACTAAAGTTGTTCCTTCTTCATTTGCAAGTACACTTGCAGCTTGATCGACAGCATGAGCTGTACCAAGTTGTTCTGCTTGTAATGCAAACTCACTTACGTTTCCTAGCTGTTCTTGTACCTTTTCAGCACCATGTCCAACGACTGTTACAAGTTTCTGCAATCCTAATTGAGATACTTCATTGACTACATGTTGTACCATTGGTTTTCCACATACAGGATGCAGCACTTTGTATAGCTTGGACTTCATACGTGTGCCTTTACCTGCAGCTAGAATCACTGCAAATCTGTTTGACATATAGACCCTCCATCGCAACCTATTTATCCATTAACGATATTATCCTAAATCATCATATATTTCAAGAAACACATTATAACTATTAAATTTTACCATAATTCTTATAAGATGTTTTACTCTTTAGTATCTTTTTTAAGGAATAAGCTATACTATTTTAAATGATTTTGAAAAAATTAGAAGTTTTTCATCTTTATTTTTTCAAAATATGAATTTTTATAATTAGAAACATGTATTATTCAAAAAAAACAAACTCCTGTAAATGCTTACAGGAGTTTGCTACAAAATTATAAGGCTTTCTTTCAAAAGCCCTTTTCATTCGAATTTTACGAAGCGCCTGCTTCTTCAAACTCAACCTCTTCTAACTCGCCTAAACGGTGATACTCTGTTAAAACCGCATCTTGAATTTTAGAGCGTGTATTAGAATTAATTGGATGTGCAATGTCACGGAATTCTCCATCTGGAGTACGTTTACTTGGCATTGCTACAAATAATCCATTATTACCATCAATTACACGAATATCATGAACAACAAATTCATGGTCTAGAGTAATAGAGGCAATTGCTCTCATGCGGCCTTCTGTGTTTACGCGGCGTAATCTTACGTCAGTCACTTCCATCTTGTGTTCACCACCCTTTTCTAAATAAGCGATATATTTGTATAAATTCCACAAAATTTCTATTTTCCCTTTAATTTTTTAAAAATTTTTAAGATAAAAATTTTTATTGTAGTTGAATATAAGGATTAGTAGAGGTTATCGCTTACAAAGAGTTACTTAACTAGGGCAATTACTTCGATTTCAACAGAAACATCTTTCGGTAATTTTGCTACTTGTACACAAGAACGCGCTGGTTTATGAGTAGAGAAATAAGAACCGTATACTTCATTAACAGCATTAAAATCATCCATATCCTTTAAGAATACTGTTGTTTTTACCACAGTATCAAATGAAGCACCTGCTTCTGCTAATACCGCTTGTAAAATTTCAAATACTTGCTCTGTTTGTACTGTTACATCTCCTGTTACAAGTTCTCCACTTGCCGTTAACGGAATTTGTCCTGAACTATAGAACATATTATTTACAATAATCCCTTGTGAATATGGTCCGATTGCCTGTGGTGCTTTGCTTGTTTGAACAACTTTCATACTTTTCACCCTTTTATTATTTATTTTTACTCTTTAAAAATAGTGTACCAAAGGCAGTTTGTCCATCTATTTTGTAATTTATAAATAGGAATAAAAAAAGGTAAAGCTATCTGCTTTACCTTTTTACTCAGCCTCTACAAGCCCTTTATCAAATGGTGCAAGTGCATAATTCCCCTTTTCCACTTGAATCGCTTTTTCTTTCACATCAACTTCTGACAGACGAATTAATGATACAAAGTTATTAATAAGTCTTTCTTCAATATCCGTAGACTCTACTAATACGCCAATCCCAACAACATTAGCTTTAAACTCTTCTAGCATGCTCATCATACCTTGAATGGTTCCGCCAGCTTTCATAAAGTCATCAATAATTAAAACATTGGACCCTTCTGGAAGGCTACGCTTTGCTAAAGTCATCGTTTGGATTCGCTTAGAGGAACCTGATACATAGTTAATACTAACAGTGGGGCCTTCTGTTACCTTATTATCTTTTCTCGCAATTACTACCGGTACATCTAAGTAGTTCGCTACTGCATAAGCAAGCGGAATTCCTTTTGTCGCTACCGTCATAACCGCATCAATTGACTGCCTAGCAAAAACAGAAGCAAATAAACGACCTGCGCCATTAATCTGGCGAGGATTACTTAAAAGATCCGTCATATATAAGTAACCACCAGGCAAAATACGGTCTGGGTTTTCAAATAAGCTACAAAGCTCATTAATAATCAGATTCGCCTCTTCTTCACTTATATAGGGAATATATTTCACTCCTCCTGCTGCTCCTGGTATCGTTTGCAATGTGCCGACCCCTTGTTGTTCAAACGTTTGCTTAATAATAACTAGATCTTCACTAATGGAAGATTTAGCTGATTGATACCTTTCAGCAAAAAAAGTGAGAGAAACTAGCTGACGAGGATTTTGTAACAAGTAATAAGTCATATCGACCAATCTTGTACTTCGTCTAATTTTCATACTCTCACCTCAAATCACGAATATTCTAAACAAATCATAACGTATTATACGTCTTTATTCAAGCGTTTCTCGCTCTCCTAATAAACGAACTGCATATACTTGCTCGCAAAATCCTTTTAATCCGTTATATATACGATGCATTCGCGAATCATGGTGCACAAGACCAAATACAGTTGGACCACTTCCACTCATTAATACGGCATCCGCACCGAATCGTTTCATCTGCGCCTTAATACGTGCAACCTCAGGATGCATCACAAACGTAACATCTTCTAAAACGTTACCAACAGTATCACAAATCCCCTTATAGTCCCCGTCATTAATGACTTCAACCATTTTATCTACATTTGGATGTGTAACACGATTTAATTTTAAATTTCCGTACACATCAGCAGTAGATACACCGATGTGGGACTTTGCCAAAATAACCCAACAAGAAGGTGGAGTCTTTATATGTTCAATTTTTTCTCCTCTTCCAGTGGCAATTGCAGTTCCGCCATATACACAGAACGATACATCTGACCCAATTTCTGCGCCAAGCTCTGCTAATTCCTCAATTGTCAGCCCTAAATTCCATAACTTATTAAGGCCACGT
This sequence comes from Bacillus cereus group sp. BfR-BA-01316, assembly GCF_022664195.1. Taxonomy (NCBI): domain Bacteria; kingdom Bacillati; phylum Bacillota; class Bacilli; order Caryophanales; family Bacillaceae; genus Bacillus; species Bacillus cereus group sp. BfR-BA-01316. The sequence goes on from NZ_JAKUGX010000036.1 coordinate 34,056, forward strand.
AATGTCGCTGCTGCATCACTACTTCCACCTGCTAATCCTGCGGCTACTGGAATCGTTTTTTCAATAGTAATAGATACACCTTTTTTTACATTAAACTTCCCTTTTAATAATTTCGCTGCTTGATAAGCTAAATTGCGTTGGTCGTCTGGGACATACCGATTATGGGACAAAATTTCAATACGGTCTTCTGCTAATTCCATTAGCTCTAAACGATCTGCTAAGTCGATCGTTGTCATAATCATTTTCACTTCATGATATCCATCTTGCCTTTTTCCCAGTACATCTAACGACAGATTAATCTTTGCTGGTGCTTTCACTAGTAGCTTCAATCTATTCACCCACTCTATGTACTCAATCTTTTATCGTTTATTTTACCATAAATTTATAGTAAGACGATGACACTTCCCTAATTATAACGAAAAGCACTCAGAATGAAACTACTTATGTCAAATGATGGCACCTTTTAGCGTGCAAAAAGCCGAGGAATCTCTCCTCGGCTACCGTAGCATAGAAAGTATCTTACAACTACTGGTTTCGTTTCATTAATTGCTGTTCTGCAATTTCTATAGCACGTTTCACCATATTACCAGCATCTTTCGCACGAATTCCGCCCCATCCTTCTTTCTGAACAACATCATAAAAGCCAAGCTCTTTTGCAAGCTCTTCTTTAAATTGATTTGACATGACTCCTCTTCGTCTACTCAATGCAGAGTCCCTCCTTATTTTGCTACGGTATAATTAGTATGCAAAATAATATAGCGTTTCATTTGTGGGAATATATGTAACAAATAACACATTAATTATAAAATGCTTCATTATGAGGTTCATCGTAAAATGTTAACTCTACTGTCTCTGTTAAAACATCTGCATAACTATAAGATACACGTTGTAATGCATCTTCTTGCTGGTCTAACTGTACAACAAACACAGAACGATACGTTTCTGCAAGCACACCCGATTGCTCCACAGTTTTTCTTCTTCCACTATTCGCCTTTAACACAAGTCGCTGTCCAAGATGGTGATCTAATTCGCTTTTAATTTCATCTAAACGTTTTGACATATACCTTGCTACACCTCGCTGTAATTTAGATTGAACACTTAAAGCACGATATATCTATCCCAATTATTAACCGCAATTTACAGACAATATCATTATAAAAGCATTATGCGTTCAAATAGATAGAAGAAATACTATATTGTACAAGTATCATTGTATAGTCTGCACGTTCTTGTCGCTTTTTATCCAGATTCATTTAAATCATTTCCACATAAAAAAGCAAGATACGTATGTACCTTGCTCATTCATCATAATGTTGAAAGGGTAATCCCGTTCGTAAAATCCCTCTTGTTTCAATTCCGCCTAATCCCTTTTCACCAGTAATTGTATTACGCACAACGTCCCATACATTGACTCTTTCCATAAATGAGGTGAAACTAACTTTGCCGACTACATATACCGGATCTAGAGCATGAATATTAATTCTAGACGGTGAACTAGCGAAATTAGCACCTGCTCGAATCAACGCCTCAAAGTGTGATTGACAAGCCCCAGCAAAAATAACGAGTTGATCTAATGATGGATACTTTTTTCGCACTTCTCGAACGGCCTGTACAAAATGTTTAGAATGTCTATATGCTGCTAAATCTCCCATAGCTCCTTTTGACTTTGTATATGCATCATGTCCTGTAATAACTAAAATGTCTGGGCGAAAATGATCTATTAAGTCTACTACCTTTTCATGCATCTCCGTTTCCTTACAATGAATACCTTGAACAGGAACGCCTATTTTATTATATAAGTCTAAGCACTTGCGCAAATATAAAGGATCTCCATCTATATGCAATACACGCCCTGGCATTTGAAAATAATTCACTTCACTTGTATATCCACCAGTTGAAGTATGTTCATGTCTTTGTTTCATCAACACGTAATCTTGCTGAAACAACCGGTAAGTACGCTCCATTGTTTCTTTTTCACGCTTCACTCTTTTTTTATGTTCTCGTTGATCTATACTAATTAAATCTGCAAGTGGCGCATCCGCCACAAGTCTAATTTCCTCTCCAAATAATATTGCTATCTCGCCTTTTATTTCTATAATACGAAAAAGAATATCCCTATTATGAGAATATCGTTCAACTAATTCTCCAACATGTAAAGCCATTCTCCTACCTCCAAACTCGTTAGGCCATCTTACCTGTTTTTAAAGTATGAATTTAGGAAAGGAAAGGTGACAAAAGGGACAGCTCAAGTTGAACTGTCCCTTTCATATTCTTATGACAATTTATGAAGAATTAATGCATTACTTAATGTTGCAAACTCTTCGATAGATAGCGTTTCGCCTCTTCGCTTCGGATCAATTCCTATTTCTGTTAAAATTCGATCCAACAGCTCTTTATCTTTCGGGAAACCATTTAAATTATTTGATAAATTATTCATTAAAGTCTTACGACGCTGTGCGAAACTTGCTCGTACTACTTCAAAGAAGAAAGTTTCATCTGTCACTTCTACAACTGGTTTAGGACGCTTTAGAAGACGGATAATCGCAGAATCAACATTTGGTTGTGGTACAAACACTGTACGCGGTACAGTCATAACTGTTTCTACCTCTGTATAATACTGAATGGCAATTGATAAAGAACCATACTCTTTCGTTCCGGGTTTAGCAGCTAAACGATCTCCAACTTCTTTTTGCATCATAACAACAAATCCACGAACCGGTAATTTTTCTTCAAGCAATTTAAATAAAATTGGCGTTGTAATATAGTATGGTAAGTTAGCTACTACCATTACATCTTGTCCTTCTTCAAATTGCTCACTAAACACTTCATGTACATCTGCCTTTAGTACATCTTTATTTATAACTGTAACGTTGCTATATGGAGCTAACGTCTCGTCTAAAATTGGTAATAATCTCTGATCAATTTCAAAAGCCACTACTTTTTTTGCACGCTTCGCCAATTGCTCTGTTAACGCACCGATACCTGGTCCAATTTCAATTGCGCCACTTTCTGAACCGATTTCTGCGTGATCAACGATACGATTTAATACATTTGTATCAATTAAAAAATTTTGTCCTAAACTTTTTTTGAATGAAAATCCATACTTTTCAACAATGTCTTTCGTACGATTTGGTGTTGCGATATCCTTCATTTTTTTTCCTCCTGTATTACTTGCTTATAAGCTTCTGCAAATGATTCCTTTGAAACTTGAAACATTTGTAAACGTTTATGTAACTGTTTTGCGTTTGTATAACCAATCTTTAATAGCTTACCCACTCTTTCTCTGCGGCTCTTTGCCATTTCTCCGCCCACTAAGCCCGCATCGACTAGATCACTCCAACTAATTTCACTTGTGTAAGCTTCCATTTCTTCATGTATATTCTCTAAAGCACGGCGAATCGACTCGTTAGAAGCATGTTCGATTCCAACACCTTTTTTCCTTTTAGCAAGTGCTTCTTCCTTCGATAAAAAAGCATGCTTACATCCAGGAACCTTGTCAGAAATAATTTTTCGAATACGCTCTCCAGGATAATCCGGATCTGTGAAAATAATAACGCCTCGTTTTTGCTGCGCTAATTTAACTCGCTCAATAACATGATCACCGATTGCTGAACCGTTCGTTTCGATTGTATCCGCACCAACAGCACGTTTAATCGCAACTGTATCATCTTTACCTTCTACAACGATAATCTCTTTAATTTTCATGCTTGCCTCCACACTCGTTTCATCTTTACTTAGTAAAACAAAAAAATGACGACTTTTCCATTATTATTTTCCCAATCTTACATTTTAAAAAGTAGAAGAGAAAAATCTTTGTTCACTACCCTTATTGTAACACTTCTATCTCCATCTTAATTTATCCACAATATTTCTACACTTATGTTATGAGTAAATAGTGGGTTCTTATCATTTCTACTATCTCCCTTCTCAAAAAACAAAAAAAGAATGGGAATCCCCATTCTTTTTTATTCAACACCAAATAAGGCTTTGGCATTCTTTGTTGTTATTTGTGCTACTTCGTCATAAGAAATTCCTTTTAAATTCGCAATTTCTTCTGCTACCAGTTTTACATAACTCGGTTCATTTCGTTTCCCTCGAAATGGATGTGGTGTTAAATATGGACAATCTGTCTCTATCAATAATTTTTCTAACGGAATCTCCATAGCAACTTCTTTCGGTTTCTTGGCATTTTTAAATGTTACTGGCCCACCTAATGAAATTAAAAAGTTCATATCGACACATCGCTGCGCTACTTCTACACTACCACTAAAGCAATGCATAATGCCTCCTACTTCAGCTGCATTCTCTTCCTCTAGGATATCAACAATATCTTGAGTTGCATCGCGGTTATGTATAATAATCGGTAATTTCACCTTTTTCGCTAATGCAATTTGTTTACGGAATACTTCCTTTTGTATTTCTTTTGGAGACTTATCCCAGTGATAATCTAATCCCATTTCTCCAATTGCAACTACTTTAGGGTGGGCAGCTAATTCTTCTAACCAAGCTAAATGTTCTTCTTTCATGTCGATTGCATCAACGGGATGCCATCCAACTGCAGCATAAATAAAATCATAAGCCTCTGCTAATTCAATTGCTTTCTTTATCGTTACTTCATCAAATCCAACAACAACCGTATATGTAACTCCCACTTCTTTCATTCTCGCGATAACTTCTTGTAAATCTTCTTCAAATTGCTCTGCATTTAAATGTGAATGTGTATCAAACAACATAATAAATAACTCCTTTTATATTGAAATCAATTCTCTCATAGAAAAACTACACTCTTTCTAACTTAACGATAACAATACTACAATTTTAATGCAAAAAAAGGGAATTTAAAAAGAAAAAAGACGCTTCACCAATGTTACACGTGAAACATCTCTTTTCTTGTCTCAATTACTTGATTTTTGTACCGTTTGGTAAATTTTGGTCAACTGATGCTAATGACAATACGCCATTCTCTTCACCTGCTAAAATCATACCTTGTGATAATTCACCACGTAATTTTACAGGTTTTAAATTCGTTACACAAATAACCTTTTTACCTTTTAGTTCTTCTGGAGAATAGAATTTAGCAATCCCAGAAACCACTTGACGCTTCTCTGTACCTAAATCAAGCTGAATTTTTAACAACTTATCTGCTTTTTTCACAGGTTCAGCGGATATTACTTCAGCTACTCGTAATTCTACTTTAAAGAAATCATCAATTGTAATTTCTTCTGCCTTTGGTTCTTCTGCTTTTTTCTCTTCTACTTTAGGAGCAGAACCTTGCATTTGTTCTTTAATATACCCCACTTCTACTTCCATTTCCAAACGAGGGAAAATAGGGTTTCCTTTTTCTACTTTTGTTCCAGCTGGAATACATCCAATTGTAGATAGGCTTTCCCAAGATTTATGCGCCTCTTCAGTAAGTCCAAGTTGAGCAAACATCTTACTTGGTGCTACTGTTAGGAATGGCATAAGCATAATACCTGTTTGACGAAGTACCTCAGCTAAGTGGGCCATTACAGACGCAAGTTTTTCACGATCATTCTCATCCTTCGCTAATACCCACGGCTGCGTTTCATCAATATATTTGTTCGTACGGCTAACTAATTGCCAAATGGAACTTAGCGCCACAGAGAATTCCATACTCTCCATTGCCTCTTCTACTTTTTTCAATGTATCTTTGGCAAATGTCACTAGCGTTTCATCGAACTCAGTTACATTTGCTTTAAATGCAGGGATTTCCCCGTTAAAGTATTTATCAATCATAGCTACTGTACGATTTAATAAATTCCCTAAATCATTCGCTAAATCAAAGTTGATTCGTTCAACAAATCCTTCTGGTGTGAATACTCCATCAGATCCAAATGGAACTTCGCGAAGTAAGTAGTAACGCAATGCATCTAATCCGTAACGATCAATTAGTGTAACTGGATCTACTACGTTTCCTTTTGACTTACTCATTTTTCCATCCTTCATTAAAATCCAGCCATGAGCAAAGACTTTCTTCGGAAGTGGTAAATCTAAAGCCATTAAAATAATTGGCCAATAAATTGTATGGAAACGAACGATTTCTTTCCCAACTAAATGGACATCTGCTGGCCAGAATTTTTTATACTTCTCGTCGTTTTCTGTTCCATATCCTAATGAAGTAATGTAATTAGACAACGCATCTACCCATACATAAATAACGTGTTTTGGGTTACCTGGAACACGAACTCCCCAGTCAAATGAAGTACGAGAAACAGCTAAATCTTCTAATCCTGGTTTAATGAAGTTATTAATCATTTCATTTTTACGGGACTCCGGCTGAATGAAATGAGGGTTATCTTCATAGAACTTTAATAGTCGGTCTACATATTTACCCATTCTAAAGAAATAAGATTCTTCGCGAACAAGTTCTACAGCGTGACCACTATCTGGGCTTTTTCCACCAACTACTTTGTCACCTTCCATAATTGGATCTACCAATTGATGCGCTGTATAGAATGTTTCATCTTGTACAGAATACCAACCTTCATATTCATCAAGATAAATATCGCCTTGATCTACTAGCTGCTTGAAGATTTTCTCAACAACATCTTTATGACGATCTTCAGTTGTACGAATAAAATCATCATAAGAGATATCCATCTTCTCCCAAAGTTCTTTAATCCCTGATACAATGTTATCCACATATGCTTGTGGTGTAACATTTAGTTCTTCTGCTTTCTTTTGGATCTTCTGCCCATGCTCATCAGTTCCTGTTAAATAATGAACATTGTATCCTTGCATACGCTTATATCGTGCCATCGCATCTCCTGCTACTGTCGTATAAGCATGTCCAATGTGTAACTTTCCACTTGGATAATAAATTGGGGTAGTAATATAAAAGGACTTATTTTCCTCTTTCATCGTTTTGGACCTCCCAAATAACCTCATATGTATTTATAAACAGTATATCAAAAACTCACATATAAAGTGAAACTTTAATCCGTGGGGGGGGGTGTTCATCCCCCATGGATTATTAGCCCACACCAATCGGGCTGTTACGAGCAGTTGATCTCCCACTTAACTTCTTTGCTCCGGCTAAATTTTGAAGTGGGAGTATTACTGCTCGTTAATGCGGGATAAAAACGAGTTAATGCTCGATATCTTTATCATCTATTACTCATATTCAAAAAAATATACAATATTTTTTTCCGAAAAGTATAAACATTATAAAAGAATAATACGAAACAATTGTAGAAATGACTTACATTCTATTATATATAAGAAGTATAAAAATCTATAAATCTTTTTTAAAAATATAGAATTTAAGAATTGACGGAAATGTAAATGATTGGTATCATATGTCCATAGGGTATTTTGTCGAAAAATGACGAATCAAAAAAATAGACTCGAAACTGATAAACTATTAGGAGGAACAAAATATGAAATCTACTGGTATCGTTCGTAAAGTTGATGAATTAGGTCGTGTAGTAATTCCAATCGAATTACGCCGTACTTTAGGTATTGCAGAAAAGGATGCTCTTGAAATCTACGTTGATGACGAAAAAATCATCTTAAAGAAATATAAACCAAACATGACTTGCCAAGTAACTGGTGAAGTATCTGATGGTAACCTATCTTTAGCTGAGGGTAAAATTATCTTAAGCAAAGAGGGCGCTGAACAAGTCTTAAACGAACTTCAAGATTATATCGAAACAGCAAAATAAGCTTCTCAATTATGAGAAGCTTATTTTTTATCAACATGATAGATTTGATATACGTCTCGTTTCGACAAATCTCGGTCTTTAGCGACTGTTTTTATCGCTTCTTTTGAATTCATACCTTTTTTATTTATATAATGTTCAATATGATTATATACTGAAATAGACTCCCACCATTGTTCTTCTTGAGTAGGTTCTTCTGTTGAACCTGCTACTAAAATACAAAACTCACCACGAACTTCATTTTGCTTCGTCCACTCAATCGCTTCTTCAATTGTTCCACGAATAAACTCTTCAAATTTTTTCGTTAGCTCACGACATAATACGATTTCCCTATTTCCTAATACTTCTTGCATAGAGATTAAAGTGTCATCTAAACGATGTGGCGCCTCGTAAAACATCATTGTAGTCGGAATATAGCGTAGTTTTTCTAATTCAAGCTTACGTCCCTTTTTATTTCTTTGCAGGAAACCATAGAAATAAAAATGTTTTGTCTCAAGTCCTGATGCAATTAATGCTGTAAGAGCTGCATTTGCCCCAGGAAGCGGGATAACATGATATTGTTCTGCTACAGCCTCTACAACGATATCATAACCAGGATCTGAAATACATGGCATACCAGCATCGCTCACAATGGCTACAGTCTTACCTTCTTCTAACTTATCTAAAATTTTCCGTCCACTTACTCCTTTATTATGCTCATGATAACTCATAACCGGTGTTTCAATTTCAAAGTAATTACAAAGCTTCTTCGTTTGCCTTGTATCTTCCGCAGCAATAACATCTGCCTCTTTTAAAATTCGGATTGCACGAAATGTCATATCCTCTAAATTTCCGATTGGAGTCGGTACTAAATATAAAACTCCCTTTTCATTTTGCTGAAAGCTTTTTTGCTGCCACATAGCGTTCTCCTTTTTGCATATATTCTTCTTTTTGTTTCCTCGTTAACCGTTTAAAGTGATATTCAGCTTGCATAGCCGTTCGTTTATCCTCATGATCCTCTACATATTTTAAAACAACTGGAAGCCTAGCACGTGTATATCTAGCACCTTTTCCACTATTATGGGTCTGAATCCGTTTTTCTATATGATTTGTATATCCAGCATAATAACTTCCATCAGAACACTCCACCACATAAAAACAATGCTTATTCTTCTCCATATAAAATTGAACGAAGCTCCTTTGTATATTCGTTGTTTTCTTCATATACAAAAAGAGGTGGTAAGATTTTTAAATCTGCATTCCCATCCTTAATTCCTTCAATTAACAACGTATTCGCTTCTTTACCAGCCTTAGGATAAACAAATCGCACACGTTTCGGTTCGATTTTGTATTTACGCATTAATATGACAATGTCGAGCAAACGACCTGGACGATGTACAAATGCTACTTTCCCACCCTGTTTCACTAACTGGCTACTTGCATATACAACATCCTCTAATGTGCACATAATTTCATGACGAGCTATCGCTAAATGTTCATTGATATTCTTCTCAGAAGTTTGTGGTGTTTGAAAATAAGGAGGATTACATGTTACAACATCATATTGATGACGTCCAAGTTTCTCCGGCATATCTTTCAAATCTCCATGGATTAAATGAATTCTTTCTTCTAAATTATTATATTGAACGCTTCTTATTCCCATATCATATAAGCGCTCTTGAATTTCTACACCTGTAATTTTCCCTTTTGTCCTTGTACTTAATAAAAGAGGGATAACTGCGTTACCTGTACACAAATCAAGTAAATTACCTTTTTGAATTGGCACCCAAGCAAAATCTGCAAGTAAAACAGCATCCAAAGAAAAATTAAATACTGATGGACTTTGTACAATCTTCATATCTTGCGCTAATAAGTAATCTAAACGCTCATCTTCATATAAATTCATATATTGCTCCCTTTCTTACACTTAACCTACCCTATTTCATCCTCTATTAATGTAAAAATAAATTTCATTCTACTCTCATGTATAAAAAATTACCTTTCCAATTATATTGGAAAGGTAATCTCACTTTTTATTTAAAAATGACAGACAGAATAAACAATCTCCCTCTTTACGTACACTTCCATAATGTAGATTGCAAATATGAAAACCTTCTTGATATAGTCTCGCTAGGTTATCGTAGCCTTCACCAATATCTGTCTTCGCCTTCATTTCTTTGCGTTTTTGAGTTTTTTGTTTTTCCTTGTTCTGCACTTCTTCAAAACGATGTCGCAAATTTTCATTTTCCATTTTTATATGTTGGTTTTCTTCCAATAATTCTGCAAGATGTTGTTTTAATTCTCCCAACTGTTTGTATAAATGTCCAATTTGCTCTTCCATACTAGAAACCGATGCAAAAATATCCTTTTTCTCCACAAGCACCCACCTCATTAATCTGTGGTTTGACTCGAAACGACCCCTTTATTAATTAATTCATCTAACGTATATTCTACTATCCGTTCCTTGTCTACTAGTTCCACTTGAATTAATCTTTCTAAAATATTTAATCCGATAACACGGCCAGTACCTTGCGGTGTTTGTATACGTTGATCTAAATCAGGAAGTTGTTCCTTTGCTGCCTCATATTCATCATTCTCATATTTTAAGCAACACATTAAGCGACCACATAAACCAGAGATTTTTGCAGGGTTTAATGATAAATTTTGATCCTTTGCCATTTTAATGGATACAGGTTCAAAATCTCCTAAAAAAGTAGAACAACAAAGCATACGACCACATGGACCAATACCACCAAGCATTTTTGCTTCGTCACGAACGCCGATCTGTCTCAGCTCAATTCTTGTCCTAAAAATTGCCGCTAAGTCTTTCACTAGTTCCCGGAAATCAATCCGACCATCCGCAGTAAAGTAAAAAATAATCTTATTACGATCGAACGTATACTCTACATCTACAAGCTTCATATCAAGATTATGTTCTCCTACCTTTTGTTGACAAACTTGATATGCTTCTTTCGCAGCATGTCTATTCTCTTCAACAATGGTACGATCATTTTCATTTGCAATACGAATAACTTTTTTAAGCGGTAATACAACGTCGTTTTCATCAACTTGCTTTTTGGTAATAACTACTTTCCCATATTCAATACCTCTTACCGTTTCTACTATTACAAACTCATTTTCTGAGATATCGAACTGATTTGGATCAAAGTAATATACCTTTCCGGCCTTCTTAAAGCGAACACCTACTACATCATACAAAACGGTCATCCCTCCTGCAACCGCAACACTAACTGTTCGAACACAAGCTGCGCATTTACATTAGCGTTGATTCTATTTTTTGCCTCTAATATATTAAAGAGAGCTGATACAATGCGCTTCTGAGCATAAGAAAAGGATTCAAACATCTCTTTCTGCTCATGAAAAACAAGACGATCTTCTTCTCCAAGTTGAACATATAATAAATCCTTATAAATAAGGAGTAACATATCTAAGCCTTGCTGTAATTGTTCTTTCTCTCCAAAGTGCTTTCCCCATTTTTCTTGTACAAAAAAAATAGAGGCCTTATCTTTTTCGAGCGCTTCACATAATTTTATCACTAAAGCTCTCGCTTGTGCAAACCATTCATCATTACACATTAATAAAGCTTCTTCAAAACTATTTGTAAGCTGCGCAGCAAGTGTAGATAAAGAAACTGTAATACCTTCTTCCTCTAACCTCTTAATTAAAGATTCTGTAGGCAACGGCCTAAACGTAACAACTTGACAACGAGATAAGATTGTATTTAAAATCTGATGACTTTGTTCAGTAAGTAAAATAGCTGTTGTATCACTACTTGGTTCTTCTAAAAACTTTAAGAGCGTATTCGCTGCATTTGCTGTCATACGATCTGCATGCTCAATAATATATACCTTTTTATTTGCTTCTAATCCTGTTTTTGAAAACTCTTCTTGTAAATCATGAATTTGCTGTTTTTTAATAGATAATCCATCTGGTTTTACAATATGTAAGTTTGGGTAGTTACCTGAATCAATTCGGCAACAATTCGTACATACATGACAAGGCTCTACACCATTTCTCCCTGAACAGAGAAAACTTTTTGCCATTTGAATTGCTGTGGCGAACTTCCCAGTCCCTTTCCCTCCCTCTAACAAGTAAGCGTGGGATATACGCTCTTTTGCAATGCTATTCATCAACATTTTGACACCGATGGGCTGTATAGCAGAAAGCTGCTCCCACGTATTTATCATACTGCATACCTCACTTATTTCATTCTTTCCTTCTATTATAACAATTTATCTTCTATAATCTGAACAACTTCTTCTATAAGTTTTTTCATTGGTTGATCAGCATTTACTAATACAATGCGATTAGAGAAACGCTCTACAACTTGTAAATAGCCTTCACGCACACGTTTATGGAAAGAGATATCTTCCATATCTAGTCGATTTACTTCACGTCCTGCATCTTTTTCAATTCGTGCTAAACCTACCTCCGGCTCAATATCTAAATAGATTGTTAAACTAGGCATACAATCTTCCGTTGCGAAACGATTAATTTCAAATACTTTATCCATACCTAAGCCTCTTGCATATCCTTGATACGCTAAAGAGCTATCTATAAAACGATCACATAGTACAAGATAGTTTTCCTCAAGTGCTGGCATAACTTTTTCCACTAAATGTTGTCTACGTGCAGCAGCATATAAGAGCGCCTCTGTACGTGCTTCCATCATCGTATACTGTTGTTTATGTAAAATTGTTCTAATATCTTCAGAAATTGCAATACCACCCGGTTCTCGCGTCGCCATTACCTTTTGTTCCTTTTGCTCAAAATATGGTAATAAACTTTTAATTAATGTTGTTTTACCCGAACCTTCTGGCCCTTCAATTGTTACAAATAATCCCTTCATCCTAAAACCTACTTTCTACATCATACACGTTCATATATTTCGTACTACCTTGAAAACGAGCCCCTGTTTTCTCTAAATGAGTAATTTGCTTTGTATGTTCTTGAGTAATTCTCTCTCCATACATGATCAATGGAATTCCAGGTGGATACGGAATCACCATTTCTGCAGCTATCATACCAACGGCTTCTTCTATAGATACTAACTTCGTTTCGTATCTCTCTAATTGTTTATACGTATACGGTAAAGGGGAAATCTCCCCTTTATAAGTATAACGAATTGATGCTGTCTTGTCTTTTACCTTATATTGCTGCAAAGCTAATCGAATTATCTCTATAGCTTTCATATACTCCTCATTTACTTGTAACGGTAATATAAATAGGACGTTATATGGATCTGCCATTTCCGTATATATACCAACCTTTTCAAATACAGACTGTAATTCATACCCCGATAACTGACAGCGAGTTTGCACCGTAACCTTTAATTCATCTTGCGATGGATATTGCAAAATGGATATTTGTGGGATAGATCGCAATCCTTCTTTAAATCGGCGTAAAAACTCAACGATTTCATTATGACCCTCTTCCTTTATAACTGCTATTGCAAAACGTGCTATATCAAGAGAAGCCATAATTGGATACGACGGGCTACTAGATTGTAGCATACTTAAATAGGAGGAAACTTTTTCTTCGCTCACCAAACGGCTATTTATATGTAAATAAGATCCCATTGTCATCGCAGGTAATGTTTTATGTGCGGAATGAACCACAATATCCGCACCATAAACTAATGCTGACTTCGGGAATGGCTCCCCTATACAAAAATGTGCCCCATGGGCTTCATCCACTAGAACAGGAATTTTATGTGCATGTGCGTAAGCGATACTTGCCTCTAAATCAATTCCCATACCATAGTAATTAGGATGTGTTAAAATAAGTGCTTTTGCATTTGGATACTTTGTAATTGCCTCCTTAATAATTTCATCATGAACACCTACTGGTACGTTATGTACTTCATCAATCCATGGATTTAAAAAGACCGGATTAGCCCCTACTAATTTCAAACCATTAATGATTGATTTATGACAATTTCTTTGTACGAGGACAATATCATGTTCGCCGCAGCAAGACAAAATCATTGCTAAATTTCCAACTGTTGAACCATTAATTAAAAAATAACTTTTGGGCACGCCATATACTTCAGCTAATAATTGCTGTGCTTCATCTATACATTCAAACGGGCTATGTAAATCATCTAATCCTGTTAACTCTGTTACATCAATCGATAATATGTCCTTAAACCCCCCTGAGGCTTTCTGAGGGAAGTTTAAACCATTCTTATGACCCGGAACATGAAAAGATAGTAGTTGCCTTTCTTTAAATTCCATTAACGCCTCATATAAAGGCATACGATTTTGATTCATATATATCTCTTCCTTATTATTCATTCTGTATCTATTATACAGATATTAGGGCAAAAAAAATAATAGGCATAATGCCTATTTAAAAATATGATACTTCTAATTTTCGCAGTTGTTTTAAATAATGTATATACTTCGGGTCATTTGTCTCAGTATTAACCAGATTTCTTTCGCACTCGTAACATATTAAATTATTATATACATATATTCCTTCTCCTCTTTTTGTCTCACAAACGATGCAAATTTCACTTGTTAATTTCATAATCTTTCCTCCCTTTTTAAATAAACATATTATATACCTCTATTCCTTAACAAATTTCAGAAAAATATACATCAATTTCTTATATAATATGATTTACTCTTGGGCAACGTGTTTGTATTACTTATGTATTCCCTTTACTTCTTTCGTGTACTGTTTAAAAACAAAAAAACACAAGTCAAAAGACTTGTGTTTTTATCTTGCTTGGCGACGTCCTACTCTCACAGGGACAAGGTCCCAACTACCATCGGCGCTAGAGAGCTTAACTTCCGTGTTCGGTATGGGAACGGGTGTGACCTCTCTGCCATCAT
>NZ_JAKUGX010000037.1:0-48339 GCF_022664195.1 Bacillus cereus group sp. BfR-BA-01316
AAACATGTTCTATAATAATCAACCGCCTTACCCACAACAACCTTTTTCCCCTCAACATAAGGAACAAAGATATGCTGAACAGTACGGGGAGCAAGAGACACAACATCAAGAGCCTCAATACGAACAAAATCCATACGCAACACCGCAAACTCAAGAAACTGAATATCAACAAAATCCATATGACACACGTCCAAATTATGAATATCCTCAAAATCCATACGTAGCACCACCAACTCAAGAACAACAATATCAGCAAAATCCATACACAACTCAGTACACTCAAGAACAACAAAATCCATATGTACCGCAGCGCACCCAAGAACAACAATATCAACAAAATCCATACACAACTCAGCCACAACAACAACCGCAATACCAACAACAAATGTATCAGCCAAACTATGACCCGCGAGTTTCACCACCAGCACCGCCAACTATCGATCCTACGCAACCGCAAATTTTACCGCCTGAGCCAACACTCGATATTACGCAGCCACAAATTTTACCACCAGGACCTATTACAGAACCAACGCAACAACAAATCCAACAAGTTGTCGGTACACAGTTTTTACCTTTAAAGAAACCTGTACTTGATTTCGTAAAACCTTGGGTAGATTACGGTTTAAATGAAGCGAAACATACATCACACAAACATGCTTTAACAGAAGTTGCTGCGATTATGTTCTTAGTTGGTAAAGGATTCAACCCAACGATTGCTCATTATATTGTAGAATCTTGGGAGAAGAATGAGCAGTTTTAAACTTATTCATTTTGTTTAATATAAAAATACAAAAGTGCCATAAATGCCCGTTAAATAAGCATTTATAGCACTTTTTATTTATTTTTATTTATTTCACTATATTTTACTATAAAAATTCATTTCATATTTTTTCACGTGTTTTTATATTATTTGTGAGCAAAATGTGAGCATTTTATTACACAGTTTTAAATAGTTAGTGGTCAATTTTCGAACCACTATCTTATATATATATCATTAATTTTTTGTGATTAATCTTCTTAAATATCATATACAACATGCTTTGGTAACACCCTGTTGTAGAGAAAAAACTAAAAATTATATATTACTCTATTAAGCTTTGAATTATTGGTAAGAAATGCTAAAGTTAAATCGTTAAAAAATATACAAAGTGAGGCGATATTTTTGAAAAAGTTTAGTTTATTACTAACAGCTTTTGTAATGATTATTACATTATTTATTCCTAATCTTGCAAGTGCTAAATCTTTCCCTGATGTTCCAACTAATCATTGGGCAATTAAAGAGATTAACTATTTATCAGAAAAAGGCATTATTAATGGTACTCCTGAAGGATATTTTAATCCTAGTGACAATGTAACTCGTGGACAAATGGCATTAATGCTAGATTTATCGTTAAAATTAGAAAAACCATCTAGCTATGATCATATTTTTTCTGATGTAACCAAAGGTATCTATTACTATGATTCTGTACATAAGTTAGCACATAATAACATTGTACAACGTGAGAAAAACTACTTCCCTGACCGCTCATTATCTCGTGCAGAAATGGCAGTAGTTCTTGTTAAAACTTTTGATTTGAAGCCTACAGGTGCGGACGTTAATTTCCCTGATGTTCCATCTACTCATTGGGGTTACCAATATATCCAAACTCTAGCTCAAAATAATATCACCGCTGGATTTCCTGATGGTACATTTGGTCCAGACGTAAAAGTAACTCGTGAGCAATTCGCTGCATTCTTGGCTCGTGTATTAGAACCAAGCTTCCGTCCGGCTCTTCCTAAGCCTAAGGGTAACTTAGAGGTTCATTATATTGATGTGGGACAAGGTGACGCTACATTTATTAAATCTCCAAGTGGAGAAACAATCCTCATTGATGGAGGAAACAATGGTAAAGGTAAAGTAGTGGCGAATTATCTAAAAGGACTGGGATTCCAAACGATTGATTATATGATTGCTACGCACCCTGATGCCGATCATGTCGGTGGCTTAGATGAAGTTCTTAATTCTATGAATGTAAAAAATGTTTATGCACCTAAAGTAAGTCATACTACCCAAACATTTAAGGACTTTTTAACTGCGGTAGCCAACAAAGGATTAACAATTAAAGAAGCAAAATCCGGCTTAAATTTACCAATCAGTGGTTTAAACTCACAATTCTTAGCTCCTGTTAAAGAATATGGTGACGACTTAAACGAATGGAGTGCTGTATTAAAAGTAACGCACGGCAGCAAATCATTCTTATTTACTGGCGATGCTGAAACAAAAAGCGAAAAAGATATGGTTGCAGCGCATGGTTCAAACTTAAAATCTGATGTATTAAAACCTGGTCACCATGGAAGTAAGACTTCTTCTTCTCAGCCATTTTTAGATGCAGTCAAACCAAACATCGCTGTTATCAGTGCAGGTGCAGGTAACAGATATGGACATCCTACACAAGAAACCTTAGCAAAGTTATCTTCAATGTCTGTTAAGGTCTATAGAACAGATTTAAATGGAACTGTAGTTATTAATAGTGATGGTTCAAATATTTCTGTAAGAACGGAGAGATAATTATGCAAAGAGGTATTATTGACCGTTTTGAAGGAGAATTAGCAGTTATTGAAATTAATAACCTAACAATTGATGTGCCAAGATCCAAACTCCCTTCTACTGCAAAAGAAGGTGATGTTCTTATTATTGAGGATGATAAGTATACAATCGATAAGAATGAAACAGACAAAAGAAGATGTGAAATTCAAAATTTAATGGATAAACTGTTTGAATAGTAAATTTTAAAATTAAACATATCTATGTGAAAAAGCCAGCTCATATAAGCTGGCTTTTTCCATTACTTCACATACACATAGGCTTCATTTGCTGTTACATAATATGTTTTGCCCTTGCTATTGTGTACTTTATATTGTGGCAATCCATTGACACTTACTTTAGCGTCAATCGTAAATCCTAAACCTGCACCTACAGAACCGGCTCCATCTTTATCCTGCCATGATGGAGCATCATAGAAACGTAGGTTATTAACTTTAGAAACAACACGCTTCCCTACAATAGAGGAATCCACTGTGCTTTTCTTATTGAACTTCACATAAGATGGGTCGTTTTTAATCCATTGTTCACCGCCAAGATTTAACCAACCATCCTTTTCGCCCCACACAATATATGATTCTGGTTTATGTAACTGACGAATCTTAGAATAGCTTGTACCTGGTCCTTTACGTAAATTAACGTTGTATCCTTCAATATAAGCGATACCGTCTGTTACAGCTGTTGGTACTTCTTCTGGTTTAGATGGCTTTTCAGGAACTGAAACTTCTACATTAGAATTATTGTATGCACGTTGCACATCAGCACGGAACTGAGCTTCCGAAACACCGTGGCTACGTAAGTAATCAAGTGGATCTTCATGATCTGTACCTCCAAGATGTTTCGTCACATCATAGTGAGTCCACAATCCTTTTTCTACAGATAATCCACGATCACGTAGGATTTTAGCAAGTAATTTTACATATTTATCATAGCTGCGTTTGAATTTCTCGTAATCTCTTGTTTCGCACAATTCAACATGTACAAATCGTTTATTCGCTCCTGGGCCAGCTCCATAAGCAATGTACTTTGTATCAGCGATTTGGATTGTTTCATTCCAATCTACTGCGTAATGTACGAAAGCTGAACGCCATGTACGAGATTCATACTTTTGGATATTGATCGCCGGAGCTTCTGGAGTTGCCGTTGAATGAGCTACAACGCCTTCATAAACACCTATACCATAACGATATGGCTGTTTTGGTAAATCAGGAATAATAAGGGTTCTATCAGCAAAAGCCCTTGTTGTGAAACTTAACAGGAGCACTAGTGTCATAAATACAGAGGAAGCTAGTTTCATTTTCTTTTTCATTTAGCATCAACATCCTTTTTCATAATTTTTGTGTGGTCAAATAATCCACTTGCTGATAGTCCAATGATGATTCCTTGAAATACATTTGTTTTGATATCTCCGCCCAAAAATAAAACGCCTAGCACAATGCCAAGCGTTAAATTTAATAACGGAACGTATTTTGTTTGTAATCCAATTGTTTTTGCAATCTGAGAAAGACCAATTCCAATTCCAATCATTACAGTAATTTCAAACATTACATACCACCTCCTTTCATTAAGAAAGTGAGTGCTGCGCCTATAATCCCACCTACAATAAGCCGTAAGATCCAGGTGGTATTGGCGCTAATTTTATCTAACTGTTTGTTTATATTGATAATATCTTTTTCGTTACCCGTTGTTCGCATCTCTAAACTTTTAATTTCTAAACGAATGTCTTTAATATCTTGCTTTATTTCATGAACATCGTTCCTTACATCTTGTAATCCTTCCACTTTGACCACCCCATTCCAAAATAAAAAGAGAGACATTTATTTGTCCCTCTTTTGCTATAAAAGCCGTATTTTGTTCAAAATAAAAAACAGCTTATAGCTGTTCGGGTAGTATTGTTTCAGTTGTTAGAATTTCTTGCGGTGGATTTTTACCTGTCAGTTTGAAATAATCATCTGCACAAATATTTTTTTTCGCAAATCCCATATCTAACTCATAAAGTCTTGCACCACGTCCACACAATTCACATCTTGTTGCAATTCTGAAACAGATTGTTCCGTCAGACATTTCTCTCCACACTTCGACCTTACTAGCGCCATTAGGAATGCCCGCATTATTTAACATATCAGCAGGTATTTGGACAGAAATTCCTGTATCAGTTCTTTTTGCATCTACCAGCCTCCCCATAAAAGGAAAGCTTTCATCTGCTTGAAGTGGCATTATTTGAATATCATACTTATTCATTCTATATCTCTCCTTTTTTATCCAAGGGCATTAAATTTCCAACCATTCGCAGTGTTCACATAAAATCCTGGGCCGAGATTACCATCTGTAAAACGTATATGTCCCCAACCTTGAAATGCATTCCCACCAAGATTAACCCCTTGTACTGCTCGGATATTGTTATAGAATTTAGCATCTAACTTACCGCCAAAATCAAATGTTTGTCTATCTTGAGCAACCGATATAAAACCATGTTCGTTACCGAATTCCAAACTATCGATTGGCATCATACCGGAGTATATTTCCGCACTTTGTGCTTGCCATTCATACATAGAAGGATATTTACC
Source organism: Bacillus cereus group sp. BfR-BA-01316 (assembly GCF_022664195.1). NCBI lineage: Bacteria > Bacillati > Bacillota > Bacilli > Caryophanales > Bacillaceae > Bacillus > Bacillus cereus group sp. BfR-BA-01316. The sequence goes on from NZ_JAKUGX010000037.1 coordinate 5,149, forward strand.
AGTAACCAGTTGAACACCAGAAGCACAAACGGCAGTTCCTTTTGAGATGTCACCATCCGCTGACTCTACTTTTATAACAATCGCGTGCTCTCCAGGTTTATAATTAGTGGGCACTGTGAATGTAAACGCCCTTCGTTGAATGTCACCATAAAACGTGCTAGGCGAGTCAAATGATAATTTGGATTCTTGCCAGATATCGTAATGAACGTTATCTCGATACGTAACGTAGCAGACATGTAACTGTGGTCTAGCGGTCACCCTTTTACCATTAATCGTAGCGCATCGGAAATGTGTCGATAGGGTATAAACATTACCTGGATGTATACCATTCTTCACAGTTATCTCGGGATAATTAAACATGTCAACACGCGTCGCATTAACCATTCGTTCATAGTCAAAGTTGTACGTATTATTCTCTATAACAACATTGCCATTAGGTCTCCAAAATTTACCCGTCTCAAATTGGCTATACGAAGTGTTACCAACCATTACTTTCTTTGGAGTACTAGAGAAATCGTGATCAATAACTAAGTTCCTTTTAGATAAAACCGTAGTTCTTAGCCCTCTTTCATCTTGATATAAGAAGTCGGCCATACTTACGTCTACGCCATCTTTATTAATTGTAATTTTACTATTTTTAATGGTAATCAAATCAGCGTTGATACCTTTGGCTGTAAGCCACGTGACAATTGTATCGGCGTTAATTTCTAGTTTCTTAGCATCAATTGTAATTTTCCCAGGAGACATATTGATGGCAGTAACAATACCATCCTTTAAAATCTGTGCGATAATTCCTTCATCTAACACTTGTAACTTAGATTCCGTTTTCTTTACATAGGCATTATAGGTCTCATTGATAAAACTTTCCTGTTTTCCGGAAAGGATAGTAACGCCTTCTCCATTTGCTGTGATGCTTCTTTCTAACTCTGTAACTTTCTTATCGTATTTTTCAGTCGCTACTTTATCAGCCAAATCTTCCATGATTTTATCTTTATCAACAATATCATTTGGATTTTCCAAGTAACTAGATGGAGTTGTCCCCTTTTGTAGCATCGGTTGAGCCATCCAAATACGACCATTCTTTTCAAGTTGATACCTCAAAGTAATGCTACGTGTGTTTTCTGGGGCTACTGAGGAAACTAAAACCCTCGTCCATTGCCCCTTTAGTAATTTAACTTCAGTTCCAATTATTTTTATTCTGTTTCTAGTTGAATCAAAGAATTCTATTGCTATATGAACCTTACCATCGATTGAATTTGGATCATCTGTTAAAAGATACGCAGATGCAACAAAAGTCTCTCCTGGGACCGCATCTGTATAATTTGACTTCGCACCATACCAAGATCCTCCAGTAGAACCGGTAACAATTGTTCGAATTGAATTACATCCATTGTATTTAACATTTGTGTCTATTGCAGTAAATGCAGAACCTCCCATGAGTTCCCAATACTTTAAATAAGTCTTGAATAAAGAGTTACGAACTACGTTTATGTTACCAATTCCACCAACATAATCCTCTACTTGCTTTATTTCAACTTTTCCTTCTAAAGCTTTTGCAGTTGTTTCCCATCCTGCCTTAGCCTCTTGCAACTGCTTCCCTTGATTGGTTTGTATTTCTTGTAAACTAGTAACATTTTGTTTAATACCGTCTGCTGTTTTCTCTACAGTAGTAACACGTTTATCAAATCCCGTTTGATTTTGTTCAACCTTTGTTATATTTTCTTTAACACCATCCACACTTTTTTCAATCTCAGTTGTTTTCTTGGTGAATTCATCAGTTGATACTTGGTCTTCTGGTGCTGGCTGATGCGATGAAGGAATAGTCCCAATCTCAATTTGAAGATTTCTAAATTTAACAGTACCTGATGCGCTCCTAAATAAAGCTGTGACTGTTAATTCAGCAATTTCTTTATCCTCAATCATTGGTGATACTTTATGATACCTACGGTATGGATTGGTTCCACCAGGTACTATTTGTTTATAACACGCCTCAAACCAGTTTGTTTTTCCATCTTTGTATACAACCCTAAGCTCTATACCAACACTATTATTACTCGCTGTCCCATGGACTAAACCATTCGTTTCCGCATCAAAACTTAAAACAATTGGTTTCCCTCTAAAATCTGTTTTAGCTAAATCAGAAACAGCGTATGTTTTGCCTTTCGTTTGGGTAACATCGGTATTTACTAATTCAGATTCAACAGCACTTAGTAGAATGTAATTTCGAGTACCAACACTAAGGTTGTTAGTTTTCTTTTCTACACTCTCTAACTTTTCACTAATCTTCCCAGCTTGCTCTTTAATTTCAGTCGTTGTTTTTGTTAACTCTGTAGTTGTTTCTTGTACTTTAGCAATCGTCTTTTTTGTACCTTCGGCAGTTTCTTCAACTGTATTTAATTTTTCAGTAATTTCACCGTCTTTTTTTGTTAATAATTCTATAGATTTTGTAAAACCTTCGTTGGTTTGTTTCATTTCAGAGACAGTTTTATTAATTTCACCTTGAGAGTTTTGTACATTTTTAATCGTTAGAGAAACCTCTTGAAGATTTTCTTTTACTTCCTTGAATTGTCCAGAAGTTTCTTTTTGAGCTTCTTCCACTTTTTTATTTAATTCTTGTTTTGTGGCAGAAATATCTTTATTCACTTGTTCAAGGGTTTCCTTTTTAACGGATTCTACATCAGGGATAAGTAATTCCCATCCTTTTCCGTTCCATACTTTTAAAACACCTGGCTTACCATTACTAATATCTCGCCACAGAGTTTTGCTAATTGTAAGGTTATCAGTTGGTGGATTAGCAGCTTCGATGATGTTAACTGTATTATTTTTTAGGTTTTCTTGAACTTTCTCGGCTAATTCTTTAGCCGCTTGAGATTCTTTTACAGCTTGGCCAGATTCTTTCTTTGCTTCTTCAGCTAACTTTTCTAGTTGTTCTAATAGTTCCTTGTTAGCTTTATTCCCCAGAGAGGCAAGAACTTTGTTATATAACTTTCTTAATTCCTCATTTGGATCAACGATTTCACGATAGTCGCCAAACACATATTTATCTTGTGTAGGATCTGTAAATGATTCATCACCAGCAATAACACGAGCTTCTAGATATAATTTCGGTGTGAACCCTGTATCTTTAATGTAGATTGTGTCACCTTCATTAATCATTTCATGAGCTAGTCCGAAAACTCGACCAATGCTTTGCGCTTGAACATCATACGAATAAGATGTGTTTACACGTTTTTTTAACTCTGTTTTCATAAGAGTCATAAGACGTTGTGGAGTCATATTTTGGTCTTCTGTCTCTGGGGTATAGAAACCGAATTTATGTTGACCACGCTCATTCCAACGTTGAAAAGCATCATTATCTGTTATATATGGAAGCCCGTTATTAATCTTCTCTATCGTAATAATGTTGTCGCCTTCACCCTTCACAAAACCTACTAATGCTGTACAAATATTTTGAGAGTTTTCAATACGTCTAATCCCAACTAGGTCTTTACCAAGTGTTATCTCTTTCCCTGTTTCTCTGCCACGCTTTTTAATCATGTCAACGTATCGGCCAACAACTTGTGATCCAACAACTTCAGCACGATAAACAATTTCCAAATCAAAAAGAGAGGCAATATCTTTTAGAAATTTAAGTGGGTCGATAAATTCATCGATAGTCATTGTATGAAACCCAGAGTATTCTGTACGACCTCGTTTCCACTTTGTCCCTATTAAAGCCATGTCGATAAACTCATTTACCGTTTTCCCTTCAATTCGTTGAGGAGTGATAATACCTGCTTTTGCTAATAAAATCCACTCTCCAGATGCATAAGCAGTAACTGATCTATCATCTGAGTTTTTTTCTATTTCTGTGATGACATAAGGAACGATACGTCCGTCACGAACTTCCTTTAAAACTAAATTTTGTTGCATAAGTGTAGCCGCATTGTCGGTGTTATCAAATACCTTGAATTCCAATGTATCAACATTATTTTTGATTTCCCAATGTCGTTTATCGTCCCAATAATCTTTAGATTGAATGGTTGAAACAATTTGTTCTGTCTTAAAATCAACGACATGGAGGATTCCGCTTGGTGTTCTCATCTGTATCTCTCCCTATATGTAACCTTTGCTTTCCCAATGTTTGCAGGCATAATTTCCAGCGTATTTGAACCTCTGTTTATAGTCGGAAAATCACTGAAAATATCTTTTAGATTAATAGCATTTTTACCGTTTATCGTTACGAGACTTCGTTCTGTATCGATTTGAATTCTATCGCCAACATCAAAAATATAAGGAGGATTACTTTGTGTGTTCATGTTTACTTTCCAAATCTTCAAGTCATCAATGGACATGTTTTGGCAGAACATGTTATTAGAAAATTGGCAGATGCTAATTTGAACTTGTGCCACTCTGTTCATATTCACGTTGTTTTCATCTATCCATACTACAAATCGTTCAGAATCATCAATTTCCGTACCATCTCTAAATCTTGAAATATAAGCTTCCCATCTGTTTCCAGTTCGTGCTAACCATAATCGACCTCTGTATTGATTCCATGTGTTAGGATGATCACCTGTCTCATTGATAAATACTTGACCGCCGGGCTTTTTTCTATTTCCAACAGAGGCAAATCCACTATTCTGCTCCGCTTCCCATTGAACATCACTCATAGATATACGAGCGACATAATCGCTATTTTCATCAAGAAGCCCAATTTCTACGCGCCCCATTTGGTCCCAGTGCAAACTTCTTACTCCAACATAAGCTTGCATAATGAAATCCTGCAATGGACCTTGCGGAATATTCTTTTTGGCTATACAACCGTGCCATCCTTTTACAGTAGGTTCACCGAGATATTCAGGCATAAGTCTAGAACCACCATGTACTTTAAATTTCCCTCCACCTGTCATATCCTCGGTTTGCGCCACATTTGTCCATCCTACAGTTGTGGACATGTCATCCCACATTACACGTTGATTCCTTTCAACAGGAACTTGATCTGCTTTAAGGGGATATCCAATCCGAAAGTAATTCATACCATTCCATACATCTGAAAATGTAGAAGGCTTTTCTACTTCAATCTCGAAAATGGGATTAGATGCTACACTACCTTTGTTTTGAACATTAGCTATAAAACCACGGCTATCTAACTTAAAATCAACTGTTTGGGTAGGCCCTAATTTATAAGGCATAGGGCAAACGAATGTTAATGTACCTTTCCCTCTATTCACTAATTCATCAAGATCAGTTGCACCATCTACAACAGCTAGATAGGTTCGATCAAGTTCATCATCAAAAATGAGTTCAGCTGGTTCTTCGGTAAATAACCAGTCTGCTAAATCCTCTTTAAGCTTTTGCAAATCAGCCATATCTTTTTTTGCTTTAATAACAAAAGGAACGTCAATACGACGCTCCTCTGTTTCTGTATTAAGTAACAATGCCCCTGGACGATGAGGAATTCTTACAAGGTTTCGTTTAACTGGAGCCCATGAGGGGCGTTTTCTTCCTACAAGCATTTGAATGTAATCTTTTCGAATATTATTAAATGTGAAGCTTAATTTCCCCATAATGTATCACCGCCCTTAGAATTGTTTTCGTCTTTCTCTTTCACGCTCTTGAAGCTCTGTAGTATACGTATAAGTTGCACCTGCTAACTCTCTTCCATCTATTGAGTTCGTCATATTTACAGTAAGATTTATTTCTTTCTCTGCGGAATACTTATTCGGGAATACTCTGTTATTAGACGGATTAGCATATTGTTGTGGAATATTTGGTTGCATACCATGAGTAAAGGTATCCAATACATCGCCAGGTATATATGGACTAGATGATTGGAATCCAAAGTCAAATACAGACGGCATATTCCCCATTTGTTTCTTAACAGTTCCAACTACATTTTTTGCTGCATCCACAACAAAACGTTTCCCTTTATCCATCCCCACTCCAACACCTTCTGGAACCGCACTACCGATAGGTATCATTACTTTTGATGGACTGTTTACTTCAAGCGCTCCAGAAATAGTCTTTTTAATATCGTTTGCAATTCCAGCAGCTTTACTAAATAAACCTCCTGAGGCATCATCTATTCCTTTGCCAAGACCTTCTATAATCGATTTTCCAATTGAACGTAAATTTATGGTACTGAAGAATTTTTCAACTGTGTTCCACTTCTCTTCGATATCACTTTTTATCTCGTTCATTTTATCTGTAACGGCTTTTTTCTGTTCCTCAAATTTTCTTGAAACAGTATTTTTTATTTCTTCTACCTTGTTGCTTGCTGATGTTTTCATATCCTCATATTTTTGAGTAACATCTGACCACATTTCTTTCATTTTTTGGACAACATCATCTTTCATTACTTCATACTTAGATTTTACTTGTCCAGTTTCCCAATCCACCTGATTAACATGTTCTCCAGCTTGCGCCTTTGCTTCACTTACAATTTCAGTGTGCTTATCTCTTGCTGTGGAAACGGTGCTGTCATACTGTCGTTTGGCTTCTGCAATAATTGCATTTGCCTCTTCAGCATTAATCGTTTTATTTTCATCTCGTTGTCGAATAGCCTCTGCAATTTTATCGTCACGAGTTTTCTTTGCATCTGCTATAACCTTATCCCTAGTTTCAGCACTATGTTGAACAACCTCAGCTGCTTGTCTTGCTGAAATTTCACTAGCTTGTACACGCATGTTTTCAAGAATAACCTTTTGTTCCATTTGATTTTTAGACATATGTTCTACAGCGACTCTGTCCATCTCATCTTGTAATGCTTGTAAAGAGATGCGTTCAGACGTTGTTAGTTCTCTGTTTTCTCTAGCGGCTGTTTGTAGAATTTCTTTAATTTTGTTTTCTTTCTCTTGTGTTTTTAGTTTTTCTTGTTCGTAATGTTGATTAAGTTGTTCAATCCGCTTATTTTCTTCTTCAGCTGTTAATACATATGAATCACCAAAGAACTTTTTAAGTCCTTCAATTTCTTTCTGCTGTCTTGCATTGGTTTTTTCAATGATTGTGTTAGCTAGTTTGTCATATTGGCCAATTAACTTTTGCGACTGTTCTTCTGTTATTACTTCATGATTTAATCTGATTTCAGTTAACTTTTGCCTAATACCATCAGATAGTTTGAAATACTCACTAAGAACTTTCTTTGTGGAGGAACTAACTTTTCCTTCTGTATTCGTAGCAAAGCGATCTACTGAAGCAATGCTGTCCTCGGTTGCTTTTTGATATGCCTTATATGCGACAACTCCAGTTCCAATAAGAGCGGCTGCTACTAGACCAATTGGCCCTGTTAAAACGGCAAGCGCACTTCCTAAGAACCCAACTGCTCCAGCCGCGATTCCAGCAATCCCACCAACTGATGCTAATGCAAGAGATAGAGAACCAATTCCTGAAGCGATCATTCCAAACGCTGCTAAAACAACCCCTATCGCTGTAGCCACAGCTGTTAACGCAAGAACAATACCACCTGTAATTGCAATAGCCTTTTGTACAGGACCAGGCAAAGCATTAAACCCATCGACAAGCTTTTGTAGTCCAGCAACAAAAGCGCTAACCACAGGGGCAAGTGCATCACCAATTGTCTTTTTCATTGTGGAAAATGCTGAATCTAGTAATGTAAGGCGCCCTTTTAAAGTATCCAGTTTAGTTGCAGCAACTTCAGCCGCTGTAACGTTTGACATGGCATCCCACATACTATTTACACCAGTAGCACCTTCTTTGAAAAGAATAGTCGCACCACGAACAGCATCGGAACCAAACAATGTTTCTAGAGCCATACTACGTTGCTGATCTGTTAAACCTTTCATAGATTCATGAAGGGTTCCTGAAATATTTTCTAGACTTTGAATATGCCCCTGTTGATCGTAGAATTTTGAAGATAAGAAAGCTGAACTTGTGGCTAATTCACGGAATGTTGTATCGCACTTATCATTCCATTTCTTTACACCTTCCGTTTTCATTACATATTTTTCTAGTGCAACTTCAATATCTCCCACACTTCTAGATGCCGGTGTGATGCCGTTTTTAACCAAGAAATCAAATCCAGCCTGCGCATTATAAGTAATAAGTCCCAAATCTGCCATCTTGTTATACGCTTCTTTAGTTGAAGGGTTTAACCTCATAAGCATTGTTTTTAAAGATGTACCTGCATCAGAACCTTTTAACCCGTTCTGTGCAAATACTGCTAAAGCTGTTGCTGTATCTTTAAAAGTCATACCAGCACCTGCTGCAACAGCTGCGGATGCTGACAAACCATATTTCAATTCATGTACATCTGTTGCTGAAGCATTGGCTGCACCACTCAAAATATTTGCTGCATCTGCCACTGAAAGGTGATCAGCTTTAAATGCGTTTAGAGCCGTAGATGCGATTTCCGCCGCTTCTCCTAGTTCTAATTCTCCTGCTGTCGCTAAGTTAAGAGCGCCTTCTAAACCACCGTTAATAATGTCTGTTAAACTAACACCAGCTTTTATTAATTCTTCAACGCCTTTACCTGCTTCCACAGATGAGAATTTTGTTTTTTCACCCATTTCCACCGATAGTTCACTTAACTTCTTCATTTCTTCTCCAGTAGAACCGGAAACCGCTTTTACGTTCGCCATTTGTTGTTCGAAATTCACTGATTCTTCCACAGCTGATTTTAAACCTCGACCTATTGCGTAAGTCATTCCACCAAATACCATACCGATTTGCATTCCAGCATTTTGTAAATGGTTTCCCATTGCCTCCATACGATTACCGAAGTTCAATAGACGATTCCCTTGCTGATCCAATTCATGATTTGCCTGTTGTAATTGTGATTCGAATCGATTTAGTTCAGCTGTTGCTCGATGAATTTGTTCAGCATATCTTTGCGCTGACTGACTTGCTTCCCCTTCTTCCGTCTTAGCTCGGTTATAGGCTGATTGAAGTTCCCTAATCTTTTCTTTTTGTTTATCTACCGTACGAGATAAAACATCAACTTTAGCTCGTGTTTGTTCAGTTGCATTAGAAAAACCGCCCATTCCTGTTGTAATAGACTGAAATTCAGCCTGTAGGGCTTTTAAAGAATTATTTAACTTATCCATCCCTTTTTGTTCAGCTTGCTTATTTACTTGCTTTAATTCATTTTCAAATCTATTTAAATCAGCAACAGCTTTATTAACTTGTGAAGCATACCGCTGAGTTGCTGCATCATTTTCACCTAATTTAGCCTTATTTTGATCATACGCTTGCCGTAACGCTTTAACTTTCTCTTTTTGCGCGTCAATGAGCCTACTTAAAGCATCCATTTTCGCTTGTGTTTGTTGGCTAGCACTAGCGAAACCGCCCATGCCTGTACTTACAGATTTCAATTCATTCTGCAAGGTCCTCACTGCACGTCCTGAATTTGCTATCCCTTGACGAAAATTCACATTATCAAGGGAAAGTCTAACTACTAAATTATTCACTTCATTTGCCAATGTCTCACCTCCTCGTTAGATAATGTTTTCAGCCGGAACTTCTATTTCATTTGAATTCTGATTTTCATTATTTGAATTACCTTGTTCGCGGTGCTTCCGATTTAACCTTAAATAATGCCAAATATCCATTTCATTATCGATATGATGATGTTTGTATCCCTGACGTAATAAAGAGAGGTAAAGCTCGTCCATAAACTCACTGAACGTCAGCCCTCCTCCCTCTACGCGTTTGGGTTTGCTTCTTCTCCAGTTCCAGGTGTACCACTAGCCGCTTCCACAGTTTCATTGATAACGGTGTTAATCACCTCTGAAGTTGTTGATAAAAACTTACGAGCATCCATACCATCCCAATACTGATCTAAAGTAAATTGTTCATCGAAAACATTCACTACAAATTGAACCATTTTATCCATATCCTCTGGACCAGGATTATTTGGAATATCAGCAAGCTCAGGTGCTTGACGGATTAAACGAGCTGGAATGAACCCCGGTAAATTAAAAGTTTTCTTTTCCTTATTAATTCGTAATGTTAGTTTCATAGTTTATTCCTCCTTAGTTAATAAAAAAGAGAGAGCTTTTGCTCCCTCTTACTTGCCTGTTGGTGGTGTTACGTTTTTTTCATATACCTTACTAAACCAATTATCTCCTACAGCTTTTGTAAACGTAGGTTCATCAGCATCAGCTGTGAATTTTGGTCTATCATCAAAATCACGTTCAATAAATGACCCCTTGAGTTTAGTTGTTTGGAAGTTAGGTTTGTCTTTTTTCGTTTCAGCTTCTTCTTCCTCTTGTGAAAGTTTCCCTTTGAGTAACCAAACATAACGATACTTACCATTTGCCTTTAAAAAACGGTATCCAATTGCTAAATATGGTTTTTCTCCCTCGCGTTTCTCGTCTAATACACCATCTTTAACTTCTGGATATCCTTCGATATCTGCTTTCGTGGATAGTGAAAGTCCTCGAACTTCAATTTCAACTTCGACTTCACCGTCAGACTCAGCAATTTCTGATTTCTTGTTATCGCTCCACATAATCTCAGTAGCTACCTTTTTAGATGTTTTAACCTTTACAGCACCTTCCATTTTCTTTACCGTTGCATATTCCACACCTGTCGCATTATCTTTTAATAGTTTTGCATAAACAAGATTATCTACACCGACAGTCGAACTAATTGTAATAATTTCTCCAGCCATCTATAACTCCACTCCTTTTGCGAATCTCATCGCGTAATGATAAATTTGTGTATCATCTTCATATAGATCAGCAATCGCATAACGTGAGAAACCAATACTTTTCATGATTGCATTCACTTTTTTATGAATTGCTGTTGTACTACCCTTTGACCAAACATCGATTTGAAATAAGATTTCACTTTCAATTTCCTCATTATCTGCAAATCCATCTGGCCTATTGTCTAATTCGAAAAATGTAATCCGTGGAAACTCTTCAGCATTCTTGGCTTTACGATAATAAATCCGCTTTCCACCTAACAAAGAAACAAGCTCCTGATTATTTTCAAGAGCTTGCACAATTTCAGGGCGTAAATTTATCACAGATTTATCCTCATTTCATTTTTTAAAATATCTGTCATAGCACGAATTGCGGCTTCCTTTGAAGAATTAAAACCTGGTTCTATAAATGGTTCAGCTGGCATTTTTGACGTTCCCCATTCATGAAACTTTAAATAGAACCACGGGGAACGATCTGCTTTATCGATTCCGATTTTAACTGTTTTAATACCACCTTCAAGTTTAGCTTTCGTAACTTTTATATGATCAGCACCATGTTGGCCAGTACGCCACGGTTCACTTTTAGACGGTTTCTTAGGACTATCACTTCTTGGTGCTCGCTCGGCAATCGCTTTTCGAATAGGTTCGCCGCCTGCTGCAAGGGCTTTATCTTCAATCTTTTCTCCACGTAGGCCCATTTGCTCTAATTCAGAAACTAAACGGTCAAATCCTAAGAAATCAACACCATTAGCCATTCATAACACCGCGCTTCCACATGATTAATAATGTGTGTTTTTCAGTTGGAAGAACTGAAACGATATCATAAAGTGCACTTTTATACTTAATTTTCATATCAGCGGTAACATCTTCTCGATAGCGAATTTCTGTTTTCCCTTGAATTTCACTATTTATCGCTGCCGCCTGAAAATATTCCCTTCCTTTTAGGAAATTAAAAGAACCCCATACAGTGAATTCATCTTTAAATTTATCGATAGGTTCACCGTCAGGTCCTTTTGCATCTTCATCTTTTATTTGAAATGCGAGGCGCTTATTTAACTTTCCTGGATTCATAAAATCACCTCAATTGTAAAATCAAGCTTTGTAAACTATACGAAGCCTTATCAGATACCCTTGAAACACCTCGGTTTTCATACCATTCTGTTACAAGAATCATAACCGCTATCTTATAACGTTCTGCTTTTGTATTTGTGACTCCAGCATCAGCAAGATACTCTTCTGCTGCCATAACAAAAGAAGTGAGGATACCATCTTCCTCACTTCCATCAATTCTTAAATATTGTTTTGCTTCATCAAGACTTATTATCATAGTCCATATCACCTACGATCCTGATGTTGCTGTTTTTACTGTTAATCCATTACTCAAAGTAGAACTTAGTCCGTTATTCCCTACAGATATCACTTGGTATGAATACGTTGTATCACCTGTTAACCCTGTATCCTTGTAGGATGCTGTTGGAGAAGTTCCAACTTGCTTACTATTACGGAACACTTGATACTCTTTAATTCCCCCATCGTACACAGCAGGTGACCAACTAATGTTGGCCGTGGTTACTGTCGTAGAATCTACTTTCAATCCTGTTGGTACTTGGGGTGGATTAGGGTTTAGTAACTTTCGCAATACGGAATGCTGATTTCAATTTGATTTGGTGATCCAACCAAGCCGTCACAACGAATTGTTCAATACCTGTTTTCACATCTTTATCACGATCATAAAGTGCATTTAAGTCATAGTTGAAGTGAGAGTACGTATAATCTCCAACTACTGGGTCAACAGCTGAATCACAAAATTCTACTGGTTTACCTAAAACTTGCTCCGGCTGAGCTGCATATAGAGTCGCGTTTCCATTTGCAAGGACTTCAATAATATCTGAGTAATCAATGTAACGCATATAGATTACCGCATTCTCACGATAGTCTTCATGCAAATCAGCGATAGCTGCTTTAATAGCCTTATATTTATTTTCTGCTGTTACCTCTTTTACTCCAGCCTTATAGAAGGACATATGATCTTCACCAGCTTTTGGAGTAATGGTAAATGCGACTTTCTTTTCTTTGGCTGCTACGCCTGATTGCAATGCATTTTCAACATATGATACAAGGTTTGCTTCCGAACCATTTAAAACCGTTTCTGAAATCCCTGCGAGAACTTTAAATTTATGACGGCCAAATGAAACTACATCTCCTGTAGTTTTCAATTCTTTTGCTGTTTCTGTATCAGCAATAAAATCATCGTCATCTAATGTGAAGTTCAATTTTGGAATTTCTAAATTTGTAATTTGTGTAATTGTTGATCGATTTCTTAGCGGATTTTTAACGGTAGGTTCCACTAAAATATCTGTTGACACAGTTTTAGGTAAAAATTTGTTACCACCAGTTGTATCATTGTCACCTAATGCTTGACATACATCGGTTGGTACAGATTGCTTACGCATCGTTGCACGAATTAATTCTGCTTTCGCTTGAACAATTCGTTGTTTTGGGTCCTGAATAGAGTTAACACCTTGATTCGTTGCAAACTTAGCCCTTTGCTCCGCTTCCATAGAATCATGTTGATCTTTAATTACATCAAAACGCATTTGCAAATCCTTTTTCGATTGCTGTAACGTCTGAAGATCATCTGTCGTTGCTGATGGATCAATCGCTTTTTGAGAGAGTTCTCTTTCTACCTTTTGAAGTTGTTGACCAATCGTAGATAAATTTTGCTTCAGTTCAAACAAAGTATTATCTGAAAAATATTGAAAGTTACCAATTGATAATCGGAATGGATTTGCGTTAGCCTTTACAATTTTCATGAATAAATTCCTCCTAGAATTGTCTGAATATAGTCCGCGTTAGCTTTCGCCTCTTCGGCAATTTGTTGACGTTTTTTCATTTCGTCAGCTGATAATTTTGTTTCTTTGTGTTTTTGTAATTGTTTCGGTACATTTTTGTACTTTGAAAGGACTTCTTTATTAAGTGATGCGGCCATTTGATTTGCCTCTTCTATAACATCGCATAGACCGTATTCAAAGGCTTCGTCTGCTGAAAGCCAAGTTTCCGCATCTAACATTTCTTGAAGCTTTTCGTCTGTAAGTTTATCGCCAGCTTTTTGTAAATAAGTTTGTTTGCTTGAATTACCAATGCGATCAAGATCATCAGCTGCTTTTCGTAATTCTGCGGCGTTTCCTTCCGTCCATGTCCACGGATTATGAATCATCAACATGCTATTTTTAGGCATATAAATAGTGTCACCAGCCATTGCGATGACACTTGCTATTGATGCCGCTAAAGCATCTATATATACATTTACCTTTACCTTATGTCGTTTTAACATGTTGTAAATGGCTATCCCTTCAAATACAGAACCACCTGGAGAATTAACATGTAAATTAAGTGTTGAAACTTCACCTAAAGCATCAAGGTCATCTTTAAAAGTATTTGATGAAACATCTTCAGGAAAATAATCTTCCCATACCCACCTAACAATGTCTCCATAAATAAAAATATCTGCTGAATTCGAACTATCCGCAGACATTTTCATTTCCCAAAACTTATTCTGTTGTTTGTTTACCACTTGTACTCACCCCCTTTCGTTCTGCTGGGTCCATGTCTAACGGATACATATCTCCACTAATCCAAAGCTCATCTGCTTTACCTGGTATTGGTGGTAAGTCTTCCCACCGCCTAACATCATTACGAGTTAGCCAACCATCACGTAAACCGCCATGATAAAGTGTGTTTCTTGCTGCTGTATCCCCTCTTAATAAAGCTCCTACATTGAATTTAAAATAAAAACCAGCCTTTCTTTCAGCTGGAGTGAGTAGCTTTCTATTAAATTCTTGTTCATATTGACGAATAATTGGCATTAAAGTTAGTTGGACAAACTGTTGCATAAGCTGTTCATTACTCCCATAACTTTGCCCCTCATTATCATTCAAGAATGTAACCGGTACATTAAACACATTAGCAACACGAGAACGAGTGATTCTTTCTGAAGTGAAAGTATCTGCTGCAATATATTTTCTTTCAAGCTGATCAATTGTTACTCCCGGCTCTTGAAACAGTATCCCACCATTATCTTGATAAAAACGTTTAAAATCATCAATGACTTCTTTTCTTTTATCCTTATCAATATTTGCGCCATAAGTCACAATGAATGAATTAGGTGCACTTTGCATTTCTTTCAAACTAAATTCTCTAATTGCTTTATCAAAATCAATTGTATTTGTTAACACTTTGATTGGATTAATTCCTTTTAATCCTTGAGATGAAACAATATGTTTTAAGTGTAAGACATCTAAATTATGAAAATAGTATGTCCCACCATCGCCAATAACTTGATACCATAATTCTTTACTTTCTTGCTCCAATACTGGCTCAACGTAAGTCGATATTAATGGTGTAATACGTGAAACCTGACCACGTATATCTCTTTCAATTAAACCATACGTATTTCCAGTCTCATTTCTTGCTGTTTCCATGTTTCGAATCAACTCAAAGGAAGTCATGTTTTGATTAGGTCCATTTATTAAAACGTCTGATGCTGAATTACTTTCCAAATCATAATTTTTATACATTTTAATTGGCAATGAAGCTATGATATTAGATAAACGAGACACGACACTAAATATTGTTTCGTTATTTGCAAGTTTTGAATTATCTACGCCCCAAAAAGTACGTCCTAACCAACTTGAAAAATCATATGTTTGTCCCTTCCAGCCAGCTACTGCGCCGGAAACAGCCCTTTTCATCCTACTAAACCATTGCAATTTACCACCACCTTTCTATATTTTCAGTTGAGTAGGTCTTTCATGGAAATCACACCAATATCAGCATTTCCTTGTACATCCACAAATTTTTTCATAACTTCTGTATGAGCATTTAAAAAAGCCGCAAAACCGTCAATTTTACGGTAGCGACCTTGTTTTTGTGGTAATTTATTACGATTTCTATCTTCAACCATCTTAACGTTATTCACATACCAACGGAAAAGACGATTCATATTAAAAATTACATTTCCATCGATAAAACGCTCTTTGACGTCGTCTACAGCTGGTCCTAGTGTTAAGTACCCTTGCCGAACAACCACTGTTTCAAATCCGTATTTTTGTAAAGAAACGACTAGCCCATAAGCTTTCGCTGGATCATATGTAATTAATTCGATGTTAAAAAGCTTTGATTGTTTAACAAACCAATCAAAAACATCTTCTTTCTTTACATATTCCCCTTTTACTATGGTTAAAAGCCCCATACGTTCATATTCACGATAGGGAATCTTTTCATTGTCCATTAACACCTTTTTCTCTGGTATCCATGAATGAGAAAGTACAAAGACTTCTCCAGTTTCTATAATAGGGAATTCTAAACAAGCACTGGTAAAGTCTTCAGAATCAGATAAATCAAACCCACCAATACATGATTTACCGATAAAATCATTAATATCTCTTACTTTTTTATTCTTTTTAATAATTTCATAATCTAAGAATGATTGTTCATTATTATTAACAAACATATTAAAACGCTTTGTAATAAAGTCGTTTCGTTCTGATGGTGTACGTTTATCCTTTTTCCAATCCTCAATCATGTCACTTAATTTTATAGAAACATCCATATTAGGATTTGCTTTAACCCACATTTCCGGCATTTCAAATTCTTTAGGATCATCTAATTCTGCCAGGAAATAAAAAGTACGTTCATCCTCAAAGACACCGTTCAATACATCTGTACCCTGTTCATAATAGTTAACTAACGGGCCATCTAATTGATATCCGGCTGTAGTGATATAAATTAATAAAGGCTGTTCACGCGCTCCTCTTGAGTTTTTAATTACCGAAATGAGCTTGTAATCCTTGTATTCATGTATTTCATCAAAGATTCCAATATGTGTGTTCAATCCATCAAGCTTTTCACTATCAGATGCTTGTGGCTCAATTTTCGAAAATGTTTTATCGTAGTGTATCGCATCACGTAATGTTCGGAAATGTTTCTTTAATAATGGTGAAGCTTTAATCATAGCTTTTGATTCATCAAACAGTAACCTTGCTTGCTTCATTGAGTTCGCTAATAAAGGAATATCTGCTCCTTTTTCACCGTCTTTACTAACTCCATAATTTGCTACACCTGATATAATAGTCGTTTTCCCATTTTTACGACCAACGAAAATAAGACCCTCTTTAAAACGCCTTAGTCGTGTTTCCTTATGAACCCAGCCAAACAGACTACCTAAAACAAAATGCTGCCATGGTTGTAGTATAAGTTGTTTAAAATTCCCTTTTGATGGTCTACAAAATTTTTCAATAAATTTAATTGGCCTATGCGCGAAATCCTCATCAAAGATGTACGGAAATTCATCAGTTCCTTGTTTCTTCAAATCATTTAAATGACGTTTAGCTGCTAAAACAACTTTTTTACTGGCAATGATGTTTCTTTTAGCAACTTGCTCTGTATACCAAGTTGCTAATATATTAGGTGAAGGTTTAACTAGTATACGAATAATTCCACTAGAACTCTTCGAAGTCATCGCCATTTTCCCCAGTCAATGCTTCTTGTAGCTTCTTTCTGCTGGCTCCCGTTAAACCTAACTCACCTAAGTATTGTCTTATCTGTTGCATATACTTTGGTATTTCTGGTATAAGTGTATGCTTTGTAAGATTGGTAGCATTAGCTTTATTTGTATACTCCATTGTTAATCCATCTTTCTTTATTTGAGCGGCCATATCTTTATACATTTGGTAACTGTAAGCAATCATCTCTACAGCAATTGGATCGTTAAAATTCGCCTTACCTTCAGACTCCAAAATACTCCAAATACGATGCCAAGTATCTTTACCCACCTTTTTAAGATGAGTCGGTGGTTTATGATTAATTTTCAACTCTTCATCCACGTCAACACCTCACTTACATTTTATGGATAAAAAGTGGCGGTTTTTTTTGCAAACCGCCACGATTCCCTGCGTTTCCCCCCTTTAGAAAACCTTCCGCGTGGCGAACGAAGGGGGACGGCGGTCTTTCCGAAGTCAGAAAGTTGATTATTTAGTTAGGGGGGCTATTCGAAAAAATATAATTTTTGTTGAATGATTTGTTTGTGATTTTTTTATTTTTTACAAACGTATTCTTCCCCACATTTAGTACATTTTTTCTTTATTAATAATCCTTCAGAATATATACTTTCAAGCACTTCACCATCGTTCATACAGTAATCATCTTCAACAGTACTTAGCTCATCAGCCAATGCATGAAGATGCTCCGCAACTATCCTCATCTTAGCCACCATATGACCAGTGTTACAGAGTATATCGACCTGTACCTTTTGCCCCATAACAAACTCCTCCTTAAATTATCTCTTTGTTTGCTCTAACTTTTATCACATTAATTTTATTTGAAACTTCTTTCTTCTTCTCTCCACCTGACTTCTCAGGATGTTCCTTGTTATGACAAGTATTACATAAGCTAATCAAGTTTTTTAGAACTAAAGCTTTATCTGGTTTATCTTTGAAGTGTTCAATATGATGAACCATATCCGCCTGGTTAATAATGTTTTGCTTTAAACATTCTTGACATAAATAATGGTCACGCTCTAAAGCTAACTGTCTACAATTTTTCCACGCTATAGAATTATAAAATCGTTTCGCTTCTTGATCTCGTTTATGTTTATCGTAATAACTATCTTGTTCGCTCCTATTACGCATCCATATCAATCCCTTACTTAGTTCCTTCCATCTTCTTTCTCAATCGTTTCATCTCATCCTCAATAGCAAGATTCTTTTTATTAATTCGATCATGGCACTTAGCTATGTCCGCTTGATGCTTACGAATCTTATCATTCACATAAGCAGCAACATGTTCATGATTACAGTGAGGACAAATATAGAAACACTTCTCAATACGATTAGGAAGTTGTACTACTTGTGGTTGCATGTCGTAATCTTTATTACAGTTAGAACAATAGACTTGCATCTATCCTCACTCCTTACCTAGATACATGAGTTGCACTTCTTCTTCCACAATAGGGTGATTATGTTGAATAATTTCAGTATTACAACGCTTATTATCAGATGGTACATGTTCAATATGAATATATGTCCTATTAGTCTTATCAATCGATTGTGTTTCCCAATCAAATGCAACACGTAACTTTCTATCTATCTGTTTACCTTTGTAATGAACTATTGGTACAGCATCTATATCTGTTAATGTAATTGTTAATAAAGGTTCTTCTCTAATTTCACTTGATTGAGGTATCAGATACACACTATCACGTCTACATTTCATACATTGTCCTACACCATCTACTAGGACTTTTGTACTAAACACATGGCCACAGATATGACATTCATAAATATAAAACGCTTCGCTCATCTATCCTCACTCCTTATCTTCCTTAACAACACGCTTACTCATAATTGGTCCATTACATTTAGGACATTTCCAGCCATCACGTATCTTGTGAGAAGTCTCTTCAAATCCACAGTTTTTATCTAAACACCAATGTTTGGTTAATGACATTTTCAAACCTTCTCTCACTCCTTACTCTCTAGTAATGCATCTATCGCTTTATCCAATACATTAATAAGCGCTTCGCGTGTTTGCTTTGGCGTCATATCATCACTTATTTCATTATGCATAGCTATTGCCTTTTCTAATTTCTGTGAATCAATGTGTTGTTTTACTAAATCCAAACCGATAACATTGTTTATTAAATTGCCGATGATAGCTGTTTGTTCTTGTTTGTTTAGTTTCATTTTTTTACTCCTTAATTTTTTGTAGGATTTTCCTACTTTGTGTCGAATTAATTAGATGAAAGGAGGTGATATTATGCCAGATTATAAACACACATACACCGCTACTGCCACTGATGGTGAATTTAAAATAAATACTGATTTTGGGATAGACTTTTCTGAAATTAAACACAATCAAATTGAGCATTCAGACGATCGAATAGTTAGAGAATCTATCTACCCAAATGGTTTTGCAATTAAATTCGAACAAACAGCAGATAAAATTGTATGTCATACAAACAAAGAATTAATTAAAGGCAGTGACGGTAGTTATTCTGTTAAATTAGATTAATTGTATAGCCTATCTTTAATTTCAACACTGCATTTACCCTAAAAAAAGAACCTATTGAGAGTAGGTTCTTTTTTATGTTTTCTCTCACAATCAAGATACTGTAACCTCAAAAACTACCATTTTATTAAAATTGAATCTACATCTTGATTAATTAGAGATTCAATTGACTTTCCATCACCTTTAATATGCTCAACTTTGGTTTCCAAACTGTTATTATTTACTTGAATGATTGATTTATTTTTATTCATTACTTCACCCCCTTTCTCAAAATAAAAGCACCCGAATGGATGCCTTTTTCATTAACTATTAATTTGTACTTCAATTACGGTAAATGAAGTTTTATCCTTCTTCCAATCACCTAATGTCGCTGCATCAATCCGCTTGCACATTATTAAGTAACTGGAAGAAGAGCAAAAGCTCTTTCATTTTATTTTCTCTTTTGTGCCTCAACTATTAGTCGATCTACCAATGTAATTTGTCCTGCTGTTACAGCCTCTTCAATACCAATTACACCGTCTTCTTCGCGCTGTTTAATCAACTTAGCACCAAGTTCACCTTTAAAAGATTGTAGTTCTGATAATTTAATATAAGGTTCTTTTCCCATCATCTTCACCTCCATATAAAAAAAGAGTGGTTATTTACCACTCTTTTCTACATTAAACTCATAAAACTAAATGGGTTGAGGCTATGCACCTCTTTCAGCTAACAACCACGACAGACACTCTTGGCGAACTTATCAGGTCCCCCTCATTCCGTCTACCTAGGATGTTGTTAGCTCAAAGAAGAGCAAAAGCTCTCCTATATCAACGGGTTTCATTCAACCTGCACCATTGATCTGGTTACGGATTTTTTAATGTACCGCCAATACGAACCGTTTAGAATTTTAGAAACAACATAGTGAGTTTTGTTTTCCGCCACTTCTCACAATACAAATATAACATATTAAAAACCAAAACGTGTCCCTAAATAGTTCGCAAATTGTCCGCCAATAGTTCACGTTTTTTATTTCTTTATTTTCTGCTGCTCCTACTTCATCTGCTCCTTAATGTTCATCGTTGTTAAATCTTCAAATTGAATCATTTCATCATAGATCACCACATCACATTTCATTCCATCTAGCTTATCATCGTTTTTTCTCATTGTTTTTCAGCCTCTTTTCGCATAGTTTTGATAACATATGGCCTTTTATCCTTAAAAATGAATTAGCTATAAACTAGATTGTGTTAAATTCACCTATTCCGTTTAACCTTAGAAATATCAATCTCTTTAGCATTTTATAAAAATGAATTTGACACTTTCAGTTTAAAGCTAATTCAATAAGTGATAAAAAAATAAAGGAATTAGATTCTGAACTTCCTTTGATAATCATTTAATGTATCTTGCTCCATTCCGATGTACCTCAATGTTTCTTTCTGATCTGTATGATTTAACATCTTTTGCAAAGCAACTACATCCTTAAATTGTTTGTAATGATGATACCCATATGTTTTTCTAAGTGAATGAGTCCCTATACGTTCTAAACCAAACTCATCTGCAGCTTGATTTAATATTACATAAGCCATTGCACGAGTAATCGGTTTATTCTTTCCATTCCTACTCTTAATCAGATATTCATTCTTCGATTTTCCTTCTGTATAATTCCTGATAGCTCTCTTCAGTTCTGAAGGCATCTTCACGTCTTTGATTTTCCTTGTTTTCTTTTCACGTATTACAATATTCCATCCCTCAACATCTCTAACACGTAAACGCAATATATCTGATATTCTGAACCCTGTATTAATACCAAGAAGAAACAGAATGTAGTTCCTCTCATTCTGCTTCTTATAGAATTCCTTTATTTCTTGTATAATTTCTTTATCTCGAATCGGCTGTACAATGTTCATACACTTTGCCCCTCTTTTTGTCTACGTGTTTTTTGAAATACTTCTTTCTTTAAATTGAAAGCTAAACGCAATATCGCACGACCTTTTAACTTATAATACTTTGTTTTGCCTATACCTAAATCCATCCAGATATCTGGATCATATCCAATGTCATCTTCCATATAAAACTTCACGATTACCTCACGTTCATCATCTCTTAGGCGATTCACAGCATCATACAACCAACTCATAAATTTATTTCTTTCTTGTTCATACTCTATTCTTTCAATTGCAATGTTTTCAGTTGAACTATTAAACTCATTTGTAATTGATGGAGGAACAATAGAATATGATGGCGTCACTTTTGGCAGCATATCACATGGCATTGTTGCTAAGTATGTGCAATACTCATTAAATACTTTTTCAATTTCTTGTTTTGTTCTTTTTCCATCCACAATTGGCATCTTAAATGATAGTTGTTTATTCATATTAAATTCCTCCATTATTATTATTTTTGTCTTAGTGCTCCACGTCTTCTTTCGTAACGTGGTCCACGAACTCACATTAACTCTTCAATTTCACGAGTACTTAATTTCTCTTTTCGTTTTTTCTTATTTATCTTTTTAGCTTGTTTTGATTGCTTTTTCCACTCACGTAGCTGATCCTTTAACACCTTCATTTCCCCATCTCCTTTTTCAAAATAAAAAGGACACCTATTCCTAAAACAGCTTTAATTACTGCTTTAATGAATTGGTGTCCTCTAGTTTTCTAGCCGGACTATATTCTTTTTCTATCTATAAAATGTTGGGCTTACAAATCCACAATACTTTGATATTGCAGGCTTGGCAGTGCTAGTAGAAACTACTCAAAATTTATTAAACTTTTTTCTTAATCGATTCAATAATATAATCGCACACTAACCCGTCCACGCTTTGTTCTAAGTTAAATTCTATATCTAAAGCTCTGCTAATTTCATCAATAAACATTGCTAAATAGCCGATGTCCGTAGAATCTTTCCTGTCTTTTGTATTAAAATATGGAGCGATACGAATGAATAATTTTTCGCCTTCAAGATAATGCTTATTATCAAAATCCGGAGTGAAATCTGAAAAAATCTTCCTTATGTCCAAGTCAGGTAACTCCTCATTAGGGATATCTGCATTCTGATAATCGTCCCAATACTTTGACATAACATTAACGATCCGTTCACAAATTAAATCCCGTGTTTCAGGAGATATATCTAATCGCATTTTTGTATATTCTAGTAATTTTTTTAAGCCAAATCCATCCCAATGCTCAATTCCATTTTCAATGAAATACCCACCTCTTAAATTTTTAGATACTAACTTGGCTATCCTATCAAAGTCAATTTCATTATCTTCTTTGTTTATAAAATATTTGATAGGAGGAAGTTTGGGATCACTTTTATCTTGTTTTACTTGGCCAGCAGCACAATTTATAAAATACTCAATTTGTGCCAAAACAATAGTTCGGGTATCCACTGCATTTAAGTAGATTGTTTGGTCACGATAACTTTCATTTTGTATATGATAATCAACTATCGATAAATTACTTTTTTTAGATTTGTCATGCTTATCACTCGCTATTTCCAGACAGTAATCCATTTTAGCTAAGCCCTCATTGTTGAAATACTTAAGATGAGTAATTGAATTATTTTCTTTGCTACTAGCAATCCTCCAAAGCTGACTATTTTTATAATCTTTCAACTCTAACGATTTAATGTTTGCAAGTTGCTCTCCTGAATGAACAATAAGTGTTCTTATATCTAAAAGAATATTAAACTCATCAAGGATTTGATATTCCCGTTTCCATAATTCACCTAAAAATTCCATTGCATTATGTAATCGATATAAATTGTTAGCAAAATGATCAGCTTTCATATCTGGCATACCTAATTTATTCTCCATACCTAAGAAAACATTGTCTAATTGGTCAAAATAATCAATACCTACTCGAATAATCCAAGCCAAAGAAGCTTCTGAATAATGAAAGGCATCTTCAGTTTGATGATTTTTTTGGTATTCATTAAATTTATCTTTTAACTCTTCTGCCGTGGTATTAAATTCTGTTGAAGGTTTAACAATAATTGGTTCCATCAAATTACTCCATTCATATAAAATAATTAGTAGTTTTATTATACCATTTAGGCTTTGAAAGAGACTTCATCTTTGATAACCTATATGCATTAGAGTTTATATTAAAAGGATTATTTTGTTAAAAAAATTCATTTTAATTTATAACCACTATCTTTTTCTTATATTTTCCATTAAAATTCAATAGAAATATTTCGATAACAAAGGAGCAACCTATGAAGCATAATATGAATCTATGGTCCTTTATTTTTTCATTCGTTTGCATTGCTTTTTTTCTTTTATATCTTGAAGTATGCACACCTGAAATGAATGCATCTTTTATAAACGTCGTTTATTTTCACCCTTTATTTTTTGTACTCATTTTTTCAATAGGAACTTTTTTTGCTGGTATGAAAGGATTCTCTAAAGTAGATAATTGGATTTCAATGCTTAGAAGCATAGTAACAGTTCTACTAACACTTTTATTATCAGTGTTTTTAACACTAACTTTGATTGTGGGCTATGCATTAAGTTAAACGTATTTCTTCACGAATAAAACTCGATATTCCGTCAATACTGTAGATAACCTAGTTGGAACAAGACCTCCATTAGGTGAGCAGTTAGCTTTTGCTAGCTGCTCTTATTTTCTGCAATTGGTTACATTTACCTGCTGTTTTTAACGTAATATTACGTTACGATATAAAAGAATAAAATATATTGAGCTGTTATACCATTACCCTAGGAAACTAGGGTTTTTATTTATACAAAATGAAATTTTTATTAAAACGATAATTCTTTATTTCTCAATATAAAGAGTCTAGAATTTTCACTAATAATCATGTAATATATAAGTAAAGAGTAAGGTAAGAGTTACTCTTTGCCATTTTAGGAGAGGATTTGCTATACATAGCAGGTCCTCTTTTGTTTTTATAAACTCTCACTAAAATAGCGTTTTTATTTAAAATAATAGCTCTAAACCAATTGGACACTTTTACCAGTTCATTCACCACAACATTCATGTTAAAATCCCTTGTGAGTATGACATAACTCAACCTTATGAAGCCCTGTAACATTTCCTGCGGGGCTTCTTTTTTTCAACAAGCCGTTAGTTACTTGCACTGACTACCTTGATGTACAAAATAACGATTTTGTATCTTTTCTGTAACCATTTTAAGCTTATATACATGTTAGAATTTAAAAGGATTTGCAAATTGTCCCTTTGCAACCCCATATATCCTCTGCCCTTGTGACCCCAAAATACAAGGGCAGTTTTTAATAAAAAATAAGGATTTTATTTAAATTTTACAAAACCTATCTTTACCAAAATAGGTTCAAAATTACCCATTTAGCATATATAATACTTTTAAACATTTTAAATTTATAATTAGTAATGGAGGCATTAAAATGGGAAGTATCCCAAAATTACCATCACATCAATCATTCCTAAAAAACCAAATTAATACTAACAATCACCAACAAACGAATAAAAAACTAAGACGTCGTCTTTTACTAGCGCTAGCTTTTATGCTACCTATGGTTATTTCCGTCCAAACCTCCCTTTATAAGCAAGAGCAAATGATTAAGGAAAAACAAATTATACTTAATAATGAAAAACAAAAATTATCTTATTTAAAGAACGTTGGACACTATTTTGAAAATGATATTAAAACTTTAACAGAGAGCGAAGAAGGTATTTTACAGTTCGCAAGAAAGTTGTATGGGTTTTCCAAGGCTGATGAAACTATATTTCTTATAGCTAAATAGCTTTTCGATATATAAGCAATTATCATTAATCATTGAGCAATTTAATGATAATCGCTTATTATCAACATCCCATTAAATAACTATTTTATGAAACTTTTAAGTACCCAACTTCTCTTGCATACTCGCGCATCTTTTTCATTTCTTCATCCGACCAACCCCAATGTGTACAATACAATCCACCGTATCCGTTGTTACCGTTCGAGTTGTAATCACCATAAATGAAGTCGGTAAAATCTCTAATTAGCGCCCACATTGTTCCACCACTTGAGAAGTATCTTTCTTGCTTCTTGTTTTTATATGAGCTTCTTGTCATACGCATAGGAACATTTGAATAGTGGTCTACAAACCATAGGTTTCTACCATCATGTTTAAAATGAGCTGTTCTATTTTCATCTTCATAACGGAAGAAATCTTTTTCGTGATCTGCTAAGTAACTAAGAAGTGAATTCACAATTTCTATGCGTTGATATCTATCTTTCTTCATCTCTCATTTCCCCTTTGTTCATAATTTCGTAACAGATATATACAAGTTTGTGTGTTACACTAAATTCATTCGAAGAAGTCATTCGTTATTAATTCGGCAATTCATGATACCCCGTTCCCAGCCCTTGCTCCCCTTGCAGGGCTTTTTGTTGTTCAAATAACGCTTTTGTTCGCTTCAAACCAATTGACTATTATTTGAAAAAGCGTAAACATTTATTCAATGTTTTTTCTGAATACTCATGTTATTATTTAATCGCTGGTGTTCACCATCCCAAGAACTCAGCACCCTGTACTTTCTATATGATGAGAGTACAGGGTTTATTTATAGGTTTATCCCTCAATCATTTCTGTATATTTGTACAAAATTCAAATTTGATTATAGTAACTGTGTTTTTCGTTCTTCCATACGAATTACTTTTCCACTTTGATATACAAATGATTGTTCCCCGAATCCACCTTGAGGTGGTTTTATTAGTTGGACCTGACCATTTTTAACAACATATATTCCGTTTATTTTCAAATCTATTTCAGCTATCATTTCTACAAGATTTTCTTTTCTGATTCCCACCAAGATCACTCCCATATGTTATAATTACTTTGTCGAAGCAAGTCGGGAGCAATCTCGGCTTTTTTGTTTGTCTACAAATATTGCAAAACGTTTTCTGGAACAAATGATTGTTCAATTGATAAATGCAGCCGTATTGGAACCGGCTCTTTGCTATCCCTTGCTCGCTTACATATCTCTTCAGCTTCTTCCCAATCAAACTGTTTATCCTCCACTCGCTTATAACGCCAAATCCCAATTGTATAATCCTCAAATAATTCGTAACGCTCATCAGGTGCTGTCGTTGGTTTTAATTCATCAATCGCTTTGGCTTGACGTGGTATTTGTACAACCACATCTGCATACCGTAATTTTGAATTCAAACGTTGAATATGAGCTTTCTTAGGATCAAATGATACAACTGGTTCCACGTCAAAAATTGTTAATTGCTTTGGCATTGTTTTTCCCCTCCAATACCTGCAAGCTTGCTATTAAAATTCCTTCAAGCTGCGTTAACGTTAGTTGATCTAATGTTTGTCCGTTAATTTCAGTTAATCCTAATCCCAATAATTTACGAATAATTGCTAGTTTTCTGCGCTCTACTTCCTGCCGTAACAACATGATTAGGCCTCCTGTGGATGATTGAACTTTCTCTCTAAATTTACAAACTTACTAAACTCTTTAATGAATGCTAGTTCAACCACACCAACTGGGCCATTTCTCTGTTTAGCTAAAATAATTTCCGTTATGTTTTTATTTTCTGTTTCACGGTCGTAATAATCTTCGCGATATAAGAATGCGATCAAGTCTGCATCTTGCTCAATTTGACCATTTTCACGTAGATCTGAGAGTAACGGTCTTTTATCTTGTCTGCTTTCAACAGCTCGGCTTAATTGCGATAATGCGACTACACATACATTTAACTCACGTGCCATAAGCTTCAGCTTCCGACTAATCTCCCCAATCTCCTGCATGCGGTTTCCTCTATGCTTCGGATCACCTACAATAAGCTGCAAGTAATCAATTGCGACTAGCACCTTTTTATCAGGATACTTACGCTTTAATTTCCTAGTCTTTGCGTAAATCTCTTGCATCGTTACATTCGCTTTATCGTAAATTTCTAATGGTAAATCATTTATCAAGCCCATAGCCTGACTAATCTTTTCCCAATCCTTTAAATTACATAGCTTTTTAGGGTTCTTTAATTTCGTAGCATCTATATTTCCAGTACTTGAGATCATACGCTTAAGTAACTGTTCTTCGCCCATCTCTAGAGAAAAGACCCCTGTTGCTGTATGAGCGCTTGCTGCATGGAAAGCAACGTTTAATACAAATGCTGTTTTCCCCATTGAAGGACGGGCACCGATAATAATTAAATCACCTTCTTGCAATCCTGCGGTCATTCTGTTTAAGTCGTCATAACCAGTTGGTATACCGGTTAAATCACCTACATCAATTTGCATGTTCTTATACAGATCAACTAGGGTTTCCTTTAAATTAAATTCATCTGAATAACCCGTTTCCTCAATGGCGCTTAACTCGTCAATCGATGTACTAATAACGCTCATATCTCTTTCATGCTGAAGACGATTATATAAGTTACCAGCAACCTCCTGAGCATGTCGCATCTTCCACGCCTCAATTACTAAACCTTCATGATAAGAAAAGTTTTTTGTTGTGGTAACAACTTCTGTCAGGTTTACAAAGAATCCAATTCCGCCAATTTGATTCATAAAGCTTTCATCAAATTTCCCCATGAGAGCGACAAGGTCTATTGGAACCTCAGCATCTTCTAACTCTCTCATCGCTTTAAAAATCACTTGATGTGTTGGTAAAGAAAACTGTTTTGCCTTTAGCTGACAATCTTTAATTAAATCGCCTTCTTGGATAATGCTACCTAAAACACTTTGTTCAGCTTCTGCGTTACGAATCATATCGTTACTCATTGAACCATCCACCCATTCTGTTGATTAAGTGCTGCAAGCTCTTCATCCGTTGGAATGTTTTGTTCCCATGATTGTTGCTGCTGTATTACGTTCTTAGTAGATTCTGATAAGCCTTTTTGTTGATAAGGAGCTTGTGTCGGTTGTTGCGCCTTTGCTAATCGTTGATTACGAAATGCTTTATCAGCCACCTCCACATCTGCTACTGTTTTCAATCCTTTAAGATGCCAATCTCGTAAAATCGTATTTACGTAATTCATGTTTCTCGTATTCTTCTCTAAAGCAATTTCCATAGCTTTCACAACAAGCTCTGCATTTAAATCATCTATCCAAGCGTGAATACCATCTGCGATAAAAGGTGTAATGAATCCGAAGTTCTGCTCGTAAAAAGAAATTGGATTAACCTCAACAACTTCTTCCGCGCCTGCGCGTTCTTCTTGTTGTTGTTCTTTTTCTTTTTCTTCTTCTTTTTCTTCTTCCTTGCTAGGGTCTTGGAAGCCCCTTATAAGCCCCTCCAAACGGACTGATAAATATTCCTTAATACGAGGGACTTTAAAATCTTGCTCTCGTTCTAATTGCAAACAAGTTTCATAGAAATCAACTAAAAAATCCTGGTCCTTTACAGATTGAATCTCTTTTAAAACGCACTTTTCAATATTTACATTTTTAATAGGGTTGAATTTTAACCAATTGATTAAGAACAACTCTTTTGTTTTTTGGTTGTAATTTATTTTCCCGTACTCTGCAAAACGTTCTAATAGCTTCATAACAGTTTCACGATTGTACCCTGTATCAGTTTCAATAATACGAAGTGGAAGTTCGTATATTCCTGATTGAGACGTTTTACTGTTTGTCATCAAATACAAGTAAAAATACTTTTCCTCTGGTGTAAGATCTAAAACAAATGAATCCTGCCAAAATGAAACGTGTACCGGTCTATAAACTGCCATATTATTCATCCTCCATTGTTTTACTTGATTTACTTTGATATAATTTAACTACTTTAATATTTTGAAAGACGCTCTATAAGAGTCTTAAATCTATCACTCTGCCAAGTGATAGATTTTTTATTTTCTACGACTAACTAGTGATGCATTGATTCCCTTACCTCGAAGATTTTTAACAACTACTCGATAACTCTTTAATACATCATGTTCTTCTCTTGCATTACGAATACTCTTGAATTCTTTAGCGCACCTATTTAACTCTTTCTCCCAGCGATCCGCTTCATCAAGCGAAACAGCATTGAACATGTTATGAATACATGTCACCATGCAGTTATGTAATTCATTTGCAAAGGCAAAGTCTCCTGGTAGAACTAAATCAAACAGACGATTACATTCTACTTTCATGTTTCATCCCTCACTTCAAATAATTTGATACTGTACGTATCGTTATGGCCAGAAAGTACAATCTTATAAACTATTAACAACAGGAGAACAAATCTTTCTGGCCATAACGACAAGCGCAGTTGCTTGTCGCATTAAATCGGAATATGTTATAATTCATTTGTTAATATTTTTGGTTATCGCGGGCTATGCGGTAGCCTTTTCTTTTTTCTTTTTATTTTTCAAAACAAATGCAGCTTCTATAATTCGAATTCTTATCTTCGTTAATTTCTTCTCTTGCTTTAAACTTTTAGCTTTTATAAAATCTCCACAAATTGATGCAATTCGGATATCCCCATATAAATTTGCTTCTTTTCTTACCAGTTCTTTATATTGCTTTAAAGTTGGACTCACATAGTCAATTGTCATTACTTTAACCTCCCTAATAATAATCAAATTAACCATCTGTATATTTCCTTGCTCTCAGTGAAACCTTCCAATACTTAAATATATCTGTCATTGAAAAACCGTACTGATCACATAAAACCGCTACTAGGCTCATCATTGAACCCGTAGCATCTAAAATTTCATGCATAGCCTTTTTCATTGATTCTTTCTCCTGTTCAGACCATACTTGTGAAGGTTTAAACCAACATAATGTATCAAGCTGTTTCAAAGCTTCATTTGTTTCTTGCTGAACCATGTACCTCATACTTGTAGGATGCAGATCTATGTATTCTCCATTAAAAAATGGAATGCTTACATGACCAGCTGCTTCACTCCACATTTTAAAAAACAATTGTGGGTCATCTATTCCTTCAGTAATACATTTTCTTAAATCTTTCGGTATTCGACGTTTTTCAGTTTCGTATTTTGCTAGTGACTCACGACTTACAGGAATTTCTGAAGAAAGCTTTTCTTGAGTAATCCCCTTTCGTTTACGCGCTATGGCAACTTCTTTTCCTATAGACATCATCCATTTCCCCCATTCGTACCTAAAATAGTATTTATTTGTGACAATCCGCCATGATAATTTAGTATTAGACGGATTCTTTAAATGGATTGTAATACTCTGTATTGTTTTCTACCCAGTCAGTATGATTTTCCATCCACTTAAAAAGAAGATGTGTAGGAATAAGAACTCCTGCTTCACGACATACTGGAAAATCAGAACGATTTAGTAATTCAGATGCTTTGGTGCGTTTAATATGTAATAGTTTCATTAATTCCGAAATAGTTAAAAATGGTGGTAGTTCGTTCATTGGTTGAAGATGCTCGGTTGCTTTTTGCACTTCTTCCCGGATAATTTGACGGAATGATTCAATATCAAAGTCAATCATTTATATCCTCCTATTTTTCTTATTACTAAAATATCCAATTCGCCATTTCGGCGATTTATTTTTCAAAAAAAAGAGAGTCTATTCTTACCTTTAAAACATCTGCAACCTGCGCAAGTGCCTCGGCGGAAAATTTACTTCTTCCTTTTTCGATATAATGATATCCATTCGGACTATCATATCCTAATATTTTAGACATTTCCTCAAGAGTAATCTTTTGTTCTTTTCGCAAATCCTTTATCTTTTTTAAATTAACCTTTCTAATTGCAATCATTTTAATCCTCCATTTCTTCATTTTGGCAACTTATACCTTAATAATAAATCGCCATTTCGGCAAAGTCAATCAAAAAAAATCACCATATCGGCAATTCGAATGATATACATATCCCCAATATGGTAAAATAATACTAAGTTTTACTAGGAAGGATGAAATTTATGAATATCCTTGGTGATCGAATCAGGTACTTAAGAGAATTGAATAACCTTTCTCAAAAAAGGTTATCTGATGCATTAGGATTAACAAATACTCAACTATCAAGATACGAACGTGGTGAAAGAAATCCTGAGCCTGAAACAATCAAACTAATAGCTGATTATTTTGATGTAACAACAGATTATTTACATGGCAGAACGAATAATATTAATTATACCAACCCTGATTTTAAAATCATTCTTGATGATCCTGAATTAGGTCTTTGGTTTAAAGATATTAAAGATGCTAGTCCTGAAAAGCGTGAAGAATTAAAACGCTTTTGGGAGTTTATTATGCAAAATGAAATAAAACGTAAACCTGGAGATAAAAAGTAGGAAAAACAGCCTTAATAGGCTGTTTTTCCTACATAAATAACCCCATATTATTCCCATACAAGAATAATACAGTGCACGTTGAATTTTAAAATGCCGACTATTAATCTCAAAACATACTATCACTATTTTTTAAACCTTTATTAAGCATATCTATTCCAAATATATTTAGGGGGTTATCTTTAACAATGAAAAGTTTACCAGCAGAATCTAAGGAAAAGCCAGAAGAAACTAAAAATGAAACTTCTTTAGAAAAAAACACATTAGAAAACGAGATAATAGAGGATAATAATAATTTATTGTATAAACAAAGATTGAAAGACTTTATGAAACAGATTGGAAATAATGAAAATTTCGATATTAAATTTTACAAAACAAGTGAACAAACTCTTCAGGAATATTATAAATTTATTACAGCTGCACTTACATATGAAATTATTGATTTACTAAAGAAATATGATAAAAAGATTATTACAGATGATATTATTCGAGAAGCAGTCAGTAATTTCCTAAGTCAAGCTGATGCTTTTAATGTAGCAATAGTAGAACTTCAAGATACAATTTCAAAACTAATTACACATAGTAGTAGTACATCTATTGATAAAGCTAGTCATTACATTAATTATACTCTTCCAAACACTAAAATAAAGGAGGATTGAACAAGCCATTATGCAAGAACAAAAATTATTTTTCACTCGAAGAAACCAATTTAGTTTTTGGGAAAAACTTATGCATTTAAATAGCAATCAATATATCAATCTATATTCACAACTTGTACAAAAAAAGCTTATAACAAATACTGCAGTTGCTCCTGATAATTATCCTAATTTTTTTTATTGTAAATATTTAGAGTTTCAGGGTGAACATAAGGGGCAACTAGAGTGTGTAGTAGATTCATTTTTTCATACCCTTTCACCTCCAAAATCAGACTTTAATGCCATTATGTTTACTTATTCCAAAACAATCTTGAACTTAGTAAACCTAGGGGAGCGCTTTGAGCAGTTATCAACTACACTTACTCAAAAAATAAGTATTGAAAATTTAGAAATAAATTACTTTTTAGAATGTAATAATACTGTTTTAGATATAAGAGTTACAAGTTCTAAAAATACCTACTTTAAAGAAAATAAAAACGAAAAATTAATTCATACCGAATTAAGGTTTTACTTACAGCATAATATCGCACTCGTTACAAATTATTCTGACTACACTCACTCAGAATCGCAAAAAAAAGAATTTATTAGTGGCGTTTTAAATATTATTACTAACAATAGTAGTTTTTCCTTTATGGAATTGAAAGATCATTCTTTACGCAGTATTTTGCTGGCTGATAAAGCAATTCCAACAAAAATAAAGTTTGAAGTAGAAGGGCGCATGGAGGTCGGTATTAATATAAATCAAAATATCAGTACTTACGAAGCATTAGCTCAGGATGAACTTCGATACTTTTATGATAAATACCCTATTTCTCACATTAAAGTCACTATTTCTGAAC
This sequence comes from Bacillus cereus group sp. BfR-BA-01316, assembly GCF_022664195.1. NCBI lineage: Bacteria > Bacillati > Bacillota > Bacilli > Caryophanales > Bacillaceae > Bacillus > Bacillus cereus group sp. BfR-BA-01316. The sequence goes on from NZ_JAKUGX010000037.1 coordinate 38,519, forward strand.
AAGATGATAAGATATTATTAATTAATGGTGATGAAGGGAAACTTCTATCCCGTTCTAAAAATATTGAAACAGAAGACATCGACTTATTTATTGAACAATTAACGAAACTACTAAAATACGATTACTTAAATCAAGACTACAATAAAGTACTATTATCTTTAGCAAATGAAAAAATAATTTCAACAACACGTTTTATAAAAGTAGAACTTACTAAAGGTTTCAAAGAAATAGAAAAACTAATTGCAAATAAATGTGAAGATGAGACATTAATGTACATAAAAACTATTAAAAATGCTTTCTTTTATAGTTTAATTAACAATTTCATTTTAGAGACAAACGAGAACATAGATACATCAATTTTAAGGATTGAAAATAAAACTTTAGAACTTTTCTCCTCTATCTCAAAAATGGATAAACAAGATATACATAATAATTTATGTTACTTAATAGAATTTCACAAAAAAAGGGATAAAGAAAAGACTTTTGAAGATTTCCTTAGTCAAATTGATAGCAAATTAAAACCTATGGGATGTGCATCAAATGTTATTGGGGCATGAATATGAAATTTTGTCTAGAATACCAGAGCATTTCACGTTACACAACAGTAATTATTTTATATTCAATCAAAAAAAACTAACAGATGAGTTTCACTCAACAGAAATAGACTCTCTTATGGGTTTAACTGATCAAGGAATCTTATCAAAGAAAGGCGAACTTATCTATATTGACATTAACAATTGGATTAACTTATTTATAAAAGAGTTAGAAAAAACAATGATTAACTTAGGTTATTCATTCATTTGTAAATATAATAAAGATGAGAGTTTAATTCAGTTTCAAAGTAAAGAGTCTGAAAATATATCCAAAGAATTCCAATTGAACTTCAATCCAAATGCAGAAGAAATTTATAATTTAAATAACGTAATTCATTTTTGTATACCTATGTCATTTGAATTTTCTCTGTTTTGGCTAGATCTTATAAATAATCACAATATCCTAATAATGTTCTGTGAATTTTTAAATAATGAATTTGAACGTTTCCAATATGATAAGAGAATTAGATTTAACTTTTTTGATGGGTTAGAGTTAGGAGATATAAATCATATTTACCATAAGAGTATTAGTAATTACTTTACAAAAAAACAATTCAACAAGAATATTATTTCAGAAGAATTAAATCAAAAAATAAAAATGTTTATTTTTAAAGAAGATTACGAAGCTTATCAGATTACAATAAACAAATCCAATATTGCTGTTGTTAAATTAAAAAATGAAATTATATTCTTTTCATTTTTAGAAGATAAATTATATTTTTCACAAGAAACCCTTCAAGAACTGGAAAGTTTAAAGGAATTACTGCTAAATAAAGTAAGTGAATATAATCAAATAATGTTGATCAATCGAACTAAGCTAATTGATTCGAAACATAAATCCTCAATTATTATCTTTAATATATTCTCGTACTTAGCAATCTCACTTAATTTTTTCATATATACTTTAAATTTAAATAATCAATACTTAAAATTTGCTACGGCTTCAATATCTATTATTAGCTTGCTAGCTATTATTTGGTGGATTATTATTCCTGTAATAAAAATAAGTAGGTTTTCATGGGAAATTTAGTTACAAAAGGAAAATAATATTTAAGACACATAAAAAAAGCGTAAGAAATAAATTTCTTACGCTTTTTTCTTTTTATCAATTTATCGCACCGATAACCTAATATTTAAATTTACTTTCAACTTCATGATTCTAAAACATATAATTCATAATTATTTCTTTGCATGTCTTTCTTGCTCTTCCAAGTTTTACATTTTTGTTATATTATAAGAACATACGTTCTTATAAATGAATGGAGTGAAAATATGTTTCAATCGCAACCCTACAACACTACACTACTTGAAGATTATATCCAGCACTTGTACCAATCCTTATCTATTCTTGTTCCAGAGCAAATTGATATGATGGAGATTGCGAAAAAGTTAAACATTTGGCTGTATTTTGCTCCGTTCGGAAGCCATGCAATGGAAAAGAATCAAATAGCTAACTTAATAATTGACAATCGTCTCTCTCAAGCAGAACAATGGGAAGACTTTGGCCATGAGCTATGTCACCTTCTATTGCATTCTGGTAATCAATTATTAATGCATAAAATGTTTCTAGATTACCAAGAAACAAAGGCTAGAAACTTCGCACTTCAATTTTGTGTACCTACTTTTATGTTAAGAAATCTTCCTCCCCTACAATTAAAAACATATATAATCGCTGAAAAATTCAACGTAACACTACAATTCGCTGAAAGAAGGCTTTTACATTATGAAAATCAGCTACTAGCTAGTAAATTACAGAAACAAATATCCCAATACTGTAATTTATTCAAGTAACAATAAAGGAGGCGTTAAATATGAAAGGAAGTTTTCGTAAGCGTGGAAATTCATGGTCATTTACAATTGATGTTGGCATAGATCCAATGACAGGAAAAAGAAAACAAAAAAATAAAAGTGGATTTAGAACCAAAAAAGAAGCACAAAATGCTGCTGCAGCTATGATTACAGAGATAGAAAAAGGAATGTATTTTGATGATAAACAATTAAGTGTATTAGATATCTGGGAAAAATTAAAGCCTATTCGAAAAGCTGAGTTAAAAATAACTTCATATGAAAAAGACATGAGCCTAGTTAGACTTTATATTCTTCCCACATTTGGTTATAAAAAAATTAAAAGTATTAAGCCTGTAATGATTCAAAGCTATTATGCTGAACTTAAAGAAAAAGGTCTATCAAATGGCACAATCAGCAATATACATCGTTGCTTCAGATGCATATTCAAACATGCTGTAGAATGGGAAATCATACATGGTAATATAATGAATTTAGTAAAAAGGCCGCGTGAAGAGCAAGGTGAGATGAAAACATGGTCTAGCGAGGAATGTAATCGATTTCTCCAGTATCTAAAAGAAAAAAATATTAAGTACCATATGTTCTTTTTACTTGCAATCTATACAGGTATGAGACGCGGAGAATTACTTGCACTAACATGGAAAGATATTGACTTTGATAATAAACGTATTTTGGTTAATAAATCGCTGGTAAAAACAGAAAAAGGACTATTTAAAGCTGCTACAAAAACTAAGTCTTCAAATAGAAGCATTAGTATCTCTTCTTTTGTTATAGAGAAGTTACAATCCTACTACTCCTATAAAAAGAAAGAATTTTTCCGCTGGGGTATACACTTGAATGAAGAAGCCTTTATTTTCACCGGCAATACGATACATTCGCCCTTACATATAGATGCTCCTCATCGCTTTTTGAATGATCACTATAAAAAAGCTTGTGTTCCTCGGATTCGTATACACGACTTACGACATACTCACGCTACACTCATGCTTCAGGCTGGGGAACACCCTAAAATCGTACAAGATCGCTTAGGACACTCTTCTATTCAAATGACTTTAGATAAATATAGCCATATCACACAAAACATGCAGCAACAAGCCGCAGAAAATTTTGAGAATGTAATAAAATCTTATGAAAATATCAAATAAAAACTGAAAAAATTTTAATGTGAGCAAAATGTGAGCATTGAGGAAAGACAGAGCTTATAAACCTTTATATAACAAGGTTTATAAGCCTATCTCGTAGAATCTTGGGAGAAGAATGAGCAGTTTTAGGATTGTTTATTAAAAAAAACATAAAAACTTCAAAAATACCAAATCCCTTATGTCACAAAGGATTTGGCATTTTTAAACTTCTAGAAGAACTCGCTAAATCAAAGGGGAAATTAAAAGTCATGAGTCCGGTACAATACCGTGTCCAAGGAACTACCAAATGAAATAACGTGTCTAACTTTTTGGAGTCTATTGGCCTTTTTCCCCTTATATTAGTGTTCGCTATTAAGACCTTCTCCTTCTAGGACCTACAATTAATTTGATTGCTGTTCTTTCTTGATTATCGATAGTAACCTCTTGAAACGCTGGAACAAGAACCAAGTCAATTCCACTTGGAGCGACAAAACCTCTTGCAATCGCAATTGCTTTAATCGCTTGATTTAAAGAACCAGCTCCAATTACTTGGATTTCTACATTGCCACGTTCTCTTAGTACACCCGCTATTGCACCTGCCACTGAATTTGGACTTGATTTTGAGGATACCTTTAATATATTTTCCATGTAAGTTGCTCCCTCTATTATTTAATCTCTCTTTTCTTACGGTTTGAAGTATAACTAACGTATCTTTAACTACTATTCAACCAAAAGCAAACAATTCTGTATAATTACATTCATTCGATATCTTTTGTCTTCTTCCTGCTCAATTGCATAAATAAAAGGCGATGACTAAGTTGGAAACTTAGTCATCGCTTTTTCCATTTCTCTGTTTCACTAAAATGCTTACCTTTAAATACTTCTCTTCTTTACTTTGGCGATATACTATCTTAAAGTTTACATACTTCAATATTTTAAAACCTCGGATAGAGTTTCCTTACTAAATCCGACTACTATACAATTTAGTAAAGTTGGTGATTATCGAATTTCTTTCATCTCAAGTATTAACACTACTGTGAACTACCCACCACTTAGTATCTCTTACAAGCTTACTTGAAGTGGGGGCTTCTCGGTTAACCGTTACTTTTGATAGCTAACGAATTTGTCTTAGGACAGCCGAGCTAACTCCCTTGTTCCAAAGGTTATTTTGTTACTATTTATGCCAACGTTAATAAGCGTATGGCTTCCCTTTTGATATTGATAGCTACATTATAATCACGACTTATTGTTAGTCCACACGAACACTCCTATGTGCGTTCAGATAATGACATTTCTTTTCTGTTTCCACAACGACTACACATCTTTGTAGAAGGAAACCATTTATCTATTTTTACAAGCTGTTTGCCTTGTTCTTGTAGCTTATATGCTAAAAATGTCGTGAACATCCTCCAACCGTTATCAAGGGCACTTTTACCAAAGCGAAGTAATCGTGACATTCCTTTTATATGTAAGTCCTCTATTGCTACAACGTCAAAATGAGTAGCCAATTCTTTCGATTTATGATGAAGGAAATTTTTACGTTGATTGGCGACCTTTTCATGCAACTTCGCTACACGGATCCGTTGTTTATTCCAACGTGCTGAATCTTTCACACGTCTTGCTAATACTCGTTGCGCTTTTGCTAATCGATCCATCATCTGACGATAAAAGCGAGGATAATTGGCTTTCTCATCTTCGCTACTCACGTACAATTCAGCCATTGCGAAGTCTAATCCAACTACACTTTCTACTTCTTTTTGAATGATTTCCTTTTCATATTCGGTCAAGACAGATACGTAATACTTACCGGTTGGTGTCATCGAAATCGTGCATGATTTGATGATTTGGTTTTGCGGTATCTCTCTATGTTGCTTCAGTCGTACTAATTTCAGCTTCGGTAATTTGATATAACCATGAAATAACATAATATTTCCGTTTACTCGATTCGTTGTATAGGATTTTCTACTCTTTCTACTTTTGAATGTAGGAAAATCACTTTGATCACTAAAAAAATTCTTATACGCAGTTTGCAAGTTTAATTGAGCGTTGGCCAGTGCTAATGAATCGACTTCTTTCAACCATTCATACTCTACTTTGTATTTCGCAGGAGTAGGGAATTTTTGTTTCTTCAGCTCTTCCTTGTTCTCTTTGTACTTTTCGTATATTTCTTTCCGTTCAGCTAGCATTTTGTTATATACAAAGCGTACACACCCAAAAGTTTTACGTATCAGATAGGCTTGTTCTTCTGTTGGATACAGACGAAATTTGTACGCCTTATTATGCTTTGTCATATCAGTTCATCTCCCACCTACCGTTGGACTATCGTCCTTCACACGCTTGAGGAAGGAGACTTTTTTTCGGATAATGCGTTAAATCCTGTATTTCCCCATATTCCAGTCATAACTATATTTTTAAATAACAATCCACTTGATAATAGTCAAGGTGATTTCGCTTTTCAAATGAATACTTCATCAAATAACGAATGCCTTCAACTAGTTGGCGAAACTATTGTTACGGTTCCGGCTAATTCAGCATCTTTTTTTATTGCATAACGTTTTTTTGATTCCTATCATCCTCTTATAGAACATAAACTCCCATTTCACTTTTCTATTCATCTAATAAACATGAAAAAGTACCGAAATCCTTCTACCACAAGAATTCGGCACTTTTTTTATTAAAACCGATTCATTCTTTCCTACTTCTCCACATAAACCGACTTAACTATCGTACGATTATACGGTTGTCCTTCCTTATTCATCCCTTTTATATCAATTGTAACGTTATATACACCCGGCTGTTCTATATTTTTCAAAGCACCTGTAAATGTATTTGCATTAATATTTTGCGATTCATTTGATTCAGAAACTAACTTTCCATCTTTATTAATTACTCTTACTGTTACTGAAAGATCGCCTTTCATTTCTGGAGCTGCAGGTGATTTTTTGAGTTTATACTCTGCTTTATTTACTTTAACTTTTGCTGGCATTTGAAGGACGAACGGAGCATCTTTTTTGTAATCGGTTACGATTAAATATGCATCTTTCGGCTGCTTCGCCATCATTTTAACTTGCCATTCTCCTGCTTCCATTTTATCAAATTTAAATGTTCTTATAGTCGCGCCTTTAAAGAGAGATTCACCTTCACCAGTAGATACAGCACTATCTTTATTTGTATAAACTTTTCCTTTTGGAGATATTAGTTGTATTTCTACATCCGAAGAAGCTGTTAAAACAGAGACTACCCCTTCTGCTTTTTTATCAACTGCGATAGTTTGCCCTACCCACTGATTTTGTGACAACTCCCCTCCTAAAATAGCTTGATTAGAAGTTGTGTTTAATTGTTCTACCTTTTCTTCTGAACTATTACTCGGGGCTAATAAAACCGGTACTGGTACATTTGCTGTCCGTAAATATGGCTCAATTCGTGCGAAAACAGCTGAACCTTTTCGTATATTATCATGATCAAATCGTGCATCCGTAAATAAATGTGTTCCATATGGTAACTTAGCACTCCATTCGTTCACTAATCCATCATTAGAACCGTATGATGACAAATACAACCCGCCCATAGATAATGCTGAAAAAACAGGTCCCCAGCTTGTCCCAGTAGCCGTATAGTAACGGTTTAATTTAGCTGCAGGATTATTATCTATTGTAGAACGAAACTTTGCCATTTCACCTATTTGCAATGAATATGTCCCATCATCTTTTTGACCTAATATAGAGGCAAGCCATCCTGCCCACCAACTATATGATAAATCCGCTAAATTTGATCCGTAATGCGGAGTGGCAAGCGTAATAACATTTCCAACAAATCGATTCGCTCCATATCCAACTAACGCAGCTTGTGTATCGATACCACCTTTACTATGAGCTACAACATTTACTTTTTTACCAAAATGATTATAAATTTCTTCAAGCTTTTGTGCTAACAATTTTCCATTGTCCCATTGGCTAGCTGATCCTTTCCCAGCAGCATCGTATAATTGAATAAATACAGTTTGATAACCTGCTTTCAAAGCATAGTCGTACATATCATTCATATCATGATATACTGTCTTTCCATACCAACTATCCGCATTACCATTTCTTCCTTGCACAAAGAGAATTGGTGGTTTATTTTCATCATAATTAGCAGGTTTCTGACCTAAAAACCATTCTCCAGGAGTAAATACTTCTTTATCTGGAAAACCAGTCTTAAGCTCTGTTACAACCTCCGCGTGTACATTTGTACTAAAAACCATCGGACTCATAAAACAAAGTACAATAAATAATGCGATACTCCTTTTCATAATTCCCATTAACATCCCCCTTTTCCGCCTGAAAGAAAGCGCTACCATTCTGTTGAACACCAATTGTTTTAAATTCCATTTAATCAATTACTTTTAAGATACATTAGAATAAGAAATTAATAGCCGCATTCCTTTCTTATCAAACGTTATTCTCTCAACATTCCTTCATTCCTTTTTACAATAAGCGTTTTGAATATTTCTCAATAAAGCTTTCTCTTTACAAAAAAAGCTGCGTATAAAAGGTCTCTTTAATAACCTTTTATACGCAGCTTCTTTGTTTAAAATCCGATGATATACTCATCATCATATTTATCGTATTGCAAACCAGCTCCTATTCTCAATTCTGTAACTTGATCTCTAAGAAATGGTGCATCTTCTATTTTACTAGTTGCAATTTCAATCCCATATTTCTTTGTTAAATGCGCTAACTCTATTAAAAACCATTCTCTTCGCAACGCGACTGGAATGTCATACGTTCGTCTTTTCATATATACTAGCACCTCATCTATTTTCATAATTAAAAAGAGTATCCCTTCTACTTTCGATATACTTTTTAAAAACTATGTTTCATCACCAAAGGCTACTGAAACATTATAGTATATGCATGTCCGTTTTAAACGTGCTATTGTAAAAATAATATAAAATAACTAGCATAACTATTTTAGTTTACATAACAAAATTATGTAATAGTAAAAGGATAAGGCTTGTCCCTCATCCTTTTACTATAGAAATCTAAATTAAGAACATCTTGGTACACCTAAAGCTAAAAATAAGCCTGCTACTCCTGCTGTAATTGGCACCTTCAACGTAATAGCATCATCTACTTTTGTTACTAAAAAGTAAGCATTCCCTTCTTGCAACACACAATTAACTAACAATTGGAATTCCATTCAAATCCCCTCCTTTCAAATGAGATACTATAATCTATGAAAATCTTTTCAAAAGGTAATAGGAATCAAATCCATTTTTCTTTATATACAAAATGATTGTTTGTTCATCTATTAAAAATAATATAAATCTTTTTATTTTATTAAAAACCCTGTAATTCCCAATGAATTTTTATATAATCAATAGAGAAAATCTTGCAAATGGAGGTATTTAAATGGAAGTTTTGAGTAATATTGGTGCAGCTTTATTTTTTATTGCTTTTATCCTTTTAATTCTTTGCATCGTCTCGTTCTTTAAGAAAAATGGTAAAGCAATAAAATATGGTCGTTCTACCGCTATTCTTTTTATGATTTCAATTGTCTTAATGGTGACCGGCACAACAGAATCTGAACACCCAGTCGTCGAATTTTTTTCTATTTTAAGTTTCATTCTATTTATATTCTTCCTTGTTCTTGCAATATTATCTGTTATTAAGAAAACAGGTGTAGCAAAAAAACAATTTATTATTACAGCTATTTTATTTGTCATTTTTGCTGCGCTATCAGGTATTTCAAATCCTTCTTCTGAAAAAACGACAGCAACGAATAAACAAGTCGCTTCTAATAGTGAAGAGAAAAAAGATGACGAAAAGAAAAAGGAATTAGAAAAGAAAGAAGCGGACGAAAAAACTCGTAAGCAAGAAGATGAGAAACGTCAAGATGAAGAACTAGCTCGTAAGCAAGAGGATGAGAAACGCCAAGCTGAGGAACTAGCTCGTAAGCAACAAGAAGAACAGCAACGTCAAGCTGCTGAGCAAGCTCGCGTACAACAGGAACAACAAAAAGCACAGCAAGCTCAAGCACAACCGGCTGCTGGAAACAATAGTAATACATATTTCAAAAATTGTACTGAAGTTAAAAATGCTGGGAAAGCTCCATTATATAGAGACCAACCAGGATATAGCTCTAAACTTGATCGTGATGGCGATGGAGTTGCATGTGAAAAATAGTAATAAAAAAAAGAAGCTTCTACTAATCTGTACCCTTTGTAAAGGACATTTTGAAAAAAGTTAGGCAACATCAAGAAGATGATTTCTGTATCCAACAGGAGTCATCTTTTTTAAATTCCATTGATATCTATAAT